>CAIVJE010000140.1 GCA_903906135.1 uncultured Verrucomicrobiota bacterium | reverse complement strand
GGGGACTGGACGCATAGCTGGGCATGGAACGTCGCCAACCTCGTGCTCGCTGGTAGTCACTATCGCGATGGTACCTATTTGGAGGCGGCGCGTCAGCTCTATGAGGCCAACCATGCTTATTATCAGGAGTTGCCGGGCGAGGCGATCGGAGGACTGGGTCTCGCGGTCCGCTGGCTCGATGCGGCGGTGCCACTCGCTCCGCTGAACCAGGATAAATCGGCGGAAGTGGTGGATGATTTGCTTTCTAAAAAAATCGTCTTCCGGGGGGCCGCCGGTACTTATGCGCTTTTCAATTACCGCGATGAGGGCCCGTATGGCCGCTTCACCCGTGATTACCAGCGCGCGCAACTCGATGCGCATGAGGAGAAGCCTCACCATGGTCATGCGGATGAAAATGCTTTTGGGGCTTTGATCCAAGCTGGCACGGTGCTGCTCGCGGACGGCGGCTATCGCGCAATGTTTGGGCGAGGTTGGCGCGCCGATATTTTCCACAACCGGATCGTGGCTCGGACCGGATTCCCCCCGGAGTCTGATGTCTTTGATTATCTGCGGGCGGATACCACTTATCATCAAGTGCAGACTGAGAAAATTCATTTTGGGACCTTTGGTAGTCTCGACTATGCGCGAACGCGGTTAGTTGATGAAGAACGGGGTTATACGGGGGACCGCATTACGCTATTTGCTCCGGAGAGCGGCCTCACGATTGTCGTCGACTCACTCCTGATCGATCGCGCGGGGAGCAAGATTTTTTGCAATACGTGGCATCCCGATCAGCTCTTGGAGCAAGGGGATAATTGGGTGCTCGCGCATGCGGACCAGATTTCTATTCGTAAGGAATTTTGGCCTAATCCGCATACCCGTGATCTGCTGATACAGTTTGTGGGCAACCGTGATAAAGTTGCGGCCACGCGCGTGATCGATCGACGCTTTCATCCTTCGTCGGCTTTTTATCAGTACCTTAAAAATTATTTCTTTAAAGGGCAGCGGCTCACTTTCGTCACGGTGTTGCGGCCGGTGCCGGTCGGCGGTTTCGATCGTAAGCTGCTGACTGAGGTCAAACTCATCCCGGATCAGCATGATGACGGTCGCACGCTGGGTTTGCAATTTATGCTGGGCGGGGAGGCCGTGACGGTTGGTCTGAAATTGGACCAAACCATCGGGCTCACCAATCTTCGCGGTCGGCCGATGTTCGATGTCAAGACGGGCGCGGTCGACTACGGCGCTCTCCGCACCGATGCCGACTTTGCCTATGTGCGCGAGCGCCGCGACGGCACGCGTGAGTTTGGCTTTCAATATGCGACTGCCTTGAGCTTTGCCGGCACGACATTCTTTGAGCAGCAAGTTTGGCCCAAAATGTACCAAGGTGCCGGTCAATTTGCGGTGGCCGATCGGCGCGATAAAATGCCGCGGTGGCATGAGATTATCCCCGCAGTTAAGCCCTGATTAATCGACTCAGCGGGTTGGTCTGATCATAAGAAATAGGCGCTTACTTTTTTTAATATGAAAAAAATACTCACGCTCTGGGCGCTCGGGGTGGCGGGATTCACGCTGGCTGCCTCCCCCCAGGATCCGCGGCCCAATTTTGTTTTCATTATCGGCGACGACATCAGCGCGGAAGATTTCGGCTGCTACGGTAACGCTGGTATTCGCACCCCGAATATTGATCGGCTGGCGGCCCAAGGTTTGCGTTTCACCAATGCCTATCTGACGGCCTCGAGTTGCAGTCCGAGTCGCGCGAGTATCATCACGAGTCGTTATCCCCATAATTTAGAGACCGCGGCCGAGTTGCACGGCACTTTTCCGCCCGGCGTACCCTTGTTTCCGCAGCTCCTGCGGGCGGCGGGATATTACACCGTGCATTCCGGCAAGGCTCACTTTGGGCCCAATGCAGACAAGCTCAACGGGCCGGCGGTGGCGGCCTTTGACCGGGGTGGGGACGGCGAGCGTGCGGAATCAAGTGGCGGCCCGGGGGGTGAAAATCGCTGGCTCGATCGCTTGCGGGGCCGGTCGAAAGATCAGCCATTTTTTATGTGGTTGGCCTCCCACGACGCTCATCGAATTTGGGATGCCGACTCTTTCGCCGGTATAAACCGGCCCGCGGATGTGCGGGTGCCCGCCTATTTGGCCGATACGCCGGAGACCCGGGCTGATCTGGCGCATTATTATGATGAGATCACTCGGCTCGATTACCACGTCGGCGAAGTGGTCCGCGAACTTGCGCAGCAGGGGGTGCTCGAGCGCACTGTGATTATATTTATGGCCGATAATGGTCGGCCTTTTCCTCATTCCAAAACCCAGCTCTATGATGATGGGATCAAGCCGCCGCTGATCATCAGCTGGCCGGCGGGCTTGCCGCGACCGGCGCAGACTGCGGCCTTGGTCAGCTCAATCGACGTGGCGCCCACGATCTTGGAGCTCGCGGGGGTTCCGCGACCACCCACCTTTCAAGGCGTGAGCCTAACGCCGATTCTCCGCGATCCGGCCGCGAGTGTGCGCGATTATGTTTTTGCCGAACACAATTGGCATAATTTCGCCGCCCATGTCCGGCTGGTGCGGCACGGCCAGCACGTCTACCTGCGCAACGCTTGGCCGGATCTACCGCAGCCGGGCGCGGCGGATACTTTCTACAACCCCAGTGCCGATGCGCTGAAGACGCTCCAGGTGGCAGGCCAGCTGACCCCGCTGCAGGCAAATATTTTCCAGCAACCCCGACCTGCGGAAGAATTTTTTGACCTCGCGACGGATCCGGGCCAAGAGCGCAATTTGGCCGCGACGGCGACCCCGCCACCCGCGCTGGCCGCGCTCCGCGCAGTGCTCACGCGTTGGACGGAGGAGACGGGGGATACGGTGCCCGTAAAATCAACCCCGACAAATGTGGATCTCGCCACTGGCTTGAAGCGCGCCGAATTTTGGCGCGGGGATGCCCCCGGCGTGGCGGCGCACGCCTTGCGCCTCAATGCGCCGGGCCCGATCCGCGATTAAGGCACTCCGTTAAATCAATCCTCGCCTAGCTTTTGATATTTCAATCTCACCTCATTAGCGACGCGCTGCTTAAAAGCGGAAGATCAGGTCTGGTCCTGCGGTGTTTATCTCTATTGAGCGGTCAAGGTGCTCGCAGTAATTTGTAACGATTTCAGCATTTTAGCCCTGACATCAGAGCGGTCTTTAAAAATCGTGAGTACTCTATTCCCCACACCCCCTAACTATGTTTAATCATTCCCTGAAGTTGAAATTTTCTAAGCAAATTGGGTCGGCCTGTTTGCTCCTTCTTTTGACTGGCCCCAATGTGATAGCGGCTCAGCTCAAAGTTTTGATTATTGATGGACAAAATAATCACGCGTGGACCGCGACGACGCCCGTTTTAAAACAGACTTTGGAGAACACCGGGCTTTTCACGGTTGAGGTAACCACGACGCCCACTCGACCGACAGCGCCGAGTTTGCCTAAAGCCGCGACGCTGGAACAAAAAGCCGCGCACGCTGAAAACTTGCAGGCGTTCGTGCGAGCGGAAGCGGACTATCAGGCGCACGCCCCCGCGCGGTGGGCTCAGTGGCGGCCTGATTTTAAAAATTACGCCGTCGTCGTATCAAATTATAATGGCGAAAATTGGCCTGCCGAGGTGCGCACCGCCTTCGTGGCTTATGTTCGGGGTGGGGGCGGCTTTGTTTCCTATCATGCCGCCGACAACGCGTTTCCTGATTGGCCCGAGTACAATGAGATGATCGGTCTTGGTGGTTGGGGTGGTCGCACCGAAAAATCCGGTCCGTATCTGCGGTTACGCAGCGGCGTTTGGATCAGAGATTTAACCCCCGGCCCGGCCGGTGGGCACGGTCCGCAACACGAATTCTTGATGGAAGCCTTTAGCCCCGAGCATCCCATTCTGCGTGGCCTGCCGCCCCAATGGCTCCACGCTAAAGATGAACTCTATCACGGCCTACGCGGGCCAGCGAACTCGCTTACCGTGCTGGCCTCCGCGCTTTCTGATCGCACGAAGGAACACGAACCACTCTTGCTCGCGGTCACGTACGGAGCTGGCCGGGTCTTTCACACCGCACTGGGTCACTCTGTCGAAACCCTGCAGGGTCTCGGCTTTCAGCTCACTTTTCAGCGCGGCACGGAATGGGCGGCAACCGGACAAGTTACTTTACCCGCTCCGCTCCCGAGCGAACTTTCGGTTACCCGAGCGGTCCTCCGTCCGGTTATTTTGCCCTGAGCGGGTTTTGCTCATCTGCGCATGAGATTTTTTAGAGGTATTCTATAGGCGAGCTGTTTTTACTCTCGTCTCTGATTTGCCGCGCTGGCGGCTCCTGCGTCTGCGCCGGCGATCGGCTGGAGTTGGTGCTCAGCGAACCAGAAATTCGCGAACCGGTAGTCAGCGCATTTTATGGCAATGGACCCGTCTTGGAAATTTATTTTCCACCGACGAATGCGCAATGGATTCGCCTCACGCAGACCGGCACGGCCAACGTTATGGGGGTGGTTGCTGGCGTGCAATTCTACTCGCCTCCAATCCCGTCGCCGCAAGAGCAGGATCAGCGGCGGACACCCGCCGTTCAGAAAATTATAAACGAGGGGCGGCGGACATCTCGCGGCTGGCTTTTGGGCGCAGAAAATCTTTTGCTCTAGTGATGAAGCTATTACCTCGGCGGCTTGGTGCGTTGCTTGTTCAGCAGGGTGGGCAGCTTGGGCTTAGTATTTTGTTCGTCCTCTGGGGGCACAGCCTGCCCGCCCGCGAGCCGCTGCCGCCTCGGGCGCAGGAGATGCTGCTCGCGTCGTTGCGGAGCGCCGACGCCGCGTGGGATGCGCAGGTGGCTCCCTTGCCCCCTTCCGCGCCGCTGGGCGCCGAGTTGGTTCTCGGGGTGAGGGGATCATCGTGGTACGCCCTCGGTTTGTTGCAGCGCGACCAACCGGGGGACTTAGCCCGCAGTTTGCGCTTATTTCGCGCGGTGTTGGCTCAGCAATATGATCAGCCGACCATGCCCTGGGATGGAACGTATCGCCGCTCGGCCGGCGAGGCGACTCCGCCACTAGCGGCGCAAATGTGGCACGATTATGATCCTAACTGGCGTCAGTTCATTGGCACGGTCTTAGCGCTGGCGCTCATTGAGTACGAGGATCGGATTCCGGCGGCTGAGCGGGTCGCGATGGAAGCATCGATCCGCCGCGCGGTTGAAGGGGAATTAAAGCACGGTCGATTGCGTCCGGCTTATACCAATATCGCTTTGATGCAGGGTTTTCTTTTGTCGTATGCGGGTGAACGTTTGCGCCGCCCCGAGTGGGTGCGAGCCGGCGAAGCGTGGGTCGAGGCAATTTACACCGCATTTCAGCCCCATGAAAGTTTTGATGAATATAATTCGCCCACGTATTACGGGGTCGATCTCTACGGCTTGGCGCTGCTGCGTCGTCATGGGGTTACTCCGCGCTTGCGCGAGCTCGGCGCGACGATGGAGGCCGCGCTCTGGCGGGATCTCGCGCAATTTTATCACGCGGGTTTAAAGAATATGGCCGGGCCGTATGATCGCGCCTACGGAATTGATTTAAACCGCTACGCCTCGTTAGTTGGCGTCTGGCTCGGGCTGGCCTTACCCGTGGAATTGACCCCGTTACCGCCGGTGGACCAGCCGATGGAGCATGGCGGAGATTTTCTCTGTACTCCGACCTATACTATTCTGGGAGTCGCCATGCCCGCCGATGCCCGCCGTCATTTCGAGCACTTTCAGGGGGAGCGGCAACTCACTCGCCCCATCGCGGATGGTCAACGCGTCGCGACGGCTTGGCTCGGAACAACTGTCATGATTGGAGCGGAAGCCACCGGGCTCACCCGCGACCTTCCTAAAACCAAGAGTCAATTTCATCCGGCAACGATTCATTGGCAAATGCCGTCGGGTGACGTGGGTTGGATCGTGCTGCGGCAGGCGGCGAAGCTCGATGCGCGCGCCGAAAAAAACCAACTGACGATTACCGCTACGGGGGATGCCATGTTTAGAATCGCGGCGCCCGCGGCCCAGCTTGATAAAATTACGCGTGATCGCTGGGCGTTACCCGGACTCGTGGTCACGATCACTACTGACGCGCAGACCTATGCGGTCGTGCGGCGCCAAGATTATTTTGAGGTCACTTATGGTGCCGCCACTCATTTTGTCCTGCAAACGCAGCCATGAGCTTGGGCTGGTTTTATTTTAGTGCAATTAACTCTTGCGGACTTAGCTGAGACTAAACGTGGTAGGTTTGTTGGGTGATGGTTACCCCTCATTTGAATATTCAGTCCTTTAATACCCAACGATGAACCCTCCGAGTATCCTGGTACCCCATACGCTGACGTGGCCTGACTACGTGGCGCTCGCGATTTATTTTGCGCTGAATCTCGCCATTGGTTGGTGGTGTGCTCGCCGGCGACGAGCAGGGGGGAGCTTCTTTTTAGGTGATGGGAAAGTTCTCTGGTGGGCGGCTGGCATTAGCTTTTTCGCCACCGGGGCTAGCAGTATTAGTTTCATGGCGCTGCCGGCCAAAACCTTTCAATCCGACTGGCTCGCTTTTGGATCGGGCCCGGCCCAATCGCTCGCGGGCATCGTGGTGGGATTGATTTTTGTGGGCCTGCTGCGGCGCTTAAATCTCACGACGATTTTCGATTATTTAGAACGCCGTTTTAGTCGGAAAGTGCGTTTGTTGGGGGCCGGTCTCGCGGTACTGCTAAAAATTTGCGGACGCATGAGTGTCGTGATGCTGCTCCCCGCGCTCGCGCTGGCGACCGTCACGGGTTTAAATGTTTACCTCAGTATTATTTTGATGGGGACCGTCACGACGATCTACGCGATGGAAGGTGGTTTTGAGGCGGTAGTCTGGACGGATGTCCTGCAGGTCGGGGTTATGTTGGGGGGTGTGAGCACGGCGATTTGGTTTATGGCTCACGGGGTTCCGGGTGGGCTGGGGGGAATCATTAACACGGGCACTGCGATGGGAAAATTTCACATGGTGGATTGGTCATTAGATATCAGCACGCCGACGGTGTGGGTCTTTATCGGGATGTTCTTCGGCTCAATTTTTACGCAAGTGGCGGATCAGCCGCTGATGCAGCGCGCCTTGGCGACGGCGGATGCCCGTGAAGCTAAGCGTACGGTTATTCTCGGCACGTTGCTCGGGCTGCCGTCTACGATCATCTTCTTTTTTGTTGGGACGGCTTTGGCCGTTTTTTATCAGGCTCACCCTGAGCGCTTATCCGCGGCGCTGCCGAATGATGCCATTTTCCCGTATTTCATCGTGAACGAACTGCCGCACGGCATGGTCGGTCTCATTATCGCCGGCTTGTTTGCTGCGGCCATGGGGGCGTTATCGAGTGCCTTGAATGCCACGGCGGCGATTATCGTCACAGATTTCTCATCTTTCTTTAGGGTCGCGACCGATGACGCCCAGCGTCTGCGCCAGGCGCGTTGGACGACGCTGGTAGCGGGTGGGCTCGCCACGATCATGGCGGCATTAATCGCTTCGCTCCATGTGGTGTCGCTTTGGGACCAATATCTAAAATTGCTCGCTTTAATCGGCGGGGGTTTTCCGGGTGTTTTTGCGCTGGGTCTCTTGACGCGTCGCGCCAATGCCCCCGGTGTTATGATTGGCGCGTTGACGAGCATCGTCGTGACGTGGTGGGTGCAGAATTATACCCACACCAGCGTCTTTTTGCATGCGGCAGTGGCAATTGCGACCTGTGTAGTGGTCGGCTATGGCATGAGTCTCTTCTTCGGCCGCGCCGTAGCGCGAGAGGCTTTGCGTGGTTTAACGATTTGGGATTTAGCCTCCGCTCCGACTAAACGAAATTAAGCCTGCTAAATTTTTTGCCGGCCGCGTTGCTTACGAACGAATCTACGCGGGCGGCGTCCAACAGCCCGCGAACGCTTGATAATCGCCCAAGCTATGCATTTTTCCACGCACCGCCCAAGGCGCGGCGGTTTCGCTCAACAGCACATTGCGCTCGGCTGCTTCATCCAGCAGGGCATCAATATTCTGGAGGCGGTAGCCGCTGCCTGCCGGCGGCTGGTCTAAAAATTGATGGGGCGCAGCGACCGTATGAATGGGAAAAAATTGATGCAGTGCATTGATGAGCCGAGTGTGTGCGCGCGCTAGATTTGGCTCGACGATAAAGGAGCTGGCTCCGTGTAACCGGTTGATCACTGCTTCGAGCACGCTCAAGCGGGTCTCGAGTTGCTCGGGTACGGGAGTTATGAGTGGGGCGGCAGACCCTACTGATACCGTGTATTGTTTCTCATATATCCAGCTGATCTGGCCAGTCGCACCCTGGAGCCGAATCTCTGGCGCGCGTTCCGTTTGGCCGGCATGGGTGCCATAAAAATTAATTGCCACGCCACCAGCGGTCCGCGCGGCTAGGCTAATAGTGTCGAAACTCTCGATGGGGTTAACGCGATAAAGTTCCGCCGCCAATTCGGTCACCCCGGCGGCGGTAGTGGCCTGCTCCCCGGCCCAGAAAAGGGCGAGCATGAG
>CAIVJE010000139.1 GCA_903906135.1 uncultured Verrucomicrobiota bacterium | reverse complement strand
TCTGTACCGAAGACGGCGCCAAGGCGGGCGTCACTTTTGAAAACACCAGCAGCACCGAACCGCTGGTTTGCCTGCGCTACTTCGGACCGGAAGTAAATCCCACCGCGCCTAAAATGGGCGCCTACCGTCAGAACAAATTCTGATCCCTCCCCTTAACTTCACCTCAACCCCCCACTCCCGATGCCTGACAATAACTTCCCCAAACTCCACAACGCTGCTTGGCCCGGCCTCGTCGGCAAAGGCAGCCCTGGCGCAGAGCCATTCATCTCCCTCGACACGATGCTTGAGCTAACGGCCAAAGCGGATGTCGGTGGAGTGAAATTCGATGGCATCGATCTCTTCCTCTATAATCCGCACACGGATATCGATATTTCAGACGATGGCATCAAGGCCCTCGCCGCTAAAATCAAGGCCAAGGGATTAGTCGTCGGCTCTGTCGTCGCCCCCGTATGGTTCGACGCGGCCGCTGGTGGTGACGCCACCGCCCGCGCGAATTGGGTTAATCATGTCCGCAAAGCGATTCGCATCGCGCAAAAACTTCGCGAACTCGGAGTACGGCCTCATGGCATCGTGCGCATCGACAGCGCGACCAGCGTCAAGACGTGGGATGCCGATCCTAAGGGCGTCACCAAACTCATCGCGCAATCATTTCGTGAAGCAGGCAAAATTGCCAAAGACGCCGGCGAGCGCTTGGCGGCCGAAGGCGAGATTTGCTGGGGTGCCATGCACAGCTGGAAAAACATGGTGAACCTCCTTGAGGCGGTGAACATGCCAAAAATTGTCGGCTTCCAAGCCGATATGTCGCACACCCTCCTCTACACCCTTGGTGAGAATGCTGAAGCCCACCGCATCGTGCCGAAAAATTTCCACTGGGAACCAGCCGAATTCCACAAGGCGATGGTCAAGCTCACCGCGGCTTTGCGTCCCTGGACGATCGATTTTCACGTCGCGCAGAACGATGGCACCGTTTTTGGCTCAGGTTCCCACGAAAAGACCGGCCGCCACTGCCTCGCGACCGATCCCAAGGGTAAATTAAATATCCCGCGCGACTCCGGCTACTGGCTCCGCGACGCCCAGGGTAAAGTAACTAAAAAAATCAAACACATCTGCTGGGATGGTTGCATGTTCCCCAATGAAGTAATGCTGAAGCAGCAGACGTGGAATGACATTCTCGCCGCGATGATCGAGGTTCGGAAAAATCACGGCTGGGTCGGCTAAAGCCAGCGGGGCTGCGGGAATAAGCGTTGGCGAACCACCCGATGAGCTTGGCCGACTACAGGCCAAGCCCCCTCCCCCACGGCGCTCGTTTTATTTAATCTCTCCTCACGGTTCCTTTACTTCTCCTCTTATGAAATCACTCAACATTGGTCTGATTGGCTACGGCTTTATGGGTCGCGCGCACTCCAACGCCTTCCGCAAAGTCCGTAATTTCTTCCCCGGAAAAATTCAGCCTGTCCTCAAAGCCGTGTGCGGCCGCGATGGCGTCAAAGCCGCCGAATTCGCCGCCAACTGGGGCTACGAGTCCGTGGAAACCGACTGGCGCGCCCTCATCGCACGCAAAGACATCGACCTCATCGACATCGCGGCACCCAACAACGTTCACTACGAAATCGCCCTCGCCGCGGCTAAAGCGGGTAAGATGATTTTGTGTGAAAAGCCTCTCGCCATGAATCCCACCGAGGCACTCGCCATGACCAAGGCGGTCGAGAAGGCCAAAATTGCTAACATGGTCTGGTATAACTATCGTCGGATTCCAGCCGTCACTCTGGCCAAACAACTGATCGATGAAGGCCGCCTTGGGAAAATTTTCCACTACCGCGCCAAATTCCTCCAAGATTGGACGATCAATGCCGACGTTCCCCAAGGCGGACCCGGCACCTGGCGCCTCGACGCCTCTATCGCCGGCAGCGGCGTCACCGGTGATCTGCTTGCGCACTGTATTGATACCGCCCTGTGGCTCAACGGCGGAATCGATTCCGTCACCGCCATGACGGAGACCTTCGTCAAAGAGCGCCAACACTCCCTCACTGGCAAAAAACAAAAAGTCCTCATCGACGATGCCTCCGCCTTTTTGGCGCGCTTCAGCAACGGCTCCCTCGCTACGTTTGAGTCCACACGCTATGCTCGTGGCCACAAGGCGCTCTACACCTTCGAAATTAATGGCGAGAACGGTTCCATTTTCTGGGACCTCCATGATTTACACCGCCTCCAATGGTTTGATCATAAGGACGGTGGACTCACCCGCGGCTGGCGGAACATTCACGTCACCGACGGGGATCAGCCTTACATGAAAAATTGGTGGGTACCGGGGCTCGCCATCGGTTACGAGCACAGCTTCGTGCACCAAGTCGCCGATTTCCTTCAGGGCATCGAGTCGGGCCGGCCAGCGGCCCCCACCTTCCGCGATGGTCTCGCCACCGACTACGTCACTGATGCCGTGCTTAAATCAGCCGCCTCTGGTCGCTGGACCACTGTAAAAAAAGCGTAACTTAGCTTTGCTAAAATTTTTTAGGGAGGCCGCAGCCATTAACCTGACCGCGGTCATCTGCCGGCCACCCTCCGCTTCGCCCTACTCCCTTACAACCGCCTTTAACTCCCATGCCTAAACTCAGCTTCAATCTCCTCGCCTGGACTGCCTCGATTTCCGACGAGTTTTTCCCGCACATCGAACGTCTTAAGAAAATCGGCTATGACGGTATTGAGATCTGCAATGGCCAACAAGATCCCGCCGCCTATAAGCGGCTCAAAAAATTACTCACCGATCTCAATCTCGGAATAACCTGCGTCACCATCCTCGGGGCCGACGCCAATCCGGCCAGCCCCGACGCCGCAATTCGTGGCAAAGGCCTCGATCTGCTCAAATGGAATATCGACCGCACCGTGGATTGCGGTTCCAGCCTACTGTGCGGGCCATTTCACTCCGCCTTTGCGACGTTCACGCGTACCGATATTCACCCTGATGAATACCAGCGCAGCGCAGACACCCTGCGCGCCGCTGGCGACTACGCTAAGCAGGCGGGCGTCACGCTCTGCCCTGAAGCACTCAACCGGTTTGAGTGTTATCTGTGCAATACCATGGCCCAACTGCGCATGTTAGTTGAGCTAACCGATCATCCTAACGTGCGCGGGATGTATGATACGCACCACGCCAACATGGAGGAAAAAACATTTCCTGATGCGATCCGCACCATCGCGCCGGTCCTCAAGCATGTTCACCTCAGCGAGAATGACCGCGGTACCCCTGGCTCTGGACACATTAATTTCCGAGAAAACCTGGTTGCCCTGCGTGAAGTTGGCTATGACGGCTGGATGGCCATCGAAGCCTTTAGTCGCTCCGATCCAGCCTTTGCCAACGCGATCAACGTCTGGCGCGAGTACTCGCCGGCTTGGGACATCGCCGAATCTGGCCACACTTTTCTCCGTCGTGAAATTGCCGCAGCCGGCTACCGCTCATGATCAATTTACCCCGTTCGATTCGTCTCTTGCTCCCTTTCCTAACCGCGGTGGTGCTGGGTGCCGTTGACAACACGCGGCTCGAGCTAGAGCCAGCCCGCAGTTCCCCCGCGAAGGGAAAACACGTCGTGCTCTTGTCCGGCGATGAAGAATATCGCAGTGAAGAAGCGCTGCCCATGTTGGCGAAAATATTGAGTCAAAGTCACGGTTTCAAGACGACCGTGCTCTTCGCCCTCGATGCCGATGGCACGATCAACCCAACCAACCCGCACTCACTGCCTGGAGCGGAAGCCCTCGACTCCGCTGACGTCATCATCATGTCCCTGCGCTTCCGCGCTTGGTCCGATGAGGCCATGAAACATTTTGTCGCTGCTCACCAGCGCGGGGTGCCCATTATTGCGCTCCGCACTTCTACCCACGCTTTTAATTTCCCCGCCGGCAGCCGATGGTTCGACTACACGTGGAATAATAAAACGACTAGCCCAGGCGGTTTCGGCAAACGTGTCTTGGGCGAGACCTGGGTTAGCCACTGGGGTAAACATAAATTTGAAGCGACGCGGGGCGTCATCGAACCGGCCGGCGCGGCTGATTCACTCTTTAACGGAGTTACTAGTCTCTTTGGCACGACGGATGTCTATGAAGCCACCCCCCCGAGCGATGCGAAAATTCTGGCTCGCGGCCTCGTCCTCCAAGGCATGCATCCAACGGATGCTCCCGCCACCTACCGCAAATCAACGGCCGCTAAAATTGAACAGGCGGTCAATGCCCCCGCGATGCCCATCGTTTGGACGCGGAACTATCAAACGACTACCGGCGCGATCGCTAAAATTTTTACGACTACGCTCGGCGCCGCTACTGACTTTGAGCAAGAATCGCTCCGCCGGCTGATTGTTAATGCCACTTACTGGGCCGCTGGATTACCCGTACCGAACAAGGCCGACGTCACGCCTTTCGATCATTACGCGCCGCGTCCTTACGGTTTCGCCGGCCATCGGACTGGACTCACGCCGGCCGATCACGCCTTGGGCAAAACTTTGCCAGCCGGTGGCACCATCCCCGCCGCTCTGCCCCCCGCCACCCCAGCGGCGATCAATACACCGATCGCGCTTAACTTAGGAGCGCACATCGCATTTATCGGTAACGGTCTGGCTGATCGCATGCAGCACGCGAGCATGCTTGAGACACTCATCCATGCCAAGTACCCGAAGCACGAATTGGTATTTCGTAACCTAGCGGTGACGGGTGATGAACTCGTCACCCGCGCACGCTCTAAAGATTTCGGGACACCAGATGAATGGCTCAGCCGCACGGGCACCGACGTAATTTTTGCTTTTTTCGGCTTCAACGAATCTTTTGCGGGGCCCGATGGTTTACCCAAATTCAAGGCCGATCTTGCCGCCTTCCTCAGCGAAACGCGGAGCAAAAACTACGGTACTCACGGGGCTCCGCACATCGTACTCTTCTCGCCGATCGCCAATGAAATTTTGCCCGATAGCAATTACGCGATCCCCGCCGCCAACAATCGCAACCTCGCGCTTTATGCCGCGGCGATGGCGGAAGTTGCGAGCGACCGAGCCGGCGTGACGTTTATCGATCTTTTTGCTCCGGCCCAAAAACTTTACGCCGAAGCGGCGGCCGAAGGTCGTTCCCTGACTATCAACGGACTGCATCTCAGCGCCGCGGGCGATGCTGCGCTCGCGCCGGTCATTTTCCAGGCGCTCTTCGGTGAAGCGATCCCCCCCGGTAATCTCACCGCGCTGCAAACCGCGGTGACGGCTAAAAATCGAGAATGGCATGCGCGCTATCGGACGATGGACGGATTTAATGTTTACGGTGATCGCTCCAAGTTGGCCTATGAATCCGCGAAGGATCAACCCAAGCTGACCAATAATCAGATTATGCAGGAAGAAATGGCGCAACGCGATGTGCTCACCGCAAATCGCGATCGCCAGCTTTGGGCGATGGCGCGGGGTGAGAGCGCCCCACCGGAGGTGAT
This sequence comes from uncultured Verrucomicrobiota bacterium, assembly GCA_903906135.1. Classification (GTDB taxonomy): domain Bacteria; phylum Verrucomicrobiota; class Verrucomicrobiia; order Opitutales; family Opitutaceae; genus Lacunisphaera. The sequence continues at coordinate 8,080 of CAIVJE010000139.1, read as the reverse complement.
CCCACTGCCGCCAGTCACGCCTTTTGGTACAAATAAACCCGGCCCAAACCCCGACGGCACCTACAATTACCTCAGCGCGGATGAAGCGCTCGCCAAAATGACTTTGGCGCCTGGCGTGAAAGTAAATGTTTTCGCCAGCGAAAAAGAATTCCCGGAATTGGCTAATGCGGTCCAGATGGCTTGGGACCCGCAAGGCCGGCTTTGGGTCTCAGTCTGGCCTAATTATCCTGAACGCACGCCAACGTCGACGCTCGGGGATAGTATTATTATTCTCGAAGATACCAATCACGATGGTCGCGCTGATAAGTGCATTCATTTTCTCGACAACCTAAACTGTCCCACTGGTTTTCAATTTTATAAAGATGGCCTCCTCGTCATGCAGGCGCCGGATCTCTGGTTTGCGCGCGATACCGATGGGGACGGCAAAGCTGACACCAAGGAGCGCGTCCTGATGGGCCTTGACTCCGCCGACTCCCACCACACGGCCAACTCACTCGTTTACGAACCCGGTGGCGCGATTCTCTTAAGTGACGGCGTCTTTCACCGTTCGCAGATCGAGACAGCCCTCGGACCAGTGCGCAACATCGACGGAGCCATCTACCGCTTTGAGCCGCGCACGGGGAAACTCGAGACTTACGCCTCATATAATTTCATGAACCCACACGGCCGCGCCTTCGACTATTGGGGCAATGATTTTATCACCGACGCTACCGGCAACCACACTTATTTCGGCGCCGCCATCAGCGGGAAGATCGATTATCCGAAAAAGCATCCCAAATTAAAAACGATCTGGGACCGACCTTCCCGGCCTTCGGCTGGGAGTAGCATCATCACCAGCACGCATTTCCCGCCGGAGTATTGGGGAAATTATCTCAACCCCAATGTCATTGGCTTTCAGGGTATCTATCGCCTCAAACTCGTTGATGATGGCGCCGGCCTTAAGGGTGAGCGTCAGACTGATCTCATGTCTTCGACCGATCGAGATTTTCGGCCAATTGATACCTCCGTGGGCCCCGATGGCGCGATCTACGTCATCGATTGGTGCACGCCTCTGATCGGCCATCTCCAGAGCCATCTGCGCGACTCCAACCGTGACCACAGCCACGGCCGCATCTATCGTCTCACTTACGAAGGTCGCCCGCTGGCCACCCCGCCCGTCATTGCTGGTCAACCCATCCCGGCATTGCTCAAACTTCTCGAGCGCCCCGAGAATCAAATCCGCAACTTAGCTAAAATTGAACTGGGCCGCCACGACACAGCGAAAGTTATCGCGGCTGCAAAAATTTGGCTCGCTTCACTTAATCCCACAACGCCGGACTACGCCCATCACCTCACCGAAGCGCTCTGGCTCCACCAATGGCACAATGTCGTCGATGAGGATCTTCTGCAACGCGTCTTAAATTCCCCCAACGCCGATGCTCGGGCCGCGGCCGTTCGTGTGCTCGGCTACTGGCGCGACCGCTTACCCACCGCACTCACGTTGCTCCAAAGCAAAGCCACCGATGAAAATGCTCGCGTGCGACTCCACGCCGTTCGGGCCGCTAGCTTTTTTTCTGAGGTTGGGGCCACCGAAGTCGCGCTCGCAGCGACCAAACGGCCGATTGATTATTATCTCGATTACACCATCGGCGAAACCCTCCGCCAACTGCGGCCTTTCTGGGCCCAGAGCATCAGTGAGGGTGCCGCCATCGCCGGCGGTGATGAGGCTAGCTTTCGTTACTTGCTCCGCACCTTGGCCGTAGCCGATCTCCTAAAATTACCGCGCACCGTCGAGGTGCAGGAAAACATCTTAGGCCGTAAGGGCATCAACGATAGCGTGCGCGCCGAAGCTCTAACCGCCGTGGCCGCGGCTCGTCAGGTCAATCGCGTGGCACTGCTGCTCACCACCATTGATTCACCAGCCGAGATCGATGTTAAAAGCGTCGGCCGCCTCCTCCTCGCCCAACCGGCCGCAGACCTCCGCGCCCAACGCCCGGCCATTCATAAATTGGCCCTCACCGACAACGCGGAGGGTCGCTCCTTCGCTTGGGCTGCGCTGGCCCTCGCCGACGGTTCGCTCACGGCTCTTTGGACGGAAGCCCTCCAATCTCCGCTGACCGAGGCCAGTTTCCTCGGCGGACTTTCCTTAATCCCCGATGCCGCCCTTCGCGCGACCGCCTATGAAATCGTGATGCCAATCTTAGCGACCAAAGTGGCCGATCTTCCGGGACCGCCCGCCACGGTCACGGCGATCCAGCGCGAGGCGATTCGAACGGCGGTCAGCACGCGGCGCGAACCGACAGCGGTTTTCAACGCACTCGCCGACCTGATTGCGCGCGGCGACCAAATTCCCGCGGCGGCCCAAGGTCTCCGCGTCCTACCCCGCGCTAGTTGGCCGGCGGACAGCGCCGCCGCCACCGCCCGCATCCTCGTAGCGTGGGCGGCGAACACCCACCCGAGCGAACGCACCGAGCGCGACATTTTCGGCCACTTGCGACGCGACTATAGCGAAACCGTGCAAGTCGCCGATGATCTGCTGGGAACACTACCGGCGGCGGAAGCCGAAACACTCCGCGCCACCCTGGCCGGCTTGCGCGTAGCGGTTTTCACCGTCACCACCGTGCCCGAAGAGATGCGTTTTGATACCGCGCGCCTCGTCGTTGAAGCAGGCAAACCGTTCGAAATCATTTTCGAAAATATCGACGGCCTCCCCCATAATTTAGTCGTGGTGAAACCCGGCTCGCGCGAACGTGTCGGGCTAGCGGCGATGACGATGCTGCCGGAACAACTGGATGCGAATGGCCGAGCTTTTATTCCCGACACCCCTGACGTAATCGCGGCCACCAAAATCCTCGAGACGGATCAACTGGCGACGCTTAAAATTTCGGCGCCAACGACCGAAGGAATCTATGAATTTGTCTGCACCTTCCCCGGCCACTGGGCGATGATGTATGGCCAATTAGTCGTAACTAAAAATGTTTCAGCGTATCTCAAGGATCACCCCTTGCCGCCCAAACACCCGCTGGTGGCTACGATCGAACTTTGCGACCCTCGTATTAATCAATCGCTCGCGAGCACATCCGGCAACTCGCTCCTCACCCCATGATCATTTCGGCATCATTTGGCTCAGCCTGCTTTTCCCCCACTCATCCAAACCGTAACGCAGCTGCCACGCTGGCGCGGGCTTGGTTGCTGCTCAGTTGCACCGCGCTTACGCTCTCTGCTGAACCAATCCCCAACGAAAAACCGAGCGATCTACCTGAGGCCAGTACTCCCGCCGCCTTGCAAGTGGCGCCAGGCTTCAAGGTGGACTTGCTCTACAGTGTACCCAAAGCAGAACAAGGCTCTTGGGTCAGTATCGCCCTAGATCCCCAAGGCCGGCTCCTCACGGCCGACCAATACGGTAGTCTCTATCGTATCAGCTTGCCGCCGATCAATACAGCCACGGGGACGCAGGTAGAACGCCTGAATGTTACCTTGCCCGCGGTTTCGATGACGTCTGATTTTGAGGCGATCCCCAAACGAATGCGCGACGCTGAAGGAGGTGTACCGGCCATCGGTGCGCATGGCCTGCTTTACGCTTTCAATAGCCTCTATGTCATGGTGGGCGAGGTACCCAACAAGCGCGGCCTCTGGCGTCTGCGCGATACCAATGGTGATGATCAATTTGAAGAAATGACCTACCTGCGGGAAATGAAGGGAGGCGGCGAGCACGGTCCGCATTCGCTCGCCCTGTCACCCGATGGAAAGTCCATCTACTTTGCCAATGGCAATCACACCGACCTGCCGGCGCATATGGAAAAATCCCGCGCGGTCCGCTGGGATGAAGACCACCTCCTGCCGCGCATGTGGGATGCCCGCGGCCATGCCAAAAATAAATATGCTCCCGGCGGTTATATCGCCCGGACTGATCCCGAGGGCAAATCGGTGGAGCTTTTTGCGCTCGGTTTTCGCAACCAGTTCGATCTGGCCTTCGACCAAAATGGCGAGCTCTTCACTTACGATTCCGACATGGAATGGGATCAAGGCGCGCCGTGGTATATGCCGACCCGGATTAATCACGTGGTGGACGCCGGTGATTATGGCTGGCGCAGTGGCGCCGGTCGCTGGCCCGCCTATTATAGTGACAGTTTGCCGGCCGCCCTTGACATCGGTCCTGGGTGTCCCACGGGAACGGTCTTCGGCACTGGCGCAAAATTTCCTGCAGCCTATCAGACAGCCCTCTTTGCCTGCGACTGGACCTACGGGACTCTCTACGCCATCCACCTCACGCCGGATGGCGCCACCTTTCGCGGAACCAAGGAAGAATTCGTTTCCGGCAAACCTCTCCCGCTCACTGATCTCGTCGTTAACCCTAATGATGGCGCGCTCTACTTCATCGTTGGTGGCCGCAAGACCCAATCGGCTCTTTATCGCGTTACTTACGTCGGAACAGAAAATACTCAGCCCGTCGCGCCGCCGGCCCCCACCCCAGAGGTAAAACTCCGCCATTCACTCGAAGCGTTACATGTGGAGGGAGTTGGTCCCGAGGCCATCGATACAATTTGGCCACACCTTGGGCATGCCGATCGTTTTGTTCGTTTCGCCGCCCGCGCCGCCCTAGAGCGTCAACTCCCCCAAAATTGGGCGAAGCGCGCTTTACAGGAAAAAAATCCTTCTACCGCCCTCGAGGCGTTAACCGCCCTCGCCCGGGTGGGTGAACATTCTTATCAGGCACGACTGATCGACGCTCTCATTAAGTTCGACTTCATCCAGCAACCGATCGAATTGCGCTTTCGCCTTCTGCGCGCTTGGCAGCTCACGTTCACCCGCATGGGAAAACCGGACGCCGCCACCTGCGCCCGTCTCTTAATAAAGCTGGATCCACTTTTCCCCCAATCCGACGCCTTGATGAATCGGGAACTTTTGGCTCTGCTAGTTTATCTTGATTCACCGACGATCGTAGGACGAGCGATTCCGCTTCTCACCGTAGCAGAACCCAAGGGGACCTCCGCCGAAGAACTCGCGAGTCACGCACTGCTCGCGCGTAATGATGGGTACGGCGGAATCGTAGCCAAAGTAGCCGCGAGTCGGCCTGATCGTCAGCAAATCGCCGTCGCCTATACGCTTCGGAACGCCACGGTCGGCTGGACCCCAGAACTGCGCGAGAAATTTTTCGCTTGGTTCCCGCGCACCCATCATTGGATGGGAGGCGCCAGCTTCACTGGATTTTTAAAGAATATCCGCAATGAATCTCTCGCCAAAGTTCCCAACCTAGCCGAACGCACCGTCCTCGATGAACTTTCCAAAGCCCCCGTGCATGCGATCGTCACCGGCGCGGTTATTCCGCGTGGTCCCGGTCGGGCCTACACCCTGAAAGACACGCTCCCGCTTTTTCCCGCGAAGCTCACCGGTCGTGATTTTGCTCAAGGCAAAGCCATGTTTGCCGCCACCGCGTGCACAGTTTGCCATCGTTTTAACGGTGAAGGCATTGGCATTGCTCCCGATATTTCCGACGCCGGCCGTCGCTACAGCGTGCGTGATTTGCTGGAAAACATCATCGAACCTTCCCTCGTGATCAGCGATCAATACGGCAGCGAGGAGTTCACGATGCCCGAGGGCAACGCCATCGTTGGTCGCGTGCTCGGCGAAGAGGATGGTTGGATTAAAGTAATGACTAATCCGTTTGCGCCTGATGAGGCCATGGGCGTGGAAATCTCCAAGATCATCGAACGCAAACCTTACCCCGTCTCGATGATGCCACCCGGGCTCATCAACGCCCTCAATCCCGATGAACTGAAAGACCTGCTCGCTTATATTCTTTCCGGAGGCAATCCCGCCGATGCGATGTTTGTCCCGCAGCCCTAATTTTTTCGTCAACTCCCTCGTTAACTTAAGCTCAGGTATTTTTCACCGGTGAGCTTACCGCCTGCTCCGCTCATCTATGAAATTATCCCTCCGCTTAATCGCCCGCTGCACCGTTCTCAGCCTTTTGGCCAGCCTAGCCCAAGCTGCCGAACCTGGCTTTAGCTCACTTTTCAACGGCCACGATCTCGCTGGCTGGTCTGGTAATACTAATTTTTGGTCTGTCCAAGATGGAGCCATTACCGGACGCAGCACGGCAGAAACCCCGCTCACAGGTAATACTTTTATTGTTTGGCAAGGCGGGGTGGTCACCAATTTTGAATTGCATGCAAAATTTAAGTTAGTCGCTAACAACGATAAAAATTTCGCCAACTCCGGTGTGCAATATCGCAGTCGCCTGATTGATCCAGCCCACTGGGTCGTCGGCGGCTACCAAGCCGATATGGATGCAGGCAATACTTACACCGGGATGCTCTATGAAGAGAAAGGTCGGGGCATTCTCGTCCAACCAGGCGAACGTATCCGCATTGGCGAGTTCGGTCCTACCGGGAAACCCCAACTCTCACCGATTGGCATCCGCCTCGCGCCCACTGAAATTAAAGCAGCCATTCATGCTGGTGAGTGGAACGACCTCGTCATTATCGCCGAAGGCAACCACCTCCGTCATTTTGTCAACGGGAAGCTCACCGCCGAGGCCATCGACAACGACCGCACCAAGAGTGCTAGCACCGGTTTGCTCGCGCTCCAGCTTCACGCGGGCTTGCCGATGACCGTGCAATTTAAGGAGATTTCCCTCAAGACCCTCACCCCGTAAGGTAAACTAGTTCAGGCAGCCACACGCGGTTGCGCCGCCCTCCATCACATGCGCTCTCTTATCAAATTACTCTTAGCCGCAATTGCTTTAGCTCTCGTTGGCCTGTTGGCCATCCGGAGTTACCATCGCGCAGTCCCTTTTGAACTGCACGAAGGCGACCGCGTAGTTTTTCTGGGCGATACGTTGATCGAACGCGCCCAGTATCACGGCTGGATTGAGCTCATGCTGACCACCCGCTTTGCCGATCGTAACATTACCTTTCGCAACCTCGGCTGGAGCGCTGACACGCCTGACGGTGATTCTCGTTTAGGATTAAGCCTGCTGCAAGCGGGCCATGAGCCCGCGGGCGAAAGTTGGCAGCAACTGATTAAGCAGCTTGAAGCAGCCAAACCCAATGTCGTTTTTCTCGGCTACGGCATGGCCAGCTCCTTCGCTGGGGAAGCTGGTTTAAAAGATTTTAAAAGAAATTACACCCGACTGCTCGATGTGATCCAGCGCGTCTCACCGACCGTGCGATTCGTCCTGCTCGGCCCCGTTCCCCATGAATCACTCGGCGCTCCCTGGGGTGACCCAGCCAAACATAATGAGCAACTGCAGCTCTATACTCAGGCGATCGGAGAAATCGCCCAATCTCGGCCCGCGGCGTCACCGTCTCTTTTCTCCCCGACGACCAAAAAAACAGCCCCCGCCGTATTTATTTCACTCACTAACCTCCCGTCGAGTGCGCCGACGGCGAAGCTTACCGACAACGGTATTCACCTCAATGACCATGGTTATCGCGCACTGGCTGAATTAATTGAGCAGCAGCTTTTCTCGAGCCCCGGCGCTTGGCGCACCAGTCCCCAGACAGAAATCCTCCGCCAAGCCATTTCACGAAAGGATGAATGGTATTTCCATCGGTCGAGACCCGGAAATATGGCCTACATCTTTGGTTTTAGAAAAAAAGAACAAGGCGCCAATGCAGTCGAAATTCCAAAATTTGATGCAAATATTTCTGCTGAAGAAGTCCGCATTGCGAAACTCCGTACCCTCCAACCAGCGGAGGTTCCGCCCATCCCGCGGCGCATCGGTAATCTGATCACGCAGCGCGTTGAGCAGGCCCACCCCCAATTCGAGGTCGCCGAGGGTCTGGAAGTCACGCTCTGGGCCGAGAACCCTCTCCTTGATAAACCGATCCACATGAATTTTGACCCCCGCGGTCGGCTGTGGGTCGCCTGCTCACCCGTCTACCCCCAAATTGAACCTGGCCAGGCACCCACCGACAAAATCGTTATCCTCGAGGACACCACCGGGCAGGGACGCGCCGATAAAGTTACGCTCTTCGCTAATGACCTCCTCATACCCACCGGCCTGGAGCCCGGCAATGGCGGCGTCTACGTGGCCCAAAGCACTGATCTACTTTTTCTTAAAGATACGGATGGCGACGGCCAAGCTGACGAACGC
>CAIVJE010000138.1 GCA_903906135.1 uncultured Verrucomicrobiota bacterium | reverse complement strand
CCATTGAGTCGGGGTGCTGGCGCAGATGAGCATAGAGCTGAGGAATTAAGCGTGCTCGATCAGCCGCGACCAAATCGGATTTTCGCCACGGCTTAGCGGGGTCAACATAGGGAGCGAGATAGGTCAGCGCCGCGTGCAGACTGCGGCCGTCGGTGGTGGTGTAATGGTGCCAGTCGATATCCACGTGACGGGCCAGTTGAGCGCAGCTGAAGAGGGCTTCTAAGTTGAAGCACGAATAATTGAGCGAGTTGGTGCGGGCGAGTTCGAGGGGTTGCGCACCATCGGGGAGAATTTGGTGAGCGAGGCGGCGAGTGAGTCCGGCCGTTAAGATTTTCTTGGCCTCAGCAGGCTGCTGCAAAACGAGAGCGAGATGGGCGGCCTGCACATCATACCACGTTCCGTGGTTATTCCGTTCACCTTGTTCATCCAGTCCGTGGGAGCTGGTGGTAAGCCACGTATAAAAAGCAGTTGTCCACGCGATCAAGGCGGCGCGATCGGCTGCCGTCCAAGCGGGGGATTCGTCCAGTAAAGCTAAGGCGTCGTGAATGGTCGTGAGGTGACGCGATTCGATAATTCCAATTCCGCGCCCATCGTTAATCCCAGGAATGGCCTGAGCGTGTTGCAGATTCGGATTCATGCGGGTGGCTGGGTCGAGAAACCAGACGCGCGCCAATTGGGCGGCTTTTTGCGCGTAGCGTTCGTCCGTAGTAAACCAGTAGGCTAGCCCTAGGGTTTGGATCGCTTCGCCCACTTGGCCGAAGGCGGTGTCATCGGTATTTTTCTTGCTCGTGGGATTTACGTCCCCGTCGCGCCGAATGTACGGCAAACCGTTGGGCTTGGTGGGATCGGGCCACCAGTAGGGGCCGAAGCTAAAATAATCGTGTCGGTCACCGCTGGCAGGGAGCAGGTTTTTATCCATCACCGAGGGCGGGCGAAGTTTCAAAGCCCGCTCAGCCTCTGCACAAAGCTTAGTTAAAGCCGGTTGGAGCGAGGTGTCGCCACGCGCGAGACTGGACCGAGCTTCCAGCAGGGAGGCGGCATCCCACAAGTAAACGCGCGGTGCCCCGCTGGGATTAGGGAGACTAAGCGAGACTGACTTCGGTCCAGCGAGTAACGAGCAGACCAATAAGCTACCACTGATTAGATAGCGGACGGTGGCGGGAATAAACATGAGGAATTACAAATTTGTTTTTACCGTAGTCGAGAGAACGGGCTGGGCGCCTTGCCAGCCGCGCCGCCATTGGGCCATGAGTTGTTCGACGAGCTCGGTGTGCGCGGGATCTTTGGCGATGCTCGTATTTTCCATCGGGTCAGTTTGGTGATCGTAAAGCTCGATGGCGTTGATTTGTGCGTGATCCTTCCGGTCAACCCAGACTGTGAGGCGATAGCGGTCGGTGCGCATGGAATAGCCCATCAGGTCGCCGCTGGTGGTATGGCCGCCTTTGCGCGGGTACTGGCTGAAGGCCGCGGTTTTCCAGGCGCGATTGGGGTTGTCGAGGAGGGGTTTCATGCTGACACCCTCCAGATGGGCCGGCAAAGGCAGGCCCGCTAGTTCCGCTAGCGTGGGGTAGATATCGACAAATTCGACCAAGGCATTTGATTTGGCCCCGACGGCCTTCATGCTCGGCGCGGAGAGCAGCAACGGGGTGTTCGTATCGTTCTCAGAATTGCTGTGTTTGCACCAGGCATCGTGCTCGCCGAGTTTCCAGCCATGGTCGCCCCAGAGGACGATGATGGTGTTCTCGCGCAGGCCGAGGCGGTCCAGCTCATCCAGCACCTTGCCGAGTTGCGCGTCCATGTAGCTGATTGCGGCGTAATAACCGTGCTTCAACTGGCGGGCGAGGGGATCCGGGATCGAGTCAACGGGGATGCCGTTGTAGTTGCGCAATTCACCGCCCGGCAGGATAGCATATTCTGGGGCGCCCTTGGCGCGGAACTTGTTCGGGGCCAGCTCGATCTTGGCCGGATCATAGAGGTCCCAATATTTCTTCGGCGCGACGAACGGCAGGTGGGGTTTGATGAAACCTACGGCGAGGAAGAACGGCTCCTTTTTCTGGCTCATCTCGCGCAGGGTCGCGACGGCGAGATCGGCGACCTTGCCGTCTTGGAAGGTGTCATCCGGCACATCGGCGGCCTCGAAGGCAGGTCCGCGGGAATTGAGGCCCGTCGAGGGCGGGCCGTCGGCGGTCTTCTCCGCGGGCGGGATCTTCTTGCCCTTGCCTTTTCTAGCGGACTTTCCGGCATCGTCCGGCTCGATTTCATACTGCCGCTGGTCGAGCTTGACGTTTTCGGGCAGGGCGTAGCGCACGGCCTTGGGCGTGGTTAACGGAACCGACCAAGTGGCATCGTCAGCCAGATTGCCATGGTAGATCTTGCCCATGCCTTGGACAAAGTAGCCGTGGTTCTTGAAATGCTGGCCCAGCGTGACGACGTTGGGCAGGGCGGCCCGGAAATGTGTAAGGAGGTCCCAGACCTGCGTGGTGTCGGGTCGCGTGCCCGTCATCAGGCTGGAGCGGGTGGGTGAGCAGACGGCCTGCTGGCAGTACGCGCGATTAAAAGTCAGGCCGGACTTCGCGAGGCGATCGATATTGGGACTCTTGATGTGGTCGGCGCCATAAGCCCCCAATTCTGGGCGCAAGTCATCAACGGCGATAAACAAAATATTGGGCCGCTTGGTTGCAGGGGCTGCGCCAGACAACAAGCTGGTCAGCAAACCGAGCAGGGTGGTGATTTTAAATAAGCGATGGAGATTATTCATAAGCGTCGGACATTAAAATTTTTGATAACGAGATGGCTGCGGACCGTGCGAAAACCGAAATAACCGGAGCTGAGTGGCTGCGGATCACGGTGCGAAAATATTTTTTCACCATCGCGCCAAAATTCCACCAGGCCGTTTTGCGCGATCAGTTTGATGTGATAAACGTGGTTCGGGGTGAGCAGAAAAGGAGCGGCGCGAAGATCATGGGCGGGGAGCAGCGGTCGCTCGCTGGTTCCATCGTAGCGTCGAAAGCGGGT
>CAIVJE010000137.1 GCA_903906135.1 uncultured Verrucomicrobiota bacterium | reverse complement strand
GTGTAATCGTCAAAGGGCTCCCCTCCTCCTGAATTTGAGCGAGCCCGACCCCCACCATCGCCACCAAAAACCCACTGGATTGAACCAGCCGAAAAATCAGGCGCCCTTTATGCATGCAGATAAAAAAGGCGAATGAGCCAATCGCATAGCAAGTTAGCTACCGAAACCGTAGTGAAAAAATATCGGCATCTTTCATTACTACCCGGAGTCGGACAATTTTACCAGCGAGTGCAGAAACATCGTTCCCCGTGCGCCATGCCACCACTCGCGAAATCTCATCACCAATAATCTCACGCGCATCATCTAACGAAAACCCAGGCAAAGGGTGACCCAGCTCATCCTGAATTTCAAAACGCAAACTGCCGGCGGCGGAAGTGGCATAATTAATTTCCAAGGCCGATCCGGTGAAACGAAAATATTTTGTGATCATTTCAGCACGCGGATAGTCTGCATGAAGAGCCGAAAACCCATCGAGGCGCAGGGTATAACGAGCCAAATGGTGGGTGGGCTGACCATACCCTCGCTGCACGAAAAAAGACATTTCGGCCGCACCGGTTTGAATCAAATTGAGCGCAGGATAATTGGTCCGTGAGGTCCAATTTTCCATGCCTAACCCTGGCCGCAAGAAGCCTTCAGGAAAAGTGCGATCATAAACTAGCCCCCCCCGAGTCGTGATCAATACACAGTCGGAGATATCGCCAAAATATTCAGGATCGACGTTGATTGCGCGCGCCTCCGCGGCAGACATCACTTGTCGACCGGGCATAAAGCGCGCGGCCAAAGCCACCGAGATATGCGGCGCCCGTTGATAAGGAGTGGTCTGATTAGTGTAAAGATGCTCGATCGGGGCCGGCTGCCCATTGGCGGCCCGAAAAACCATTTCCCCATCTTCGGTCCAATTACGGAAATCTTGGCTCGAAGCCCGACTCACCCAGCGCACTTGGCCGTAACCCGGGACCGCCTTAAAATTCCGGAAATAACAAAGAAACTTCCCTTCAGTCTCGGACCACAGCAAAACATTCTGCGAATCGTACCGATATTCTTTCGCCGGCGGCAGCAAGGGTTGCCCCTCCATCATTTTTTGCCACGTGATGCCGTCCGCCGAAACATAGCGCAGTAAACCTGTTTTTAGCGTTCCCCCGATAGCTTTCCAACGTTCAGCTACCGGTACCGTCACCCGCGGATCGAGCATGACCGATAAATTATGCGTCGCGGGAGCAGCGTCGCGCAGAACAATATTATCCTGGGGCTTCGTCCAGCGGATGCCGTCGCTAGATTCCGCATACGCCGTTACTTCTCCAGAGGAACCGTCAGCCATGGCAATCGGTAGCCCTCGATAATAGGCCCGAAACCCACCGCTCGGAAGGGTGATAATTGATACATAGCCGCAAAATGCGCCCTCGTGCTGACGATCAAAAGCAAAGGCGGTTCCTTGATCTCGTGGAACCTGCAAGCGCAACTCAGCCCCCTCTAATTGATCGATTAAATAGTGATCAACAAATAACTCGCGCCGCGAAGCGAGGTCCAAAGGTTCACTCGCAGTCGCGGCAACTAATAGGGCTAAATAAATAATAAAGTTCATGTTAGTAGAAAAACAGTAATCCCATTAAATTAACGCGTTAAAAAATTTTAACGAAAACGAAGTGAATAAAGATCTGCGTCTTGCATGACGAAACGCAATCGAACGACTCGCCCCTTGAGCGATGCCCAATTTAGACCTGAAGCCCACTGCACTTCTCGTTCAATGGCGTCGCCAACGAGCATGGGGCACTCCATCAACGAAAATCCTGGCACGGGCTCACCATCGATTGTTTGCACTTCCACCCGTACGCTACCGGCCGCGGAAGTCGCACAATTTAATATTAAATGAGCGCCACTCACGATGAGGGGTTTCGTAATCATCTCACCTTCAGCATAAGGAGCATTGACCGAGGCGAAACCATCTAAGCGCAATGTGTAACGAGCGAGATGCGCAGTGGGTTGAACATAGTTTTGCCCTACATAGAGAGACATCTCAGAAGCACTCGTCTGAATGAAGCCGGTGGCGGGGACGCCATTGCGTGAAACCCAGTTTCCTTTATCAAGACCTGGGCGAACAAACGCCTCCATAAAAGTACGGTCATAGCGAGTACCGCCACGACTGGTCATAAATACCGTATCAGCAACTTGATTGGGAATATTGTGATCATGGCCACTGATTCCGAGAAAAGCCTTCCCCACCTGCTGTACCGCGAATTGCTCATCGGTGAGAAAACGCCGCCCCATGACCAACCGCATCGGGGTCGCAATATAAAGATGCGGCGCGCGGAAATAAGGCCGCGTGTGGTTCGTATAAAGATGCTCCAGCGGCGTAGCGCCAAAACTCATTCGTTCTGGCTCTGACCAAGTAATGAGATCTTTCGAGGTAGTGCGTGAAATTGTGCGATAGCCCGTAAGATTAAAGTTCTTTACGGAGTAATCCACCCAGCCGGTGAAAACACGGAAATAGAGTACGTAGCATTTTTCTAAATCAGACCAGAAAGCTACGTTCAACGTATCGAAAGCCCCATTTTTAAAAACTGGCTGTTCGCGCCACTTCCGCCACCGCAGGCCATCAGCGGAAACTAATACGTACAATCCTTGCGGCCACTGGCCCCCTACCGCCTTGTACCGCTCATCGGGCAGAACTCCTGGCCGTGTGTCGAGAAATGGACTTAAACTTTGGGTAAAGGGATCTTCCCGCGGCGAGGGCGCCAGTAAGATATTATTTTTTTTAGAACCCTGAAACTCCACTAAGCCAAGCTCGGGTTTAATCCAAGTTATGCCATCCGTACTTTCAGCATAACAAAAGTAAGAAGTCTCCCGTTCACTTTTACCCGCACTCGAAAGAGCTGGGCCCCCGCGATAATAAAGGCGATAGCGGCCCCCATCCTCAATGATGGTCGCATAGCCCGAAGCATCTCGATCCCACGGATCAGTAAATTTTAAAGCGGCCCCGGCATTTTTAGGCTCATGAAGTTTTAAACTTACCCCGCGCATTTCTGCGATGAGGTAATGGTCCACCATGAGCTCTAAGCGGTCGCCCAGATCTATCGGCTGCGCGCCAAGCGTGAGCGGTATTCCGAGTATAAGTAAAAGAGAGTAGATTTTCATAATTTTAGGTTAAATATTTTTTACACAACGGCGCTTAGCTGAAAGCTAAGCCCAGAGTTCAGAGTTCGAGCCAGAAAGAATAAAGGTCAGCATTCTTGAGATGAAAACGGATCCGCACCGACTTACCCTGCAACTCAGTCAGTTGCCGATCTGCCCAGCGCAATTCTACTCGCGTGTGGTCGCCGAGTACCGGCTCACACTGCGCAATCCCCCACCCGGGCAAAGCCGTCCGCCCATCTGCGGTGGTAATCTCAGCGCGGATCTCCCCAGCAGCTTCCGCATTAATATATAAATGCTGCCCCGCGATCACGACCGGGCGCGTATCAAGAAAACCACCCTCCGCATCCGCGTGCATTGAAACAAATCCGTCTAACCGTAACTTAGCTAAATAGATTCCTCCGTGATATTGATATCCATCGGACGCTCGCTGTAGAGAATTGGGTCGATACCGCACATCGATGCCGGAATAGTAAAACCAGAGCTCATCACCCATCCGAATGGGATGAGAGGTGGGAAAGATTTGGCCGGTGTCCCCAATGCCCGGTCCCATTTCGGAGACGGGGATGAAATGGGCCCGATCGCCCACGCGGTTCCAGGCCCGAAGGTCTCGGCTACTGGCGAGCTTCGGAGAATTGATGCCGTCCTGGTTGCCGCGGGGCAGCGGAATTCGCCCGCTGGATTCGAAATAATTGGGCAGGCCAATGTAAAGCCCTTCGTAGGGAAACACTGCCATGTTATAGATCTCAACGTTGTACTCCGCCGGCTGGTTAATCGTCGGCCGCCACATCCGAGGATTCGCCGCGACTTCACGCATATATTGGGCCCCGAGCACCTGATCTTGAGCGTCGGCGTGG
>CAIVJE010000136.1 GCA_903906135.1 uncultured Verrucomicrobiota bacterium | reverse complement strand
CTACGGTGGCTACTACCTGCATCTTTACATTCTGAAACGCGAAGGTACGCAGGGAAAATATGATGCGAACTGGCCGGCCCGCAACAGCCGCCTCTTTCTTTTCCGCGACCAAGTTTACGATAATATTTTTTGGACCTGTGGAGTGGCTGGCCTCATCTGGACCGCTTACGAAGTCGGTACCCTCTGGCTCTACGCTAATCACCACATCCCTGGGCTCGAATGGAGCCGCCACCCGGGTTATTTTGTGCTCTGGCTTTTCTTCATCCCCTTCTGGCGCGAATTTCATTTTTACTGGGTGCATCGTCTCATTCACTGGAAGCCGCTCTACCGCTATGTGCATTATCTCCATCATAAAAATATTAATCCTAATCCCTGGTCGGGCATGGCCATGCATCCCGTGGAGACCATTCTCTACCTAAGCGTCGTGCTCATTCACTGGGTGGTGCCGTCGCATCCATTTCATTTTTTATTTAATCTCCAACACGCCGCGCTGGGGCCCGCTGGGGGTCATCACGGCTTTGAAGGTCCGATCTTGAACGGCAAACTCCCGACAGGCTCCTATTTCCACTACCTTCACCACCGGTACTTCGAGTGTAACTACGGTGAAAGCACGATTCCCTTTGACCGCTGGTTCGGCACCTTCCGCGATGGTCTCCCCGAAGGTGAAGGCGCCAAACTGACGGAAGAGCAGCGCGACTGAATTTTGCCGGCGACCAATTTAACTCATCCCTCTTTTCCCGACAACCCCCCACCCCTATGCATGCATCTCGTTATTTCTTAATTCTCCTCGCCGGCCTTTGTGTTGCCCTCAGCGCTAAGGCGGCCCCGGCCAAAGCCTATACGATCGCGGTTGTTCCCATGGGCACGACGCATGAATACTGGAAAATGATTCATGCGGGGGCCTTGCAAGCCCAAGCCGAACTGCGCGCCTCCGGACTGGCGGTCGATATTATCTGGAAAGGCCCCCTGCGCGAAGATGACCGCGACCAACAAATCCAGGTCGTCGAAAACTTTATTGGCCGACGAGTCAGCGGGATCGTCTTAGCTCCCCTCGACTCTCGGGCCTTAGTCGCCCCCGTGGAACAGGCCATGAAAGTGGGTATTCCGGTCGTCATCGTAGACTCCGGACTGCAGTCCTCCGCCTTGGTCAGCTTTATCGCGACCGATAATCGCGCAGGGGGTCGACTCGCCGCACGGCGCCTCGGGACCTTGCTCCAGGGCCGCGGCAACGTGATTCTTCTGCGTGTGCAAGTCGGCTCTGCCAGTTGTGAAGAACGCGAGGCTGGTTTTCTTGAGGAAATCGAAACGGCTTTCCCTCAGATAAAAGTCATCTCCTCTAACCAACATGGCGGGGCTACCCGAGAAACCGCGCTCGTCGCTTCGCAGAATTTGCTCAATCGCTTCGGCGCGCGAGTGAATGGCGTGTTTGCCCCCAATGAATCCACCATGGCGGGCATGCTGCTCGCCTTGCACGATGCCGGTCTCGGCGGCGGTAAAGTACAGCTCGTGGGCTTCGCCAATAGCCAAACTTTTGCCGCGGCGCTAAAACGCAACGACCTGCACGGTCTCGTGCTGCAAGATCCCGTAAAAATGGGCTACTTGGGCGTGAAGACTATTATCCAAGTCCTCCAAGGGGAAAAAGTCCCCGCGTTGGTCGATACCGGCGTGCGGATTGCGACCATCGAGAATCTTAACGACCCGGCCATCGCCTCACTCCTCCCCCCGCCGCAATCGTAGCCAGCCCCGTCAGCTCATCACTGGAAAGGCCCGGCCCAACCCTAGATTGGCTAGCCTTGCCAATTAAGCGTCCTCTTTCAACCGCACCCAGTAAGTGACGTAAATTAATCCAGCGTAAATTAAGGAAATGGTCTCCCCAGTTTTATCGGCCGGCAGCTAATGTTTGAGCAGCTGTTTAGCTATGTACCAAAAAGCCTTCGTGCCGTAGGATTTTTCGGAAATCATTTGGGAAAGGATTAAAAAATTATTCACAAAATGTGTCTTATCCTTGGCATTATTCTGACTGAGATCGAGGTAGGCCATGCTCCATTTGGGAAAAGTGCGCTGTTTGATGGGGTATTGGCCTAAAAATATAATGTTAACGTGGCGGGAGTCTTTTTTGATTCGCTCATACAAGTCTTGTACGATTTTTTGAGGACCCTCGATGATCTGGACGAATTCCTGATCAAAAATAACAAGCAGCCGGTAATCGCATTTTCTTGGTTAAAAATCCGCGCAAATGCTAAGAGTTCAGCGATTTTTTCTCGCGTCATTCCTGCTCCCACCGTTGAGCAATAAATTAGTTCGTACATTATCTTTTGAGCAACGCTACCGCAAAGGCCGATTCAGTGTCTCCCATGTCGGCCGCAGCCCTGGCGTATCAGCTGTGACTTCAAACTTTGTCGCACCCACAGCCACGGTAACTCCAAAATCAGCTGTCGCACTTTCGCCAGACCGCAAACGGCAAGCTAGCGTACCCACAGATTCAACGCCTGCACTACGCCGCATGGTCCAACTCACCGACTCCACCGGCTTAGCGATTACTCTCACTAACCCCACCCAAGCGCTCTCACTCGTGTTGCGCACCGTCAGCCTCACCTGCACCTGACTCGAATCCGTCGAACGAGAAATTAACGCCAATCGACTCAGCACTCGCGGCCGATTGTGCCGGTCCGCATCGATGACGAGCCCTATTTTTTCTGAGGGGATTCGCTGCATCCCTTCCAGCAAAATTGGCGCATCATCCCGTAAGCGAAAATCGAGACTATGCGTGTAATCCGGATCCGCAAACCCCGGATCAAGCGTGCTGAGATTACCTCGTTGCGTAACATGCTTGGCCTCCGCTCCCCTATAAATAACCAGCCATTCCCCACCTACATTAAGATTATTGATTACCTGCGTCCCCTCCGGCGGAATGCCTTGGCCGCTCTGATACAAAGCATCAAGTTGAGTTAATTCCGGAAAACGCGTGGCGTATGGCAGCGCATGATGATTCGAGGCCACTAGCTCTTGCTGCAGGACGCCATAGACCATATCGCGCCAAGCCAAATCAGGCAGCAATCCGCGGCCATCAATCATCACCGCGGGCTGGCAGTCGACAAAAAGATTATTCTGCACGTGGTTGTCACGCCCCCCACCGATAAAAATAGCCCGCTGGGTTTTATAAAAAATATTCCCAGTCACCGCCTGACCCGAGACGCAATCATCGAGATACACCGCCATCGAACCCATCCCTAGGCCACCAATATGGTGAATAAAGTTGTAGCGTACATGATTGCCGCGCGCCGTCCAATCTCGCCCCGTGTAAATAGCGCCGACATCACCCGTCTCCGTACAAACGCGGTAAATCTCATTATATTCTACGGTGATATCGGTGCCGACATACAGGATCGCACAGTGGGGGTTATCGTGAATCAGATTGTGGGCGATGCGAATCCCCACACCCGTAGCGTGAACCGCGGGGTAATAACAGCGCGACCACTGCGCTTGATGATGAAAATGGCAGTTCTCCACAAAATGATTGCATGGCGTGAGCGTCCGCCGATCGCCCCCATGAATTTTTACGCCGCCATCGCCGTTGTGGTGAATATCACAAGACCGCACCCCCTGATTAAGCCCCTGCTCAATCGTGATAGCTCCTGCGCCCGTATTCCGAATGGTGCAGCCGACAATCAGGCAATTCGATCCGCCTGTGATTTCGACGGCACTGGCTCGGGTACATTCAAAAATAATGCCGCGAAAAGTAACGTGGTCCACGTCACGCAAGCGAACGAGTGGATCGGCCAGCAGCGAGGCCGTCACTTCAGCCAGCGGCAGCGGGCCCGGCGACCAAAAATAAATTAGGCCGCGAGCTCGATCGACATAATATTCCCCGGGCTCATCGAGCTCCTCCAGCACGTTGAGAAAATAAAAGCGCTGACCTGTTAGATAGGCATATTGCCCAAAAGGCGGCTGCGTCGTGATCAAGCGATTTCCCTGATCGAGCACCGCTATCCGTTCATAAGAATTCGCCCAATCGTAAGCCCAGTAACCGTGAACCCAGAGGTCATCGCTTGCCGCCCAGCGGCGGGGACGATCATCAGCATAATGAAAACCACCCGTCAGTTTTCCCATCGTAACCCCGCGCTCATTGATTTCAGCGGCCGCTGATGGCGTAGCAGCAATCGTCAACCAGTCGTGATTGGGCCAACGCGCCAGAGTCATGGGCTGCAAATTATAGCATAGCTCAATTCCTGATTTTTTATCCCCCCGATTAAAACCCCGCGAAACCATGGCGCCAGGGTCCGCGATACCGAGTGCGGTGAGACTTACTTGCCGAACGTGCCCGCGTGCTGCGGGATCGAACCGAGCCAGAATCGCAGGATCATCTATGGGCACCCAAGCATCCAGCACACGCCCACCCATCACCCGCACGGCAGCACCGGGCAGGGCTCGATAAATAATCGGGCTGGCTAATGAACCAGAGTCCTCCGCGCTGAGATCAAAGGTCTTCGCCCGTTGGTAAATTCCGCCGGCCAGCCAAATTGTCACTGCGCCCGAACCTAGCGAAGTGCCCTCTCGACGAGACGCACGCAACGCATCACGCGCCCGCTCCAAAGTAGCAAACGGATGATCAATGCTGCCGATATTTTGATCATCGCCGGTCGGAGCCAGATAGAAATCACGCGAGAGCGCGACGTCTGCTAGAGCTGTCCATAGCAGCATTAAAATTAACCAACGCGTAATCAGTGTCCATAGATTGCGCGCGGCGCTAACCAGACGCGCTTCAAGCTGGGCCATATCTTTCAGTCCAAAACAAAAAACCGAAAGGCAAAGGCGCGTACTAATAGGCAAGAAGGTGGCATGACGGTTAATCGTCAAACAAAGCTTACGGCAAAAAAACCCGCCGCGCTGCTGTTCTCTTGCTGAACACTATGCATATCTTGCCCAATTCGAGACTGAAGAGCACGCACCGAAGATTGCCTGCTGGCGCCGCGATGCCGCGTGCTGCGCTAAAAAAATCGCCCGCCTATTAGCGGGCGATTGCTCGGACAAAATAACGATTCAGCTGCGTGCCGAAACCTGAATGCCGTCGATGATCTCCCGTGCCTTGCGGCGATTAAAGTCATCAGCGCGACCAGCGGCCGTGAAGAGGTCAATCAGCCACCAAATCCCGCAACCCCCGAGGGTCAGGTATTTCAGGACGCCCAAGGTAATATCCCCTAGCCAAAAACGATCGTAGCCTAAGATAGCCAAAATAACTACGGTGCCGCGGTCTTTTTTATCAGAGGAATATTGCTGATTAAAAATCATTCTTTGGGTGTCCGTGAGTGGCTTGGACATTTCTGCGAGTTCGAGAGGACTGAGTTCGGCCATAGGATTTATTTTTTAACTGAGGTTATTATTTTTGATACAAATAAAAATGGTTTAGCCAACTGCCAAGCAATAAGCCCGGCCACTGGGATAATGAGCCAATTCATAGTCAGAGCTTCCGTAAAATGTCCGCGGATGAGGTGAGCGCCAGCCCGCGAGAGCCCGCACCCCCAGCATTCGTGTGTAAAGAGCAGAGTCCACAAACAGGGCAAGCCCCCCGACCCACTCGCCGGATCCACGATCAGCCCATAGGCGACTAAAACACTGAGCAGTGCCACGGAAGTTAAACGGCGAGTTGTCACGAATCTGAAAATGAGCAGCAAAAAAAGATATGCAGCCAGCGCTAAGGCAACTCTTCCGCCAGTCGCTGCGCGGCCGCCTCCGCCTGACGCTTTTCTTGTTCGGTCATATTTTGCTCCACTAGCCCCAAAATAATCTGCGGGGTCATCAGCACCCCCTCCCCTTTTAGTTGGTAATTTTTACTCGCGACTAAATTAAACCAAGCATGCGCTTGCACGATATCCAGCGGCGCTGGTTTATCGGTCCAATCAAAAAATTCCGTCACCGTGCGAAATGGGCGGGGCGGCGGCGGCTCGTCAGCTCGCCGCCACCATTTCTCGGCTTCCTTTTCGTTGGCTGCTAAGCCCTGTCGACCATCGAAGAGGATACTGCCCCACGACGCTTGGGCTTTGCGATGACCACTCTCTGCAGCGAGCCGAATCCACTGGGCAGCGGTTGCCTCATTCTTGAGCGTGCCTTCACCGGCGAGGCAGGCCTGCGCCAAACGCCATTGAGCTTCTGCATTATTACGAGCCGCGGCTTTCCTGAAATATTGCACGGCCTTCACCGGATCTTTTTCCACATGATTACCCGCTGCGTACCATTCACCGAGGAGCAACTGCGCATCCGGTTGATCTTGGCCGGCCGCTTTTTGTAACCAAACGAGCGCTTCAGCATGAGCCGCTTGCACCTGCCCAACAAAATTATTGAGATCCAAAGTTGTCAGAAAGGGATAGGCCACCCCCAACTTAAATTGCGCGACCGCATCACCCTGTTGGGCCGCCACCCGGTATAGATCGGCCATGATCGAATAATCCAAAGGCACCAGCCCAAAGCGGTAGAGCATGCCTAAGTTAAAACCAGCCGACAGGTCGCCTTGCAGCGCTGCGGCGCGGTACCATTTGACCGCCGTCGGCAGGTCCTTGGTGACCACTTCACCCTGCGCGTAAGCATAGCCAAGACTGAGCTGAGCCGTAAGATTGCCCTGTTCGCCCGCTTTGATCCGCGCCGTCCAAGTATCAGGGCGAGAGGCCGCCCAGCCCATTGGCGCCATCAGTCCCAGCAGCAGGATTACCTTACACAGCATCTGCGCGTTATTGATCGCTGAGTAAAAATGTCAAATAATGATCTCCTGC
Source organism: uncultured Verrucomicrobiota bacterium (assembly GCA_903906135.1). GTDB lineage: Bacteria > Verrucomicrobiota > Verrucomicrobiia > Opitutales > Opitutaceae > Lacunisphaera. Next base: position 1,085 of record CAIVJE010000136.1, on the reverse strand, counting down.
GCCAAGACCCGGCTAGAGCGTCGACAGATCAATCGTTAAATCACTAAACCGGACCCGCTCAATGTGGCGCAGCAGATCGCTTTTCGCCGGAAAATCTTTCTGGGTGATTTTGAACTCTTCGCCCATTTTAATAATCGTGTAGGCCGACCGCGCTAAAGGATAGACCGCCACATCTTCCCCACCGCTACCATCGACTGTTGCATCGGGATCGCTGCTCTCACGAAATATAATATCATCTCCCGCAAAGGTCCGGATATTTCTACTCTGATTACGCTGCGCTACTACCACCGGCTTGCGATAAATTTTGAGCACGTCTAGCTCTGTCGCGATCGACGCTAACACCACCCGGGCCGGCAAACCTGGACGGGCTCCAGGCACCGGGGCCAAGGCTAAAAAATTCCAGAGCCCTTGCGCATTAGCGTATGCAATAAAACGGCAAGGCTGATTAAAAGTGTAGGGGTAGCGCTTGCTGAATAAAATCTGCACCTGCGCACTCCACTGATTAAATTCTGCACTCAAGGCCTGATATAAATGCCCAGTGCCATCATTCAAGAGCACCTTCGATGCGTTAGTGATCGGTTGGGCGGAGTAATCCGGGTGATTCGCCAAAAAATAAGTCTTAATACCACTGCGATCAATGGACCGGCGCTGCATCGAATAATCCACCTCTCCACCCACGGGACTATACTCAGGATTGAGATCATCGGTGCGATCGGTAAAGCCTCGGCCCCTACCATCATTCTGCAAGAGCTGTAGCATCGCGAGGCCCTCAGGCCACATCGAGGTGCCTGCCAGAATATCTACCTGCCCATCTTGATTAAAATCATCGGCCCACACTCGCGGTATATGCGTCACCCACTTTCCCCAATTACTACTCCGATTTTGATAAGCGGTTCGCGCCGAAAAATACGGAAGCAGTGGATCGCCGCGCGGGGTTAATTGATCTGTCGTCCAATCAAATAATCTGATACTAAATAAAGTGATCACGCATTAAAACGGCCGGAGCAAGTTGCCAACCGCGCATACTGCCTCATCATCATGAGCAACGACCACAACACTTACTGACACGTTCCCACACCCCGCAT
>CAIVJE010000135.1 GCA_903906135.1 uncultured Verrucomicrobiota bacterium | reverse complement strand
TGCAGGATTGCCGGCGTAGGTGAGGGCATCGAGGTTAACCAGCTTAGTGAGCGGCGAGCCTTTTTCGGCCAGACGCTGCCGAATAAAATTAGAGCCGATAAAGCCGCAACCGCCGGTGACGAGTAAGTTCATGTTTAAATAAAAAAGATTAACCGCGAAGGGCGCGAACCTGCGCGAAGGTTATGTTTGGGTTAGGATAATTCGTTCCCATTCGAGGCGGGGATAGGAACCAGAATTCACCAATAAGCCAAGCTGGAGGCCAGTTATTTTTAGGTAATTGAGCAATTGTGCTCGGTGCTCGTCATTGAGGGCTTTTGCGGCCTTCAATTCGATAATTATTTTATCAAAGCCAATGAGGTCTGGCGTGTAAGTATGTTTAAGTGGGCGATCTCGATAATAGATAGAGAAATTGCGTTGTCGCTCAAAAGGAATGCCCGAAAGCTCGAGTTCGATTTCTAGGGCGTCCTGATAAATTGCTTCCACGAAGCCATGACCCTTGTCTTTATGCACGGCGAGGCAGGCGCCGATTAAACGATAGGCCTCATCCCGGTATAACAGATCATCAGGCATGGCTTTCGCGAATCTTGGCGCTCTTCGCGGTTAATTCCTTAGCCCCTGACCCAGCGGCGAAGATCGCGTTCGATCGCGGTGTGGACTTCGGTCATTTTGATGCCGGTGGCGGCTAATTTGGCGGAGGTCATTACGCAATTTGAGCGCGGGGTTTTTGCAGCGGTGCGCATAAACTCAGCTTCATCCTGGAAGAATTTAAAATCTTTATTGGATATGCCGGCTTTTTTGATCAGCTCGACCACTTCGCGGGTGGTGACTTGGCCGGGGTTCGTGACATTATAAATGCCGCCGGGCACCCGCTTTTCCCAGCAGGCGAAGGTTGCGGTGACGAATTCCTCTAACTGCGAAATGGAGTTATCGGCTTCGAGGAGCGTTGTGTAACGCAGGAGCTTAGTCAGGTAATTGCGCGGGCCATCTACCTCATTAAAGGGAATGCGCAGACGCCAAATGTAAGTTGAGGGGAAGCTGGCTAAGACTTCTTCGCCGAGCGCTTTGGTACCTGAGTAAAAGCTGCAATTATTAGTGCGGAAGGTGAAGTTGGGGGTATCGGTTTCGCTGAAACCCGAACCATCAGGCCGGGCTCCGGTATAAATGCAGCCTGAAGAAACGTGGCCCCAAGGAACCCCAGCATCCGCGCAGGCCTGGGCGACGATTCCCGGCAGGACGGCGTTGCCCATGAGGCAGTCAGCTTTGTGTAATTCGCAGGCATCGACGTTGGGCTTGCCGGTGTAGCCGGCCGCATTGATCAGGAAGTCTGGTTGCTCGCGACGGAGTAGAGCGGTGAGGGCCGCTTGATCAGTGTAATCAAAATCGGCCCGCCGGAGATTGCGGAAAGCGAGGCCTTTGCGCTCGAGTAACGCTTGATAAGCCGAACCTACATAGCCAGAGCCGCCGAGGAGATAGATCATACAGAGTGAGATAAAATAGAAACGAGGAAGATGGGTAATGATGCGGGAGCGGGGGCGGCCAAGAGCAATCTGCCACTACTAGCGCTTTTTGTAATCTCCGCGACTGAAGTATTTCTCTAACCAAACATAGGCGCAGATAAAGAAATAGCGGCTGCCCATTTCTTTGATTTTAAGTTTGGCCTCACCATATTTACGATTTTGCCAAGAGATGGGGATCACGGTCCAGGTGTAGCCGCGAACGATGGCCTTGAGCGGGAGCTCGACCGTCAGATTAAAATGCGGAGCTAAATAGGGGCGACCGCCTTCAATGACGGTCCGGCGGTAAGCCTTAAAGGCATTGGTCGTATCATTGAGCGCGATATTAAAGCCGATTCGGACGAGTAGGTTAGCGAGACGGTTTACCAGCAATTTAACGCGGGGGTAATCAATCACGGTTCCGCCCTTGATAAAGCGGCTGCCGAATACGCAGTCCCAGCCTTCGTTTAACAGGTGCCAGTAACGCACGGCATGGTCGGGTGCATCCGAGGCATCCGCCATCATCACGACACAAGCATCCCCTTGCATGTGGCTGAACCCGCAAAGAACCGCGCGGCCAAAACCATGAGGGCCGAGGTTTTGTACTGGGGCTAAAGTGGGTATGGTGCGCTTTAATTCAGCGAGCACCGACCAGGTATCGTCACGGCTGCCGTCATCCACCACCACGATCTCATGCGGAATGTCGGCCCGCAGCAAAGTTTGATAAATATCTGTGACCGTTGCCGGCAACGAATCCTGTTCATCTCGAGCTGGGATGATAACAGAGTAAAGTTTTAGCGGTTCCGGTTGTGCTACAGGCATCGACTCAATCAAGGGGTGTTTTGCCGTAATCGGCAAGCCTGTGCTCTGGTTAGATGGCCTTACCGTGGAGCGGATAATTCAAGCCAGCCCGGATTTTTTTCCGCGTGGCTAGCGATCTCAGCTAAAATGCTGCTCGGGGAAGTCGTGGGGCGCCATTGCCACAACCGGGTGGCCTTGGCGTGGTCGAGCACAATCCAGGGAATATCAAAGGGTCGCGCGGAGCCGTCAGCCACGACTGGTTGCGGGCCAAAACGCTGACTACACCAGTCGCTCAGTTGTTTAAGTGACATCGCGGACTCTGCGCCGCCGGAGAAATTGGCGATCCGGTCGCTGGCTGCGAGGGTGGGGGCACGGAATTGTTTTTCGAGGACGGGGACAAGATCACGCGGATGCAGGCAATCGCGCACTTGATACCCGTGGCCGCCGAAGCCGAGATATTTGAGCGGGCGCTGGCGCAGCCACGCATTGATCCAGTAGGCGAAGATGCCCTGATCAGCGCGGCCAAATTGACCAGCTCCCGCGAGCACGCCGCAGCGATTAATGAAAACGGGAAAGCCGAAGGCCTCGCCGTATTCTAGGGCGAGTGCCTCTGAGGCGAGTTTGGTTGCGCCGTAGAGTGAAATGGGGGCCGTCGTAGCAAAAGTTTCATCCAGTCCGGCCGAGCTGACCCCTGGCACGAGGGCGGCAGCGTTCGGAGCGAGGCGGAAGGCCCCTTGGACCGGCGTTACGGGCAAGGCCGTGAGCGGGGCAATGGAGTAAACTCGGCTCGTCGAAAGGAGAATGAAGCCCGCTTTTTTGGCTTTGCAGTACTCCAAAAGATTAATGGTCCCGATAAGATTGTGGTCGACGAGTTCACGGCTGCTGGTTTTTCCATCAACGCCAGCGAGCACGCTCGCATTCGCCGCGGCATCGATCACGAAATCAGCCGCGGGCAACGCATCGATTTCTCGAGCATAGCGCAGATCAGCCGTAATGATCTTTGCCCCTAATTTTTCTAACGGCTCCCGATTGGTCTCGCTGCCGGCGCGGATGTAACTGTCAAAACCCGTGACGTGATGTCCCGCGGCCAGCAGCTCGCGCGCGACGGTGCTCCCGACGAAACCGCAGATGCCAGAAATCAAGATACGCATTATGATTTAGAGAAACACACTCACCCAGTCAGGTGAAGCGGGAAATCATTGCTCCAGCTAGACTCATTATAGGTCAGGGCCTTAATTGCTCCCGGCGGATC
>CAIVJE010000134.1 GCA_903906135.1 uncultured Verrucomicrobiota bacterium | reverse complement strand
TAGCGCCGCTTTGGCGCGGAGCCGATCCGCTTTTTTATGGTAGAGCGGCCGCATGTAGGCCTCGGTGACCGAAGCAATCGAGCGGAGAATGCTTTTCTCGCCGCAACCAGCGCAGGCGCCATCGCCAGAAACGAGCGCTTCGTAATTACGGCGCACCATCAGATGATTGCGCAGCGCCGCTTCGCGGGAACCGGCGGCGTCATTGTCATCATAGAGGCCCAAGAATTTCTGCGGAGTATCAGGTAATAAGCGGGAGAAGACTTGGGCGGTAGTCAGCTCGGCATTAAGTTCTTCGGTCTCACGGGTCATGCGCAAAGCATCGTGGTCACCGCAGACCTGCACGCATTCGCCGCACCCTTTGCAAAGATCGGAGACGTAGATGGAGAATAAACCGCCCGCGCCGGGGGTCTTCGCCTCAAGGGAGCGGAAGATGGCGGGGACGTTATTATAGGCCAGCGGGAGTTTCGCGATAATGTTGGTGAACTCCGTTTTGGCTTGGGCGGAGATCGTGGTCAGGGCGGTCACTTCTTCGCTGATGATCGTTTTAAACGGCACCCCTGACTTAGCCTTGACCGATTCATTCATCCGCCCGCGGGCCCGTTGTTCGAGTCCGCTAATCTCGAGACCAAAGGCGCGGCGGTCAGCGACCGCTGTCACGTAATTATTCACGGCCGTCTTAAGGACCGTGGTCACTTCCTGCGCCATATTGGGTAGGGCGGTATCAGGGCAGGCGGTGATGCAGGCCATACACTGGGTGCAGTTTTCCGCGATGAAGACGGGCGTTTCGCGCCGTGCGACGTACTTAGATTGGGTCGCGCCCGTGCCGGCACCCATAACGCCGATGGAGGCGAGCGCCCCGGCGGGTTGGTGATAACCGAGACCCGCGCGAAATTCTGAATCAAATTTTGCGATCGTTTGGAAGGGAGCGCGGGCGGCTTGGGCTGCCGGCATGGGAATGCTGCCACAACCAGCGGGGCCGCAGCCAGCGGTCGGCGGAAATTGATGCTCGCCGAGCGGGGCGAGCAGCGGATTCCGCATGGAGGAACGATCAGGATCTTCCCGTTGGCCGATCTTAATTTCTTGCACGAGGGAAAACCCCTCCGTCATCACCGTCATATTTGAAGCGACCACGGCGTCGCCAAAGCGGGCAAATTTCTTTTCGTATTGTTTGCGGACAACTTTATGGAATTGCTCCTCAGTAATCCCAAAAGTTTTTAAGAAAGGGGAGACGCGGAAAAATGCGCCCAGGAAGGAATTACCCTGCATACGCAACTGGAGCTCCGTTTGATTCGTCGCTTTGCGCGCGATGTTGAAACCAGGCAGAATGAACACGCGGATTTTATGATCCTGCACAAATTGCCGATATTTAGCCGGGATCCGCTGCCACGCAATTTCGGGCGATTCGCTGGATTCCCAAACGAGGGAGCCGCCCTTTTTTAAGCCTTCCAGTGGGTTAGTGTGGGTAAACGCTTTCGGGTCGCAGCAAAGAACGACATCAACGTGATTGAGCTCACAGTTCACTTTAATTTGGGAGGGCGCGACGGTTAGATAGTAATTCGTCGGGGCGCCCTTTTTCTCTGAGCCATATTTGGGGTTGGCCATGACGAAGAGCTTATCCTCAAGCGTGCCGTCACTGGCATAGGTGGGCTGCTGTTCAGAAATAAAACTACCAAAGTCGCCGATAATCGACCCAAGATTTTTCCCCGTGGTGATCATGCCCCAGCCCCCGATGGAGTGAAAGCGAACGGCGATGGCCCCTTCAGGCAACAAGGAGGGGGTGTCTTTACTGATGACGGCGTACGGGTGATTAACGCCGAGCACAAAGAAAGATTCCCCGGTGGCGGCCGTGCGGCCGTCTTGGCGCGCCGCTCCGCCGGTGGCGAATTCATAAGCACCGAGGGTGTGTTCAGGGCGGAAGTCACGCGAACCGATGCCGTAAGCACCACGGAAAAGACGGGGGGTTTCCGCTGGGGTGATTTTCGGTAGAGGTCCGCCAAAATTTCCCGCCTCTTGGGCTTTGCTAAGGGCGACGCGAATATCGCGCGCCAGCGGATTGTCCCCCGCGAGCCCTTCGTCGGTTCGCTCGAGAATAATGACATTTTTCTTACCGCGCAGGGCATTGATAACGGCAGCTTCCGGGAAGGGCCGGATGACATTGATGTGGATTGAGCCCACCTTGGCGTTGCGTTGCTCGCGGAGATAATCACAGGCGGCTTCGATATTTTCTGCCGCGCAGCCGAGCGAAACAAACACGGTATCGGCATCGGCGGTCTTGTGCTCAGTAACAAAACCATAGTGGCGGCCGGTGAGTTGGCCGAATTCGGCGTAACACTGCTCGAGAAAGCCGAGAATGTATTCGTTAAAATTATTGCGGCGCGCGACCACCCCGTTCATGTGGTGCTCTTGATTTTGGACCGGTCCGAGTAGAATGGGATTTTGTAAATCCATCATTTTCGGAACACGGCGGCGGCGGGGGCCGAAAATTTCTCGCTGGGCGGGCGTGGGACAGTCGATCTGATCATCGGGGGCGCCGAGGAACTCGCGGAGGAGCTCGGCTTCCGGAGCGTAATACATGCGCTCCGAGTGCGTAGTCAGCATGCCATCCTGGATATTCATCCCTGGATTCAGCGACAGCTCGTTGGTTTTCCGCAGAATGATCGCCTGGTCAGCCGCTTGCTGGGCATCTTTCGCCATCAGCATGGTCCAGCCAACATCGAGCGCGGCATAAAAATCATCGTGACCGCAGTGGACATTGAGCGCGTGTTTCGTGAGCGCGCGGGCGCCGACTTCTAGGACCATGGTCGAAAGCTTTCCGGGTGCGTGGAAATATTGCTCCATCGCATAAACAAGTCCCTGGCCAGAAGTGAAATTAACGGTGCGCCGGCCTTGCACCGCGTAGGCGGTCGCGCCGCCTTGAGCGGCGTGCTCGCCTTCGGTTTCCGCGGCAACTTTTTGCTGGCCCCAAACATTCAGCTCCCCTTGGGCGAACGACTGCTGGTAGATTTCTCCGCCTTCGGTGGAAGGGGTAATGGGGTAAAATACCCCGCCTTCGGTGATCCGAGTCTCCACATATTGCGTAACTAGCTGGTTGCCATTGCAGGTGACTCGAAACCCGGGGTAGCGCGGTGGGGTGCTGGTCGTAGCGGCAGCGGGTGAAGAAGAGCGAGGCGTACCAGCAGCGGGATTACTCATAGTTGGATAAACGAGGCGTAATTTATGACTAAATAACTGGGGGTTAGTCTAGGGGCTCAGTCCGGTGACAATCAGTAAATGTTTTCTCAGCAGACTCAAAGAAAAAGAATCACTAATAGTTAAGTCGCCAATTTTTCTCTACTAGCGGGCATTAGCTGGGAGCAATTTGCCCGGCCGCTTAATCGCCTTGCCTAACGTTGCTTGCCTTGCGGGCTTTATTTATCCGGGCGAATCAGCGTAATCACGCATTCGAGATGACGCGTCTGGGGAAATAAATCGAAAGGTTGCACCGCGCTGAGCGTATAGCCGGCGCCAAGAAAGCCTTTGAGGTCGCGCATCTGAGTAGCGGGGTCGCACGACACGTAAACCACCGCGCGTGGGCCATAGGCGAAAAGCTGCGTGAGGAATTGCTCATCACAGCCCTTGCGCGGTGGATCGATGACGACGGCCGTATCGGCGGCCGGAAAAGTTAGGCCCGCAAAAATCTGGGCGGCATCGCCCGCTTGGAAGAGGGTATTGGTGATGCCGTTAGCCGCCGCATTTTCTGTGGCAAATTTAATGGAAGTCGCGCTGATCTCGATTCCAGTAACTTTCTCGAAGGCGGGGGCGCAGCTCAGCGCGAACAATCCGCTGCCGCAATAGGCATCGACCAAGAATTTAGCCCCGCTGCTGGCGGCTTGCGCGCGGACATAACCGGTAAATGCCGGTAAAATAAAGGGGTTGTTCTGGAAAAAATCACGGGCGAGGAAGTGGAGTTTGAGTGCGCCAACTTGTTCGTGAACGACCGCATCGTAGTCCGTGGTGACGCCTTCGATGGCGTGACGCAGAAGCAGCGTCGCATCGCGTTTATACTCACCGGCGGCTAGCCGTTGGTGAGTCTTGGCGCGGACTTCAGGTAGTTTGGCGTTGATCTCGGCCGTGGCAATGGGACACGTCGGTACGTCGATCAGGGCAAAGCGATTGCCGGGTTTGAGAAAGCCGATCGGGGGTAAACTAACGGCTGGCACTGGGAGGTCATGACTATCCTGACCACTGGCGGTGCTCAAGGGCGCTCCGGGCGCTCCGGTATTTTCCTGAGCATGAAAATGGGGAGTTATTTTAGAACGATAACCAAACTCTTTGGGCGAGGCGATTACCGGAGCCACCGGAAATTCGACACCCACCATATATTTGAGCAATTCGGTTACTTGCTGCTGTTTCCATTTTAACTGCTCGGAATAGGCGAGATGTTGATATTGGCACCCTCCGCAGCGACCGAAGAGCGCGCACCGCGGCTCTTGGCGGTGTGGTGAAGGGGTTAGCACTTCGAGCAAATCTGCTTCGGAGTAATTCTTGTGGTTGCGATAGACTCGGACGCGCACTTTTTCGCCAGGTAAGGTAAAGGGTACCATGATTACCCAGCCACTCGCGGGGTCCCGTTGCTGGGTGCTGTCGGCCGGGGTTTTTTCCTGACCGTCCCCAGGCAAAGCAACCCGGCCTAGGCCGACGCCAAGGTTAGTCAGCGTGGCTACCTCCAGTTCTAAGGTCTGGTGATAAGAGAAGGGTTGGTCGTTGAATTTCTTTTTGCCCACCCCCTACACAGAACACACCCCGAGGGTCGGTAAAAGGAAATTGCTGAGTTTGCTTTCCCTGTATTCCGTATCCGCTGTGGTTAACCTTCCTGAAAAAATCACCAGCCTCCAGAATCCACGGGTTAAACAGCTCGTGAAATTACGCGATCGGCGTGACCGCGATGAGGCAGGTTTATTTCTAGTGGAAGGGTATCGCGAGGTCCGGAGGGCTTTGGAAAAAAACATTCGCCTCCTCGAGCTCTATTTTTGCCCGGACTGGTTTCTCGGCGAAAATGAACCGGCCTTAATCGAGCAGGCGCGCCAAGCTGGGGCACAACTTTTTGAATTATCCAAGGAAGCTTTCGCTAAATGCGCGTATCGCGATCGGCCTGATGGTTTGTTGGCCGTGGCGCCGCAATGGAAACACCGTCTTGCGGATCTTAAGCTCAGCGCGGCCCCTTTTCTCCTCGTGGTTGAGTCCATCGAAAAGCCGGGCAATCTTGGGACAATTTTGCGCAGCGCAGACGCCGCGGGGGTGGATGGGGTTATCGTCTGTGATGCCGTCACCGATGTTTTTAATCCTAACGTGGTGCGTTCATCGACCGGCGTGCTTTTCTCTGTGCCGATCGTCGTCGCGGATAGCGCTTCGGTCCATGCTTGGCTGAAGCAGCAGGGGGTCCGGATCGTGGCGACGACGCCGGATACGCCGAGCCTTTATACCCAGGCGGAACTGCGTGGCCCGTTGGCGATTGTGATGGGCAGCGAGCAATATGGGCTGAGTGATTTTTGGCTCAAGCAAAGCGATTTGCTCGTGCGCATTCCTATGGCTGGCCAAGCGGATTCTTTGAATGTCGCGATGGCGACCATTATCACGCTCTTCGAGGCGGTGCGGCAGAGAAATGGCTAACGGCGCTGGAGCTGGGCAATGAGTTCGGCGGTGCCAACCGTCATACTGACTCGTGGCCGGTAGCCCAGATTGCGGCGCGCGGCATCGATTTTGAACCAGTGGTCGGTGGCCATTTCTTCTGCCACAAACCGCGTCATCGGCGGCTCCCCTTTCATGGGAAGCACCCGCCAAATTATTTCTAAGATGCCGCCGATCCGGCGAGCAGCCGGCAGGGAAATGCGCTTCTTGATTTCTGGAATGCCCGCGCCCCGTAAGAGCTCATTGATCCAGTCCCACAACACCACCGGCTCTCCATTAGTGATGAAGTAAGCTTGGCCACCTGGATCGCGCGGCTCTCCCCCAACCGGCGCGCTCATGATCTCAGCGCCCACGTCACGACTTAAATGATAGCGGCTCAAGGCTTGTTCGGCGAGGAGGTGGGCGTCGATGACGTTGGTGATGTGGGTGACATCAACGCGATTTTGGCCGGACCCGATAATTCTGAGGCGACCTTGGCGTGCGAGGGCGAGGACGCGTGGCACCACATTTTTATCGCCCGGCCCCCAGACTAGATGAGGTCGCAGTGCGAGGGTGGCTAGCGCGGCGGAGTGGGCTTGGTGAACAAGTTTTTCAGCGGCGGCCTTGCTGGTGGGGTAAGCGCAGGGTGCCTCGGTGCAAAGCGCCGCCGATTCATCCACGCCGGCAAGGTTACCGCCATGGTACACGACGCTGGGTGAACTGGTATAAATGAGGCGGGGCACGCCGACGGCGCGGCAGGCGGCGATAATTTGGGCGGTGCCCGCGACATTAACTTTAAAAAAATCAGCCGCGGGGCCCCAGACCCCAACGCGGCCGGCGACGTGGAAGACGGTTTCACAATTTTCGCAGCCACGGCGGAGCGCGGGCTCGTCGGCCAAATCGCCCGTAATAATTTCTGCGCCGAGGTTGGCTAAAATAGGCAGGGGGCGGCGGGCGAGAACCTTAACCTGACGACCCTCAGCCAGTAAACGTTCGGCAAGTTTTCCACCGATGAAGCCGCTGGCTCCGGTAATAAAGACGGCGCGATTCATGACGGTGAGCCTAGAGCATAACTCGGTTGATGAGCGGCCCATTGGGTTAAGCTTAGGCGGTGAATCTTAGCATTATGGCGAACATCCACGGGAAACTGCGGATGAAAATAGGCGCGAGTGATGGAACGCGTATGGGTGTGAGCGGCGCCCATAATTTGTAATTCCCCCAGTAATTTTTGGCGCAAGGCCAAGGTGGCCACCAACGCTTGAGTGGTGGGCTCGATTACGAGAGCTGGTTGATCGCGGTTGGGACCAAGGCCAATGAGGGCGCAGCGGGCGACGTCGGGGTGCTGATTAAAAATAGGCTCAACTTGTTCGGTGTAGAGTGTTCCGCCCAGTGTGATTACGCGCTCGGCTAGGCGGCCGCAAAACCAGAGTTGGCCGTGGGGATCAAGGTAGCCGGCATCGCCGAGTCGGTGCCAAGGGCCGCCGGGCAACCCGTGGGCTGATTTTAGTGGGCTGATTTTAGCCAACGCGGTGGCCGCCGCTAACTGATCGTAGGTTTTTGTAACGATAGGCCCTTGGACAATAATTTCGCCAATTGCACCCACGGGCATTTCGCAAATCTCTGCAGCAGAAACTATCGCCGTCATGCTCGGCGCAATAATTTTAATGGTTACCTCATGAACAGGCTGACCGACACAGGTGCCTTGGCCGGCGGCAGTCGCCTCGGCGGTGGTTGTGATAACATGAAGCCCGGAGATGCTCGCAACGGGCAAGGCTTCCGTTGCGCCATAAGGGCTATAGGCCATCCCGTTGGGTAAAATTTTTATTAAATCAGCGAATAATTCTGGCGGGACCGGAGCGCCCGCCATCAGCACCCGCTTAATCGATGGTAAGGTGAGATTATTTTTTAGGCAGTAGCGGGCAATTATCCGCCAAAGGGTCGGCGAGCCGAATGAGTTAGTGACGCCCTCCTGTTGAATCGCGCGAACAATTTTTGCTGGATCTATGTTGGCCGGTCGGCGCGGGTCGATGGCTGGAACAACAGTAGTCATTCCCAGCGCGGGATTAAATAAGGCAAAAATCGGGAGCAGCGGCAGATCAATTTCACCTGGGGTAATTCCGTAGGTTGTGCGAACGAGCCGCACTTGGGCGGCGAACATGCCATGTTCATAGCAAACTCCTTTAGGTGCACCGGTGGACCCGGAGGTAAAAAGAATCGCCGCCAGGTCGGTCGCCGCGCAGTCCGCGGCGAGGGTGACGGGGGCGTTGGTTTTTTGGGAGCTCGCGAGCTGGGCGGTCGGCGAGCTCCTCACCCAGATGCGGATTTCGACCGCCGCAAACGCGGTGCGGAAAATATAGCTGGTGATTTGGGCAAGAGGAATGCCCAGCAACACGCGCGGTCGGGAGCGAGCGATACAGGCCAAAAAGTTTTTTCGCCCCATGCCTGGATCGATAATGATGGGGATCGCCCCTATTTTAAAGAGGCCAAAAGCCGCCGCGATTAACGGCAGGCCTTGGCGTACCATCACGAGCACCCGATCGCCGCGGTTGACGCCGGCGGCCCGGAGTTTGTCTGCCCATGCCTCAACTTCCTGCTCGAGGGCGCTGAATGACAGGGTGAGGTAATCAATTTCGCCAGAAATTTTCTGGCCCCGGGCAATTTTCACGGCGGCCTGCGTCGGCTGACGCGTGGCCATCAGGGAAAGATGGTGGGCGATGTTGGCGGGCTCAGCCACGGTGCGGGGCTAGCTTTTCCAAGCTGGTTCAGCCTTGAGCAATTGCGCCTGCCAAGGGAGCAGCACCGTATCGATGCATTGGGGATCCCGGGCAATCAGGGCGAGTTGCGAACGAGTGGCGATGAGGGTGGGATCAAGCTGTAAGCCTTGGGCCAGTCGATCTCGGTCGGCTTTAATTCGATCTTGCCGGGCGAGTTCGGCGGGCGACATCGGGGAAAATTCTCGCCGACGTTCGCGGCGCGGCAGCGTTTGTGGATCGGTGGCATAGCCTTGGTGGACCGCTTCCGCGAGACTGGGGTAGAGTCGGTCATGACGGCGGCCGAGATGAACCCGCAAGACCTCTTCGATCGGATATTCATCTTCGGCCGCGCCGGCTAGGCGTCCGAGCATTTCGTTCCCGACGACTTTAAAGGGCGGCGTGTTAATTGCTTCGGCCCAGCTTTCACGCCAGAACCACAGAGCGTGCAAGACCGCCAGGCCGCGCCCACGTAATTTTTCTGAGCCGTTAATGCGCCAGGCATTTTCATCGGGCGCCGCGAAACCGGCGCGCCCCACTTCGATTTGCCAGCGACATTTCTGCTCCATCCAGTCGAGGCGACCGAGGCGAGTGAGTTCGGCTTTTAAGCGATCACGCAATTCGGGCAGGTAATAAACATCAGTGGCGGCATAATCTAGCATGTCGCGGTCAAGCGGGCGCTGCGACCAATTGGCTTTTTGGTGATCTTTATCCACATGCGCCCCAAAATTTTGTTCTAATAGAGCGGCGAGCCCAAAGCGGGGAATGCTTAGCAACTGAGCGGCGAACATTGTATCAAATAAGCTGAGCGGTTGAAAGCGGCAGAACTCCCAGAGCAAGCGGAGATCATAATCGCTGCCATGCATGATCAAAGGCTTAGCCGCCAGCCGCGTCCAGAGCCCGTCGAGTGGCAGGTCGGCGAGGAGATCGACCAAGTAAATTTCGCCGGCCGCTAGGATTTGCAGCAAGCAAACGCGCGTCCGGTAGCGGAAGAGATTATCCGCCTCCGTATCGAGCGAGATTTCAGTGCAGCGATCGAGGGCGGCGTAGAGCGGCGGCAACTGGGTCGGCTGATCAATAAATTGGTAATGAAGAGATAGGCTCAAAGGAGGGGGGGATTATGGATTTCGCGCGGCCGGGTCGGCGTTAAGGCGCGCGCTCAGTAGATTTGTCTGTGCCGTGTGGTGACGATAACCGGAGAGAGGACTCTGCTGATTCTGCGCCACAAATATTGCCATGAGATTGATAAATGAGGTCCGCCTACGGACCGAAGGGAGGCCAAGCAAAAACCTAAACGCTGCTCTGCAGCAAGGCGGGATTATCTGGCTAGCACGGCTTGATCCCCTACCCCATGGGCGGGTGAGGTTTTCTGCACGCGGGTGAGGGCTGGGCTGGGAGATTATTTACTTCTGTGCCTTTTGCGCTTTTTGTGGCCAATTTATCAGTCATGAAAGTCGTTGTGCTTTGCTCGGGTGGTATGGATTCGGTGACTGCGCTTTATTGGGCGCGGGCCCACCATGCGGTGACTGCTGCCCTTAGTTTCGATTATGGGGCTAAACATAATCATCGAGAGATTCCCTGGGCCGTGGAACATGCGGCTAAGCTGGGGGTGACCCACCGGATCATCCCATTGGATTTCATTGGCCAACTTTTTACCTCGGACTTGCTCAAGTCGGGCGGGGAAATCCCTGAGGGGCACTACGCGGCTGACAATATGAAGCTCACCGTTGTGCCCTTTCGTAATGGCATCATGCTGGCGGCGGCCGCGGGTTTTGCGGAAAGCGCGGGAGCAGAGGCGCTCGTCATTGCGGCTCATGCCGGCGACCACACGATTTACCCTGATTGTCGCGAAGATTTCATGACGGCGATGGGCAACGCCATGCGGCTCGGGACTTATGCGGGCATTCAGTTACTCCGGCCTTTTATTACCAAGACGAAAGGCCAGATTGCCGCCGAGGGCGGGCAGCTGGGGGTGAATTTTGCGCAAACTTGGTCCTGTTACAAAGGTGGTCTGATCCACTGCGGCAAGTGCGGCACGTGTGTCGAACGCCGCGAGGCCTTCACGCAAGCAGGGTTGATCGATCCGACGGTCTATGAGTCGCAGCCGCCTTTGCCGGTTAACCCAGCCAAGCATTAAATGCGCGCAGAAATTATTTCTTACTCGGCTTCGCGGTTACTCACTCGTTTAAACCTCCCTTAATGTTGATATCTGAAATATTTTATTCGCTCCAAGGCGAAGGCGAGTTAACCGGCGTACCGTCAGTTTTTGTCCGCACGAGTGGATGCAATCTTCGCTGCAATTGGTGTGATACGCCTTATGCCTCATGGCAGCCGGAAGGAAAGCAGCTGACGGTAGGCGAGATTGTGGCGGCCGTCCGCTGTCATCCTGCGCGGCATGTGGTGCTAACCGGAGGCGAACCGATGATGGCGAAAGATATTCATGCACTCGCGACCGAGCTAAAAAGATTAGATTATCATATCACAATAGAGACAGCGGCGACGATAGCCCCGACGGGGATCGCGTGCGATCTCGCCTCGCTGAGTCCGAAGCTAAAAAATTCCTCCCCGGATGAGCGGCTCGATGACACTTGGCGCCGGAAACACGAGAACTTGCGCTGGCAGCCGGAAGTGGTGCGGGCTTGGCTCGATCGCGGGGGCTATCAACTCAAGTTTGTGGTCGCTCAAGAAACGGATCTTATAGAAATAGAGACGTTGCTGGCTTCGTTGGGGCGGGAGATTCCTCGGGCCAAGGTATTGCTGATGCCGGAGGGAACCACGGTCGAGGTCTTGCGGGCCCGTGCCGTTTGGTTAAGTGAATTATGCAAGACGCGCGGCTATCGTTACGCTCCGCGCCTGCACGTGGAACTTTATGGGAATAAACGCGGCACATGAAAAAAAATTCAAAATTTAACACGAATCCACCCCGCAAGTTATCCGAGGAGTTGGCTGATTTGCGCAATCGCTCCGCTCTGGGTGCATTAACGCTGCGGGAGGTTATCTACACGCTTGGCGGACGGGCCTACACGCTGCTGGTGCTATTGTTGGCCCTCCCTTTTATTACGCCCATTCCGTTGCCGGGTTTATCTACCCCCTTTGGATTAGCGATTGCCCTGATCGCCCTCCGGTTGACGTTGGGTCAGCGCCCCTGGTTGTCGATGAAGCTGCAGCGCAAGGTATTGCCGCCCGGTTTTTTTGGAAAGCTTTTCACGGTCGCCGAGAAAACGATTCGGATTATTGAAAAACTAATCCGGCCCCGCCTTACTTTTTTAACCGACACGCCAGGGTTAGTGCAACTGCACGCGGTCTTGCTGCTGATCGCGGCGCTGGTGTTGGTGTTGCCGATCCCGATTCCTTTTACGAATTCCTTCCCGGCTTGGGCTATTTTATTGGTCGCCGCCGGATTGCTGGAGCGCGATGGCCTCTTTATTCTCGCGGGTTATCTTATCTTTGCGCTGGGCGTACTTTATTTTATTTTTCTCGGGGAGGCCGCAACGGCGTTACTGCTGGAGTTGGTGCAGTGGATTCGCGCTTAGCCGTCAGGCTGAGGGCAAGGCTAGATCGCCAGCACAATTTTTCCGAACTGCTCACCGGCGGCCATGCGGCGCAAGGCCGCGTCAGCTTCAGCCAGGGGAAATACTTTGTCCACTATGGGGGTAATTTTATGAGCAGTGACAAAGGCGAGGAGGTTCGAAAAATCTTCCGGCGAGCCCATCGTAGTGCCCAGAATATTGATCTGCCGGAAAAAACATTTACGGAGATCGAGGCTTGGGGGGTTTCCCCACGTGGCCCCGAAGAATACAATGCGCCCGCCCGGCGTGGTGAGATCGATCAGTGGGGCAAAACCCGCGCCGCCGGCGCTATCCACGATCACATCAAATCGCCCGGCTTGTTGCTGCAAAGCCTCAGCCCAATTAACCTCACGATAATTTACCCCGCCTAAAGCCCCGAGGGTGATAGCGCGCGCGATTTTCTCGGGTGAACTAGAAGTGACCCAGACTTGGGCACCAGCGACCACCGCCAATTGCAGCGCAATGAGCGCGGCGCCCCCGCCAATTCCAGTGATGAGCACGCGCTCATTGGGTTGGAGCTGGGCTCGCGTAAATAAAGCGCGCCAAGCCGTCAGTCCCGTGAGCGGCAGGGCCGCCGCTTGCTCCCATGACAGGTGACTGGGCTTAAGGGCCAGGTTAGCCGCGGGGATGACGCATTGCTCTGCAAAGGTGCCCGCATCGGGTAAACCAAGAATGCGGAAATTTGATCCCTGCGCACGGGGATTGTCCCCCCAGTCGAGCGCTGGGTTAATAATGACTTCGCGGCCTACCCAAGCAGTATCTTTGGGCGAACCAACTGTCAGTACGGTGCCCGCGCCATCTGAACCGAGAATCATCGGAGTTTTGATTCCGGCATATTGGCCCAGTTGAATCCAAAGATCACGGTGGTTAAGAGCCGCCGCTTTCAGTTGCACGACGGCCTCACCCCGCGCGGCCAGCGGATTGGGCATCGCTTGCACCGCTAAGGGTTTTTTAATCTCGGTGAGGACGGCGGCTTGCATGCAATTAAAATTATTTTATTCGAGTTGAACGCAAGGCTTTCGGCCGAATAAACAAACCTTCAGCGCTAGATTTAGTGCGCACCGTCGGCGAAGACGATCCCACCCACAATCGTGCCAGTGCAGTGGCTTGTGTATTCAAAAGGGTCGCCATCATAGAGGGCCAGATCGGCATCTTTACCCACGACGAGGGAACCGGTGCGATCGGCGATGCCAAGTAATTGGGCCGCGCCACTAGTAATGCTGGCGAGGGCGGCTTCAAAGCCGAGGCCATGGGCAGCCGCGACCGCTGCTTCAAATAACACGACGCGGGTTTTTGGCACATAGGCTTCATAGCTGCTCTGTAAGGCAATGGGGATGCCGGCCGCATGAAGTTTTCCGGCAGTTTCTACGCTGAGATTTTCCATGTCTTCATAGCTGCGTTGCATCGTGGGGTGCACAATGACGGGAAACCCACTGGCTTTAATTTGGGCTAAAACCATCGGCGCATCAGCGCAGCCATCGAGAACAATTTTAAGCTTAAATTCTTGGGCGAGGCGGAGGGCGGAGATAATATCCTGCTGACGATTAGCCGTAATTAACAGCGGCTGCACCCCAGTCAGAGCACGGAGGAGGGTTTCAGTTTTTAAATCCCGGGCCGGTCGCTTGCTCTCGTCTTTAGCATCGCGCTTTTTGGCGTACTCTTGAGCTTTGATCAGTTCAGCGCGCAACATCGCGACCGCTTTGGAGCGGTTGCCTGGTGATTTGCTCGCGGCGGACCCACCTTCGGCGTTAGTCAGACCGTTGCGACCCAGCGTAACGGCTGTCATCGCGGCAGGATTAATCACATCCTCATCAGCCGTCCGGCCAAATGTTTTCACAATCATGGTTTGCCCAGAGATCAGTGCGGCGGGGGCATGACCGGTATTGACGGTGGTGACACCGTAAGAGCGCACCCAGCTGACGAGAGGATCTTTGGCGTTATAGGCATCCAGGGCGCGGAGTTCAGGTTGCACGGCCGAAGATTTTTCTAACATATCTTGATCCTGAGCTTGGTTGAGCAAGCCCGAGAGGCCGACGGTAGCATGGGCATCAATCAATCCAGGCGTAACGACGGCGGCTTGCAGGATGCGGTAGCCCTCGGGAATTTTTACGGAAACCTTGGGGCCCAGCGCGGTGATTTTACCATCACTCATCAGAATAACGCCGTCTTTTAGCGGTGCACCGGCCATCGGGTAGATAGTTGCGCCCAGGACCGCGATATTTTCTGCGTGCGCGCCGCCCAAGGCGATGAGCCAAGTGACCAGTAAGCTAAAGCGAGTAATTATTTTCATTGTTCACCTCCATGATTGGCGTTTGCGATTAAGTCCCATGCACTGGTGAAACAACAGAGCTGGGCGTGGCGGGAATCACCGGCGCCCGCCCCGCCGACTGCATAAAGATGATCTGCTGGGCGGGAGAGATCGAAAACCTTGGTTCCTTCAACCCAGGTTTGCTCAATGTGTGCATAGACACTCAATGGATCAGCGGAGAGCACAATGAAGTCAGCATCTTTGCCTGGTTCCAGTGAGCCGACGCGTGCGTCGAGGCCGAGAATTTTAGCGTTGGCGATCGTGACTGCGGCGAGGGCCCCTTGGCGCGTCATGCCCGCCCGAACGGCCAACGCGGCTGAGCGCAGGAAGCGCCGCGAATCGCAAATGGGGTCGTCTGTATGAAAACCCACGAGCACGCCGGCTTGTTCTAAGATGGCTGGCGTGCGCCAGTCGGCATCTTTGGTTTCTAATTTACCACCGGGTGAATCAATCATGATCACAGAGCAAGGCGCGTGGGCCGCGGCAATTTCTGGGGCAACCCTCCAGCCTTCGCTGACGTGGTGTAAAACAACCTTGAATCCAAATTCTTGGGCGAGGCGCAGCACCGTGAGAATATCGTCGTGGCGGTGCGTATGATTCTGGACGATGCGTTGGCCGGCGAGGACATCACTCATTTCCTCGAGCGCGAGGTCGCGCGGCGGAAGTTTTTCGGCGTCGCCATTGGCGCGTTTAATTTTGTCCAGATATTCTTGCGCTTTAATATATTCTGCCCGGACCAAAGCGGCCGATTTGGCGCGCGTTCCGGGAAAGCCGTTGGCCCCGCGCATGGAATTGGTGCCATTGGCCATCTTGAGGCCGCCCGCGTTAGTGCCATCCGGCAGCTTGATCAATAAATCGTCAACGGTGCGGGCTTCGCGTAGTTTCAGATAAAGCGTTTGCCCGCTGATTAGGTGGCCGGAGCCCGGCATCACGTTGACGGTGGTGATACCGCCGGCCCGGGCTTTTTGAATCGAGGCATTGCGCGCATCGAGCGAGTCGAGGACGCGCGTTTCCGGTTGGATCGGGCCGGAGCCATCGCCGCCGCTGCCAGAGCCAACGTGGCTATGGGAATCGACGAGTCCCGGCATGAGCACTTTACCGGTGACATCGTGGATTTCGGCGCCCGCGGGAATCGCAATTTTGTCGGCCGCGCCGACGGCGACAATCTTGCCGCCCGCGACGACGAGCACGCCGTGGGCGATGGGCGCCCCGCTAATCGGAATAATTTGGGCGCCGGTAAAGACCTGCGGTTTCTCCTGGGCGTTAACTGTAGCGGTTAATCCGAGCAGTGCCGCGAGGCATAACAGGGGGCGATTAAGCATAGGTTGTGAGCGTAGATGATTGGGAGGTTTCGGCAAAGATCAAAGCGCGGTTGCGATTTGACACTTTCGCTCGCGCTTCAACGGTGCGGGCCATCTATGACGGCTGTCGTTCCCAGTAAAAAATTTCATTACGCTTGGATCACCGCAGGGGTAACTTTTTGCACGTTGTTGGCGGCGGCTGGAGCGCGGGCTGCGCCGGGAGTTCTTTTGCTGCCATTGGCTAATGAATTTCAATGGAGTCGCGCTACCGTGTCGTCGATTGTTTCGATCAATATTTTTCTTTATGGTTTGATTGGTCCATTCGCCGCGGCGCTTTATCAGCGCTTTGGGCTCCGGCGAACCATGATGACCGCGATGGCTTTGTTGGCGGTGGGGTATGGTCTTTCGACGCAGGCCACCAGTTACTGGCAGTTTGTGGTGCTGTGGGGCGTGGTCGTCGGCATTGGCTCTGGAATGGCGGCCACCGTTCTTGGCGCGGCGGTTGCTAATCGCTGGTTCACTCACCGGCGCGGACTCGTGATGGGTTTGCTTACGGCTAGTACTGCCACCGGGCAGTTAATTTTTCTCCCCAACCTTGCCGCCGTGGTAACCGCGTATGGCTGGCGCGGGGCTCCTCTGCTCGTAGCCGCGGCGGCCTTGCTGGTGATTCCACTTATCTGGTGGTTGATGCGCAATGATCCACGGGATGTTGGTTTGCGGCCTTATGGTGAGACGGGGGCGGTGGAGTTGGCGACCCCCGTGATGGGGAATCCCGTGAAGCGGGCAATTGATGCTTTGCTGGAAGCGATGCGGCGGCGTGATTTTTGGCTATTAGCCGGTTCCTTTTTTGTCTGTGGAGCGAGCACGAATGGTTTGATTGGGACGCATCTTATTTCGGCGGCTTTTGATTGTGGGATTCCGGCGGTGCGCGCGGCGGGGCTGTTGGCGATGATGGGTCTATTTGATCTTGGTGGGACAATGGCCTCGGGCTGGTTAAGCGATCGTTACAACTGTCGCTACCTCTTATTCATTTACTACGGGTTGCGCGGCATCTCGCTATTATTTTTACCCATGGCGCTGCTCGGGCCAGTGGCTGGGTTGGGCGTGTTTGCCGTATTCTATGGGCTGGACTGGATCGCAACAGTGCCGCCAACGGTGAAGCTCACGGGGGAGATTTTTGGGCGCGAGAAGGCCAGCATCGTCTTTGGTTGGGTGGTCGCAGCCCACCAAGTGGGGGCGGCGTGGGCCTCCTATGCAGCTGGGGTGCTGCGTACAGTGACGGGGACTTACACGCTAGCTTTTTTCAGCGCGGGGGCGCTGTGTGTGATCGCGGCGCTCGTTGTACTGCCCATCGGCCGGGGCCAACGGGCGACCCGGCGGCCTGTCTCAGCTTAGCGTTTTAACTTGGCGCGGAGTTTTTTAATTTCTGGACTGACGGCGCTACAACCCGCCTGACCGCAACCGGCGCCGGGGCTTTTTTTAAGCCAAGAGCGCATGAGCAGAGCGACGGCAATTCCCACAATCGCGAAAGCGATGAAAGTTTGGGTAGAGGCGGACATTGATAAAATTAGGCTATTAATAACCGAGCGCGCGACCGATTTGATAGATGACGAAGCACGCGAGCCACGCGGTGCCGGTCATGTAGGCGATTTGAAAGAGGGGCCAGCGCCATGAATTGGTTTCGCGTTTTACTACGGCGACCGTGCTCATGCACTGCATCGCGAAAACATAATAAACCATCAGGGTGATACAAACGAGTGGCGTGAATAAGATGGCCCCATTGGGCCAGCGGGCCGCGCGCAAAGCATCGCGGACCGGCAAGGCGTGCGCAGCGTTGTCCTGTACTCCAAAAACGACCCCCATGGAGCTCACAAAAACTTCGCGCGCGGCAAATGATGTCACTAAGCCGATCCCAATGCGCCAATCAAAACCCAGCGGCTTAATTACTGGTTCAAGGAGATGGCCCGCTTGACCAGCAAAACTGACGGCGATTTGCGCATCAGCCGAGGCTTGAGGGTCGGGGTGTTTCGGGTAAGTGGTGAGGAACCACAGCACAATCGAGATCCCGAGGATGATCGTGCCAGCATTTTTTAAAAAGAGCCAGCTGCGCTCCAGCATTTGGCGGAGGATTTCCTTTAGCCGTGGGGGTTGATACGCCGGCAGCTCCATAATCATTAGCGGCCGCGTGCTCTTGAAGAGCGTGCGCTTAAAAAGCCAAGCGAAGCCAAAAGCCCCGAGCGTACCCAAGAGATACATGAGCAGCATGAGACCTGCTTTCCACGTAGCCGGGAGGGCCGCGGCGGGCAGCAGCGTCGCAATCATGAGGAGATAGACGGGGAGCCGCGCGGAGCAGCTCATCAGCGGAGCGATTAAAATTGTGACGAGCCGATCTTTGGCGTTTTCGATTGTACGGGTGGCCATGATCCCCGGAATAGCACAAGCGTAGGAGCCCAAGAGGGGGATAAATGATTTTCCATGCAGCCCTACTTTGCTCATCGGGCGGTCCATCAGAAAAGCCGCACGCGCCATATAGCCCGTGCTTTCGAGTAACCCTACAAAGAAAAACAAAATTAGAATTTGGGGAAGAAAGACGACGATGCCCCCGACCCCGCCGATTACGCCATCGGTTAGGAGATCCCGCAAATCACCTGGCGGGAGAATATTTTTAATTCCGCTGCTCAGCGCGGCGATGTGAGCATCGATCCAGTTCATCGGATATTCCGCCAGGGAAAAAATAGAGAAAAAGAGCGTGGCCATGATGAAGCCAAAAAACAACCAACCCCAAATGGAATGTACGAGGATGGCGTCTAAGCGATCTGAGCCCGATAATTCTTGCGGGCGCGTGCGGTGCAGTACTTCGCGGCAGAGCGCATTAATCTTATCGTAACGGCTGCGAATGAGGGTGCCGGACCAATTACTTTCCTCACGGGCACAGCGTTGTTGCCAAGTGGCCAGCACCGCGGCGGTGCGGGCGCTCAGCGGTTTAGAGCCGGCAATCCGCACGCTCTCGAAATCAGTGAGCAGCAGGAGGGCCTCGGCGCGCGCGATGAGCGGGGGTTGGGCATCAGCATCGCTCAGGGACGCTTGTAATTCAGCGACCGCCGGTGCGATCGGTGCGGGTACATCCCAACGGTGTCGGGCTAACGGTAGATCGCTACGACTCATCGCGAGCTTAAGTTCAACCAAGCCCTCCCCTTTCACCGCGGCGCAGGAAATGACGACCACCCCGAGGGCAGTCGCCAGTTGGTGAGTATCAATCCGCAGGCCGGCTTTAACGGCCAAATCCATCATATTAAGCACCACGATGACTGGTCGACCTAAGTCGAGAATCTGGTGTACGAGGTAGAGGTTACGTTCAAGATTAGTCGCATCGAGCACACAGATAATCCGATCCGGCTGCGGCGTATCTTCGCGGCGACCAAATAAAACATCCCGCAAGACCGCCTCATCAGGAGAGCGCGCCGCCAAGGAGTAAGCGCCGGGGAGATCGATGATTTTCATCGGCCGGCCATGCTGCGAGTAGCATTCGCCGATTTTTTTCTCCACCGTTACCCCGGGGTAATTGCCGACCTTCTGCCGCAACCCTGTCAGCGCATTGAATAACGTGGTCTTACCGCAGTTGGGATTGCCGACCATCGCATAAATCGGCGGTCGGTCTGCTGACGCGAAGCGCTTTTTTCCTAGCGGGGTGATGTGCGCGGGTAGAATCACAGCAAAAAATTACCGCAATCGTGGAACCAGTTCGCCATAATCTGGCGCCATCTACTCAGCGAACTCCGGCGGGCAAGGCTTCCACCAGAATGGCCATCGCGGCGTCATGGTTGAGGGCGATGCGCGTGCCGTTTACCTGGCAAAGACTCGTGGTGCGGCCGGAGATTTTTGTAACTAAGGCAGCTTCGCCAAACCCCATTTCACGCAACCGTTGGGCGAAGCCATCATCACCATTAATCACACAAATTCGCGCAGTGGCTCCAGCGGCAAGCTGGCAAAGCGGCAAAAGGTGAAGTGCAGATGACACGGTAGGTGAGACTAAGTATCAGGAGTGAAGCAGAAAAAAGCCCTAGGTCAAACTACTCGTGGAGTAGGCCTAGGGCAAAAGGTTAGCGCTGACGGCGTTTGACGGCGAGCTGGACCCCAGAATAACGAACTAGACTCTGCAAGTGTTCGTATTGCTGAGGATCCATATCGTTAGCGGCTTTAAGCTCCTGCTCGGCACGTTTCATGGCCACCTCAACCGCATTCTCATCAATCTTCTCTACAGTGATAGCATTCTCGGCGAGCACACGGACGGTGTCGCCATCGATTTGGGCAAAGCCCCCCCCTACCGCCAAACACTGAATGGAGCCACCCTTTGTGACGCGCAATTCGCCGCTCTCAATCTGGGTGAGCAAAGGAATGTGACCGGGGAGAATGCCAATTTCACCTTCAACAGTTGGAATCACAACACTGTCGATCGTATCGGCATAAACCTTGGCTTCGGGCGTGACGATTTCGAGGATGAGCGACATGGTGAAAGAAGGTCTTAAGTAACGAGGAGTAAGCGTGCGCAGGTCTAGTTACTTTTTCGCGGAAGCCGCGAGCACTTCGTCAATGCCGCCTTTCATGTAGAAGTCACCTTCGGCGACATGATCAAGCTCGCCATCGAGAATCATCTTGAAACCGCGGACAGTCTCTTTGACGGGAACGTATTTGCCAGGCGTACCGGTAAATACTTCAGCGACCGCGAACGGTTGTGAAAGGAGGCGCTGGATTTTGCGGGCGCGGTAGACCATGAGCTTATCCTCAGGGGGAAGTTCATCGAGACCGAGAATTGCAATGATGTCCTGGAGATCTTTGTAGCGTTGCAGCACGCGCTGGACTTCGCGGGCGACGCGATAGTGCTCTTCGCCGACGATGTCAGCTTGCAGCGCTTTTGAAACCGAGGCCAGCGGATCTACGGCTGGATAAATACCGAGTTCGGCGATGGACCGCTCTAGCACGATGGTGGAGTCCAAGTGCGCAAAGGTATTGGCCGGCGCCGGATCGGTCAAATCATCCGCCGGTACGTAGACCGCTTGCACGGAAGTGATGGAACCTTTCTTGGTCGAAGTGATGCGCTCCTGGAGGAGGCCCATTTCGTTGGCGAGCGTTGGTTGGTAACCGACGGCCGAAGGCGAACGGCCCAGCAACGCGGACACTTCTGAACCGGCCTGCGAGAAGCGGAAAATATTATCGACGAACAGGAGAACGTCCTGATTTTTTTCGTCACGGAAATATTCGGTCATGGCGAGGGCGGAAAGCGCTACGCGCATACGCGCCCCGGGGGGCTCATTCATTTGGCCGAAGACCAACGCCACTTTTGATTTACTTAGATCTTTTTGGTCGATGACGCCTGCATCGGACATTTCGTGATAAAGGTCATTACCTTCACGCGAACGTTCGCCGACGCCGGCGAAGACCGAATAACCGCCGTGGGCTTTCGCAATATTGTTAATGAGTTCGAGAATGACGACTGTCTTGCCGACACCAGCGCCGCCGAATGCGCCCGCTTTGCCACCTTTAATAAAAGGGCAGATCAGATCGATAACCTTGATCCCCGTTTCCAGGATTTCCGCCTTGGTATTTTGGTCAACGAGTGAAGGGGCGGGCCGGTGAATGGGGTAGCGTTTGGTGTAGGCGACGGGGCCTTTACCGTCCACGGCGTTGCCGGTGACGTCGAAGATTCGACCGAGTACGCCGTCACCTACTGGGACCGTGATCGGTCCACCGGTGTCAACGACTTCCATGCCGCGCACGAGTCCCTCAGACGACGACATGGCGATGGCGCGCACGATGCCTTCACCGAGATGCTGCTGCACTTCGAGGGTCAGGATCTCTTTTCTGCCAGAGACCGTGAAGCTAATGGTGAGCGCCTGATAAATGGGCGGAATGGAGTTCTCGGCGAACTGCACGTCGACGACGGCGCCGATAACTTGGACGATTTTGCCGGTATTGCTCATGACTTAAACGGGTGGGGGGTGATTATAAAAGTTAGGCCGCGCTGAAAGCCGCGGCAGAGATTTCGAGAATTTCTTGGGTGATGGCCGCTTGCCGCGCTTTGTTATATTCGAGCGTGAGATCGCCGAGAAGGCCCGTGGCATTATCTTTAGCCGTCTTCATCGCCACCATGCGGGCGCTATGCTCCGAGGCTTTGGCGGAAAGCACGAGCTGGTGGACGTAGCGATTGACGTAGAACGGCAGCAGGGCAGCAAGCACGGCATCGGCGTTCGGTTCGAAGAGCATGTCCCGAGTGTCGAGCGCCTGACTATGGCCGCTCTCAGCGCGGAGGTGGGCCACAAAGTCGGCGACATTAGATAGCGGCAGCACCGGCCGGACAATCGCCTCTTGGACCAGCGTATTCTTGTAGCGTGAGTAGATAATTTCGACGGTGTCGACGGTCCCCTCGAGGAAAAGATTAACCAAAAATTCTACGGGAGTTTTGATCTCACTGAAGGGGACCCGGTCGTTCACGCTAAAATCTGCGAGCACCGTGCGCTTGGTGCGGGCGAGATACTGCGCGCCCTTGCGACCGATGGCCACATACTTGACCGGTGTTTTAATTTCGGAAACGAGCTTGAAGAGATTAGCGTTTAGCGGACCGCACAGGCCTTTATCGGTCGTAACCAGAATAATCCCGCGAACCTTAACCTCCCGGCGGCTGAGCAACGGATGTTGGGTTTCGCTCACGCGTGGAGCGAGAGCCGCGAGCATATCAGCCATCAGTTGGGCGTAGGGCCGACCGGCGAGCGCAACTTGTTGCGCTTTCTTCATCTTGGAAGCCGCCACCAGTTCCATCGCCTTGGTGATTTGGCGGGTGTTTTTGACCGACTTAATGCGTCGGCGGATGTCGCGGGTGGAGGCCATGAAGATCTACGATGGGTGATTTACGATTTCAGGATGAGCACAAGAGCAGCGGGTGAGTTAACCAGTGGGTTGAATCGTAATGCTCGTTTTTAAATTATTGAGCGGCGAAGGTGCTCTTCCATTCGTCAGCTGCTGCCTTGAGGCCGGCTTCAATTTCGTCCGAGAGTTTAGCCTCGTTGCGAATCTTCGTCAGGAGCGCGTCTTTGCGGCTGGTGAGATAATCTTTGAGCGAGTTAGCGGCGCTCACCACATTTTTTACTTCAATTGAATCGAAGTAAGTTTTTTGGAGAGCCCACAAAATAGCCGCCTGCAACTCAATGGAGAGCGGGTTCAGTTGGGGTTGCTTGAAAAGTTCCACGATACGGGAGCCGCGCTCAAGCTGGGCTTTGGTTTTTGCATCGAGGTCAGAACCGAATTGCGCGAAGGCGGCGAGTTCGCGAAACTGCGCGAGCTCGCCCTTGAGTTTGCCGCCGACTTGTTTGGTGACCTTGATTTGCGCGGAAGAACCAACGCGAGAGACCGAGAGACCGACGGATACGGCCGGGCGAATACCTTGATTGAAAAGATCGGTTTCAAGAAAGATCTGGCCGTCCGTGATAGAGATAACGTTGGTTGGAATGTAAGCTGACACGTCGCCAGCTTGGGTCTCGATGACCGGCAGCGCGGTGAGCGAGCCTTTGCCATCGAGGCGGGCGGCACGCTCGAGCAGGCGGCTGTGGAGATAAAATACATCGCCCGGATAAGCTTCGCGGCCGGAAGGCCGTTTCAGGATCAGGGAAATTTGGCGGTAGGCGACGGCGTGCTTGGAAAGGTCATCGTAAACAATGAGCGCATCCATGCCATTTTCCATGAACCATTCACCAATCGAGGCGCCCGAGAACGGGGCGAGGTATTGGTTGGCGGGATTGTCTCCGGCGGTGGCGGCAACGATGACCGTATATTCTAAAGCGCCGGCGGCTTCGAGGGCTGCGATGGTCCGAACGACGTTGGACTGCTTCTGGCCAATGGCGACGTAGATGGAGTAGACGGGGCGGAAGCTCTTATCGCCCGAGGCCAAGCCAACTTTATTGATGCGGCCTTGGTTGATAATCGTATCGATACAGATGGTGGTTTTACCGGTGCCACGATCGCCGATGATCAATTCGCGTTGGCCGCGACCGATGGGAATCATGGAATCAATCGCCATGATGCCAGTGAACAGCGGCTGATTAACCGATTTACGGACCATGATGCCTGGGGCAATTTTCTCCACCGGATAAAATTCTTTGGAATCAATCGGGCCTTTGCCATCAACGGGCCGGCCAAGGGCATCGACGACGCGACCGAGCAGGGCGCGGCCGACGGGTACAGACAGAAGTTTGCCGGTAGTCTGGACTTCGTCGCCTTCTTTAAGTTGCGAAACGTCACCGAGGACAACGCAACCCACTTCGTCAGCTTCGAGATTGAGGGCGATGCCGATGGCACCGCCGGGGAACTGCACCATCTCATTATACATGACGTCGGAGAGACCGTCGAGTTTGGCGACGCCATCGGCGACCGCGCGGATGGTGCCAGTATTCTTCTTGATGGCCTTGCTGGAAAGCTTGGCGATCTGCTGTTCAATTTGTTCAACGACGATGCTCATCTGGAGGAGGAATTAAAAGGAGACGGGGTTAGACTGCGTGGGAAAGAGTAGCGAGTTGGCCGGCGACGGACGACTCATAGAGATCGGAGCCAATGCGCACGCGCAGGCCAGCCAACAAGCGCGGATTCGGTTGGGCTGTGGCGGTGACGGGTCGCGCGTATTTTTTGGTCATCGCGCTGGCGATTAATTGCAGGGTGGCGGCGCTGATGGGACCAGCGTGTTCCACGCGCGCGTGGGACTTGGCCAACTCCGTGACGATGGCTTGCTGGTAAAGTTTGAGCAACGCGAGGGCGTGGCGAGGGGCCGCTTGCTCAATATAACTTAACACGCCAGCGACTTGCTCGGATGACACTTGGCCATCGCGCAGGCTCAGCTTGAAAAGCTGTTTAGCCAATAGCTTGGTTTTTTTATCGCCGCGCATAGATCAAATTAAGCTGAGGTGAGTTCTTTGGTGGCGGCTTCATTATAGACCGCGCGGTCAGCCTCAGAGAGTTTCTTGGCCAAAACCTGTTCGGTCGTTTTGACGACCAGCCGGGCAATTTCACTGCGAGCTTCATTGAGCATTTTCTTGTGCTCGAGCTCAATGGCTTGTTGCGCTTTGACGAGGGTATCCGCGGCACGGGCGGTGGCTTCAGTATTTTGCTTGTCGGCAAATTCTTTCGCGGACTTGCGGGCTTCATCAATTACTTTCGAAGCTTCGAGTTGGGCGGTCTTAATGAGTTGAGCGCTCTCTTGGGCTGCGGCGGCGAGTCGGATGGCGGTTTCCTCCGCATGCTTAAGTCCGTCGGCGATCTTCTGATTGCGCTCGGCCATCGTGGTGATGGTCGGCTTAATGCCAAATTGGTAGAGGACGCCAAAGAGGATCAGGAAGCTGACCACCTGCATGATCACGAATTTCGGCTCGAGCCCGAATTGCTGAACGATGCCAGATTCGTGGGCGGATTCCGTGACAGCGAGGAGAGTAGTCAGCATGACGAGAAAGGGACTGGCGGGCGCAACGCTTGGTCGCGCGTCGCCAGTGAAGAGGGTTGATTACTTGGCGAGGAACAGCGCGAGAATGCCGAGACCTTCGGCGAGCGCCATACCGATGATGGCTTGGACAAGGATCTTGCCGGATGCACCGGGATTGCGACCGACGGCTTCAGCGGCCTTATTGCCGATGAGGCCGACGCCGATAGCGGCACCGAGCAGACCGAAAGCGCTAGCGATATTACCGGTAATTTCAGCGAGGAGGAGGTTCATATTTTTATTTTGGTTGTGGTTGCAGTGGTCGCCGTGCGCACGCGAGGCACGCTCCCGACGATAAATTATTAGTGGTGAGCCTCAGCGGCGTGGCCTTCTTCGTGATCATCGCCGTGGTTGCAGAGGAGGCCGATATAGACCGAGGTGAGGAGCGTAAAGACGGTGGCTTGAATGAGGCCAACCAGCAATTCCATGAAATAGAAAATAAAGATGAACCCGGTCCCATGGAGGAGATTCTCGCCGCCGAAGACGTTACCGAATAGCCGCACTGAAAGGGTGAAGGGTCGGATGACAATGGAGAAAACCTCAATGCAGCCGACGAGTAGAAACACCAAAGTCAGAAAAGGATAAAGCCAACCTGGGGTTTCTTTTTTATCAGCTTTATTGCCAAATAAGTCCCAGAGGATGAGTTTCGGCCCAGCGTACTTAAAAATGATGATGAGGTAGGCCCCGAAGGAGACTAAGGCCAGCGCGATGGTGCTGTTGAAGTCGGCGGTAAAAGGGCGAA
Organism: uncultured Verrucomicrobiota bacterium; assembly: GCA_903906135.1. GTDB lineage: Bacteria > Verrucomicrobiota > Verrucomicrobiia > Opitutales > Opitutaceae > Lacunisphaera. Next base: position 9,527 of record CAIVJE010000134.1, on the reverse strand, counting down.
TCCACGGCGCGGTGATATGAAAATTACCATCCACGTTATGCCCCCAGCCAATCGTCCCGACTCCCGGCAGTAGCCCCATCCAGTTTTGAATAAGAATGAAAATAAAGAAGGTAACGAGTAAGGGGAAGGTGGCAGGGAATGCCTTTTTGCCCACAATCGGCTCAAAGAGATCCCGCAGCCCTTCCAGCAGAGACTCAAACACGGCCTGACTCTTAGTGGGCAGCACCTTTGGTTTGCGCACCGCGAACAAAATGAGAGCGATCAGTACGGCCGATACAGTCCAGCCCGTTGCCATGCTATTAGTAATGGCCCAGCCGTTGCCAAAATCATATAATTTAGCGGCGGTTGGAGCAACCCCCTGCCCTTCGGTCGCGAACATGGCAACCGCGCCCATAAGAGCGGCGAAGGTAGCGATAATATTTTTGGCGAGGCGCATGAGTATTCTCAGGAAGACAAAAAGCAGTGAGGGAACGATTAGGTAGGTTTCTGCGCTGAGCAGCGTCAACCCTCTAAATATAAAAAGCCGGTTAATTAGTTAGAATTAGGGCCAGCCTGAAAAGCGCCTACAAAAACTTATGCCGACGGAGGCTTGCGCTGGTCGTAACAAAGCTTGATTTGTGCAGGATGGAACTGGCAACCAGCACGCTACTCGATCGAACCGCACCGCGCCACCGCGGCAATGGCGAGCGCCAGTTGGCGCATAATATTTTTATGCAGGTGACCTGGAGTCTTCTAGCGGTGGCACTTCTGGGGCAGTTATTTCTGCTGATTTGGCTCGATGTGGTGTCCTAACTAAAATCAGCGATTGGTAGCTCTCTGCACGGGCTTGAAACACGGTTTCGTGCTCCAAGGGCCAGGGCTCCCCGGCTTCCGCGACTTGCCATGTGATTAAACTAGGCAGCAAGGCCTCTACGGCCTTGAAATAGTCGATTGAATCCGTGCGAAAATACAGTCGGGCCCCAGTTGGCGCCCAGGAAGCAAGGGCTGCAAAAAAATCAGACTGCAAAATCCGGTTCTTGTGGTGGCGTTTTTTGGGCCAGGGATCAGGAAAAAGCACCCATATCTCTTGAAGGGTAACTCCTTTCGGTAGGGCGTGGAGAAACTCGAGCGCATCGGCGCGGATGAAGTGGCAATTGAGTAACTTGCCACGCTCAGATTTGCGTAAAGCGCGAGTTATCCGCTCACTGGCTAAATCGACCCCTAGGCAAAGGCGCTGGGGGAATTCGGCGGCGTAGCGCTCGAGGAAATGGCCGTGGCCGCAGCCAATTTCCCATACGATCGCTTGTGGGGCGGGAAAAATTGCCCCAATTTTAGCGCGTAGCTCGGCTCGGCGTGCCGCCATCAGCTCGATAAATGCTGGTTTAATCGACACGGGTTTTATTGGGGTAAGATCCTCGCCGGGAGTGATCTTGAGGCGATTAGGTTCATGACTGTTCAGCCGCCCGGCGCTGGGCGGCGATTTGAATCATCAGAATACTGATATCAGCTGGGTTGACTCCGCTAATCCGACTGGCCTGCCCCAGATTTTGGGGGCGGAACTGGGCTAATTTTAGGGCGCTTTCCCGCCGCATGCCTGGAATAGCGGCATAATTGATCTCAAGCGGGATGCGGATTTTCTCGACGTGCTTGAGTTTCTCAACCTGGCGCAATTCACGGTCCAGATAGCCGGCATAAATAACGCGGTAGAGCACTTCCTCGCGTATTTCCGGGGTTTCCGTATTCAGTTCCGATGGTAGGATCGCGATCTCTTTATCACGGCGGATGCCCTCCGCCCATATCCCCGCGCCTGATCGCGTGTTTTCGAGATAATTCTGCCAATAGTGCACGCGGCTTAATTTATGTGAAATATTGCTTATCCTGCTATCAGATAGTAGTTTATGTGGTTTCGAATGTTCGATCAGGCGCAATTCAGCGCTGCCGTGGTTAAAGAGTAAACGATGCTCGGCGCGACTGGTAAACATGCGGTATGGTTCGATGGTTCCCTTGGTGACCAAGTCATCGATGAGCACCCCAATATAACCTTCGTGGCGTTGAATAATCAGGGGGGCTTCTCCCCTCACCTTTAAGACCGCATTGACGCCGGCGATCAGCCCTTGGGCCGCCGCCTCTTCGTAGCCAGAGGTGCCGTTAATTTGTCCTGCTAAAAAAAGGTTCTCGGCCTTGCGCGATTCAAGAGATGGAAATAGTTGGGTGGGCGGGGCAAAATCATATTCCACCGCATAGGCTGGCCGCAGTAGCACAGCCTGCTCGAGGCCAGGAATACTGTGGACGAGATCAAGTTGCACATCAAACGGCAGGCTCGTGGATAGGCCATTAATGTAATATTCATTCGTGCTCCGCCCCTCAGGCTCCAAAAAGAGTAAATGACGGGGTTTGTCGGCGAAGCGGACGAATTTGTCCTCAATACTTGGACAATAGCGAGGGCCTATCCCCTCGATCTCCCCAGAGTACATCGCTGATTTATGCAGATTATCACGAACGATCTTTTCTGAGGCCGGCGTCGTATATGTCATCCAGCAGGAAACTTGCTCGCTTCCCGGGCTCCAGCCCAGTCGGCGCTCGCCGGTCTGTTCCACGTGGAACAAATCTTCGGGGTCGCGAGTGTCGTGAAATGCAAACAGGGTTGGTTTAGCATCCCCTTTTTGTTCCTGGAGGCCGGTAAAGTTGATACTCCGCCCTAATAGCCGCGGGGGGGTGCCTGTTTTAAGACGCTGGAGCTCAATCCCGGCTTCAATAAGGCTTGCGGAGAGGGTTTTAGCGCTGAAGTCCCCTAACCGCCCGCCTTCATTCTTATTTTGGCCGACATGCATCAGGCCGCGTAAAAAAGTGCCCGTGGTTACGACCACCGTGTGGCCCATAAACTCAATATCTAGGTTCGTTTGGCAGCCAACCACTCGCCCATTTTTGTAAATCAGGCCCGTCACAGTCGCCTGAAAGATCTGCAGGTTTTTTTGTAACTCGAGGGTGTGTTTGAGTCGGAATTGATAAGCCTTTTTATCGCATTGGGCCCGCGGTGAACGGACGGCTGGGCCTTTGGATTCATTGAGCAGTCGGAACTGGATCGCCGTCAGGTCGGTATTGATGGCCATTTCTCCTCCGAGGGCATCAATTTCCCTCACCATCTGGCCTTTCGCTTGCCCGCCAATGGCTGGATTGCAGCTCATCTGGGCGATGGTATCGATATTCCCCGTGAGGAGGAGGGTGGAGGCCCCCATCCGTGCGGCCGCCAGACACGCTTCTACTCCAGCGTGCCCGGCCCCGCAGATAATTACGTCAAATGGGTTATTATTGTATATCACGATTTAAACATCATCATCAAAACAAATATTTTGATGTCACATTACTTTCCGATGCAGAATGTAGCGAATAATTCATCAAGTATTCGTTCATGATCAATTTTCCCTGATATTTGTGCAAATGATTCTAGGGCAGTCATTAAATCACTTGATAATAGCTCGCTGTGAACATTTTCAGCTAATTTAATCTTGGCCGCGAGGAGGCATTTTTTGGCCTGCTCCAAGGATTGGGTATGTCGGGTGTTAATGGCAATTACCTCAGACCCCACGTTTACCTGAAAAGAGGAGGCCATTTTTGCGAGAGCATCCTGGAGTGTCGTTAGGCCAGTTATCGTAAGCGCTGAAATATTTACGCACTGAAAAGGCTGGGGCAGGGGGCTTGGGTCGATCACGGGCAGATCGCATTTATTGTACACGACCAGAGTGTTTTTCGCCGTGAGATGCTGGCTAAATTCGCTGGGCAAGTCTGGGCGCGGGCGGGTGGCATCAATTACCCATAGGAATAGGTCCGCTTCAGCGGCCTGTTCTCGGGATTTTTCAATGCCACGTTTCTCAAGGAGGGCCGGTTTGGGATTAAGCCCAGCAGTATCAATAAGTCGCAGGCAGTAAGGCCCGACAATGATCAGTTCCTCGAGGTAATCGCGGGTGGTTCCCGGCTCCGAACTAACCAAAGCCCGTTCGCGACCAACCAAGCAATTCAGTAAACTGCTCTTTCCGGCATTGGGCTCTCCGAGAATAACCGTTTTAATCCCATTGCGCAGCAGGGCGCCGTAGTGGCTCGTGGCCAACAGTCGATCGGTGTTTATTATTAATGTATCTATATCTTTATCAATATTTTGCCTGTTTTCTGTGGGTAGATCTTCCTCGGGGAAATCGATGTAGGCTTCAACGTGCGCGAGGGTTTTAATCAGAAGGGTGGAGAGTTCGGCCATGTGCCGACCAAGCGAGCCGCGCAGTTGTTGATTGGCGGCGGCGAGTGCCTGATCGCTGCGCGCATGGATGAGATCCATGACAGCTTCGGCTTGGCTTAAATCCAGGCGACCGTTAAGAAAGGCGCGTTTGCTGAATTCGCCGGCTTCGGCCGAGCGACATCCTCGAGCCAGGAGATCGGCCAAGATTTTCTGGGCTATAAAGGGATTCCCGTGACACGAAATCTCTAGGCTATCTTCGCCGGTAAATGAGTTGGGGTTGGCGAAAAAAGTGAACAGGACGTCGTCAATTAAAACTCCCTGGAGGTCGCGATAGTCAGCATGCTGAGCTTGGCGGGGCAGGGGAGCGCGCGCAAATATTTCTTGGACAAGCGTGCTCGCGGCCGGCCCGCTTGCGCGGATGAGGGCAAGCGCGGCGGTGCCGACGGGGGTTGCGAGAGCCGCAATGGTATCCGCTGGAAAAGACATTCGCCTCACGCAAGCGAACGCCGCGGCGAAGGCAAAGTGAAAGCAAAGCGCGCGAAGATACTTTTTTCAGGAAAAAATCTTGGCCACTTGCTGCGCCCGATAATCAAAAATCTGTTTAAGCTGGCGCTGGATCCATAATTTTTCGGCTAGCCAGCCACAGGGACCCCAGCCGACTTCGTAGGTGACTTGATCAAACATGCGCACACCACCCGCTTCTGGCGCGAAGCGATGTTCATGATGCCATAATTTATAAGGCCCCTTCCGCTGAATATCGACGAAGCATACCCCAACTTCGACCTTACTGATTTCTGTGACCCAATTTAACCAGAGGCCAGGGAGCGGCGAGATGCGATAGGTGATAATTTGACCAGCATACATTGTCGTCGGAACTGTTCCGATAATTTGAAAGCGCACGCTAGGCGGCGTCAGTTCGTTAAGATTTTTGGGGGTCGCAAAATAAGCCCAGACCGTGGCCGGCGGGCGGGGAATAAACTGTTCGCGGCGTAAATAATGAATCATGGGCTGAGCCTAGTCAAAAAACCCATGAGTGCCACTGGCAGTTGTGCGCCCGGACCTCGGCGTAATTATTTACTCGGCGCGTGGGGCTCGAGGGGAGCAGGCGGCAAGGAAACCTTAAATAAATCGGATGCCTCGATTTTTGGCGGGGCGATCGTGGTTGCGGGACTAGGGGCTAAAATTACTGGGGAAATTGTTTCGGGCGGCGGCGCCACCACGGCCGGATTTTTGGCCAAGAGGATTGCGCGCACGGTCGCATGCGATAAATTTTTGAGTAATTCGGCGGCACGGGCTTCGGCGACTTCAATGTCCGCTGGGCGTTTGGCTAAGCGGGTGCGCACTTGCGCATCGGCGCCCGAGGTGTCGCCAAATTTATTAGCGATCAATAACCAGGCCAGACTCTCAACCAGATCGCGTTTCACCCCGCGCGCGCTGGCTAACATTGCTCCGATATTATGCTGGGCTTCCATCACGCCGGCTTGGGCCGCGATCGTGTAATAGTCGAGTGCGCGGGGGTAATCAACGGGCACGCCGAGTCCGTCGTGATAAATTTTACCGAGCCGAAAGGTGGCATCAGTGACCCCGCCCTGAGCGGCTTGGGTAAATAGCGCGATCGCCTGAGTCGTATCTTGCGCAACTCCGTCAGCTTCCAGCAGTCGCACGCCTAGCGCAAAACAGGCGGCGGGGTTACCCTGCGCAGCAAAATGCTGAAGTTCGGAGAGCGTCTTCCAGGCTGGTTGGCGGCTCTTCGTTGAGAGCAAGACTGGGGCCGCATCTTCTGGGGCCGGCTGGCTGCTGGTTGGCTTGGCGGCTAAAACGACCGCCGTCACCATGAGAGTGACGGCGGTTCGGTAGGCCGATAATGGGCGCCAGGGCAGGTTCAGCTGAACTAAGCGCACCACGACGATTACTCGGGCGTTCCAACCGTAGCGACGGCGCCACCTTTAACTTTTTCAAGAATGCCAGCCTTCACTTTAGCGGCGAGATCGGGATTGGTCCGGAGCGCTTCTTTGGCGGCTTCGCGACCCTGACCGACTAGATCACCATTATAAGCAATCCAGGCCCCTTTCTTTTCTAGCACCTTATGCTCAACGCCGAGATCAACGAGCGATCCGCTCGCAGAAATGCCTTCGTCATACATAATGTCGAATTCTACCTCAGTAAATGGCGGGGCAACTTTGTTTTTAACGGCCTTCAACTTTGTGCGATTGCCAATGACTTTACCTTCCGGCGTCTTGAGCTGATCTTTGCGGCGAATATCAAGACGAACTGAGGCGAAGAATTTAAGCGCGCGACCTCCGGAAGTGGTCTCTGGGCTCCCAAACATTACGCCAATTTTTTCGCGGATTTGATTGGTGAAAATACAAACACAATTCGTCTTGCTGACGACCGCGGTGAGGCGGCGCATGGCTTGCGACATCAAGCGGGCTTGGCTGCCCATGGTCATGTCACCCATTTGGCCATCAAGTTCTGCCTTCGTGATCAGGGCCGCGACCGAGTCGAGAATGATTACATCAATGGAGTTTGAACGAATGAGTGTCTCCATGATGTTGAGTGCGTCTTCGCCAGAATCGGGTTGGGAGACGAGGAGGTCGTCGAGGCTGACCCCAACGACGCGGGCATATTTAGGGTCAAGGGCATGTTCGACGTCGATAAAAGCGGCGAGGCCACCTTGCCGCTGGGCTTCGGCAATAACGCTCAAGCAAAAGGTGGTTTTACCAGAGGATTCTGGTCCATAGATCTCGATGATGCGTCCGCGGGGCAGGCCGCCGACGCCGAGCATGAGGTCGATGGCGAGGGAACCGGTTGAAAGCGTGTCGACCTTCATCTTGGCGTTGCTGCCGAGCCGCATGATCGAGCCTTCGCCGAATTGTTTGGTGATTGAGGAGAGCGCGAGATCGATATTTTTCTCGCGCGCGGCGTTGGCAGATTTTTCTGCGGGGGCGAGGCGGGATTCGGTAGACTTGGATTTATCGGCTTTGGACATGGGGGAGGTTATGGTTTAAAAAGTTATTTTCACGGTGCGCGCCTAGCGTAATTCGGCAAGCGTGGAGTGGGTGGGAAAAGGCCTAAAATTAGGCCTGGGAGCATTTCCAATAGCGGTGGCGGCAGGTTTATTGAACGCGAAAGCAAAATAAGCAGCTAGGGCTATGAAGAATAGCGGCCTGCGCAATTCCAGTGGAGCTTTCCCCCAAGGACGAGCGAGGCAAAGCCCACCAAAACGACCAAAGTGATGATTTCCTGCATAATTTTTAATTGGTAGCCGGTGAACTGGCAGTGCCCCAAGCGATTTGCTGGCCCCATGAGAGGAGGATCGCCGCCCAGCTTCCCACGCGAGGCGAAAATTATTCCGTCAGGGCGTAGACGGCAAAAGAGGCCAACCAGTGGGCGCGGTTAAAATCCTCGGTGCTAAGTAAGGGGATCGCTGCCTCCAAATGGCATTTAGCGGCTTCGCGCACTCGATTTTGGCGGGGATCAGATTCGGGTAAGTCCAGGGCAATACGGCGCCAGCACCAGGCGCGACTTAAATTAAGACCGATGAGGTGGGCAATTTTCGGGTCGTTCGGATTGCTGACGCGGACGGGAGTAAATAGCCGGACGGGTTCTCCGGTGTGGAGATTGGGCAAAAAGCGCCCAAGCCAGCGGCTAAAATTTTCTGGGGGCAGCACCGAAGCCATCACTTCTGCTTCCGTGAGCGCGGGAGAGAGAAAGTCTTCGCCGGAGGGTTCCCATTGGGCGGAGTAGTTGGCATCATGACCAAACCAATAGGCCATGCGGCTCGTGCAAAAAAGTTTGAGCTCTTGATCGTCCGCCGCGCGCGTGTAGTCGATGGTGAGTTTAACCGCGAAGGCCGTGTTGTTGTGCACACCGTGTCGGACGGGGTGGGTGAGGGAATGGAGGTAGGTGAGTAGCCCTTCACGCATAACCGCGACGAGGGGAGCGAGGTTTTGCGCAAGCTTGGTATCATAATGCAGTAATTCCTCAGCTAATTTTAATAACCAAGCCCAGCCGTAGGGTCGCTCGAAAAATCCTCGGCCCGGGGAACGAAAATAGGCGGTCTCCACCGCTAGATTCTCAGCGGTTAGGTGTGCGTGCAGGACTCGGTCAATTTCCGCACGTTCTGGCAGCTGGGGGAAAAGGCGCGCGAGGCGGGCCAGCATGCAGTGTTGGTGCACACAAGAGTGCCAGTCATAGCTGCCGTAAAATGCTGGATGGAGAGCGCGGGGCGCACGCGCATCTTCAGGTCCGTTAAGGACGTGCTGGAGAAGGTGGGGGTATTCACGGCAAATATTCCGGAGACCAAGCTGCGCAAATTCGGAAGCTTGCGCGGGAGCGAGAAGAGGAAAAGCGGGAGTCACGGGCGAAAGATGGGACGGGGAGAAAGTTTAAGTTGAAGTAGCACCCCTGACGCATAAGTTGTGCCTTCTCAACATCTCAACGACCTTATGAAAATCAAAGCCTATCTTAAACCTCAATGCGGCTGGTCCAATGGCGTTCGCGCTATTATGGCCAAACACCAGCTGGCCTTTGAGGATATCGACATCATTAACCAGCGGGCCAATTACGAGGAAATGGTGCGTAAGTCTGGTCAACCACTGTCACCCTGTGTCGAGATTGATGGGGTGATGCTCGCTGATATTTCTGGAGAGGAAGTTGAAAATTATATGCTAGCCAACAATTTGGTGAACGCCGGTGGGGCGCCCTTAACTGTTCCCACCAATGCCGGTTGCTCAACCGAGGAGCATGAGCGCATGGCTGCTAAGCCCGTGCGCTTCTTCTAAGATCCTGATTTTGCATTAAGCCGGCGCCGGACTCATGCGAGTCCGGCGTTTTGCTTTGGGGGGCTTGCTTAATAAAGAATCCGCGCGCGCAGGGTGCCGGGAACGCTTTGCAGCTCATCAATCGCTATTTTGCCGGCGGCGGTGTCCACATCCATCACGCAGTAACCAATATGCTCAGTTGTTTGCAGATATTGGGCCGAAATATTTACTTTATGCCGACTGAAGCGCTCGTTGATGTGCGCCAGCACGCCAGGAATATTCCGGTGGATATGCAGCAGGCGGGTTTTACCGGTGCCCGCATGTTCCGGCAGATTAACCTCAGGGAAATTAACCGCCGTCATCGTGGACCCGTTGTCTGAATAGCGGATTAACTTTTCTGCTACCTCGGTGCCGATGTTGGCCTGCGCTTCAACGGTCGAACCACCGATGTGCGGGGTAAGAATTACGTTATCAAATTTCCGTAATGGAGACAGGAACTCCTCGTCATTGCCGGTTGGCTCGATGGGAAAAACATCGAGGGCGGCGCCGGCGAGATG
>CAIVJE010000133.1 GCA_903906135.1 uncultured Verrucomicrobiota bacterium | reverse complement strand
GATCTCGCGAGTGCGGAACGGGCGCTGGCGGCAGTGAAGGGGCATAAGCGTTTTGGCTTTAATTATGATCCGTCGCATTTGGGCTACCAAGGCGTTGATTATGTTAAATTCATTCGGACCTTTGGGTCGCGAATTTTCCACGCGCACATGAAAGATGTGTGGTGGGGGCACGGGGATGGTTCGGTCGGCACTTTCGGTGGCCACACGAATTTTGGCGATGCGCGGCGCGCTTGGGACTTCCGCTCAGTCGGTCGCGGGGATATCAATTTTGAAGAAATTATCGTCGCCCTCAATGATATCGGTTACGCGGGGCCGTTGTCGGTCGAATGGGAGGATATTCGCATGGATCGTCAGCACGGCGCGGCCGAATCTTGCGCTTTTCTCCGCAAACTAGATTTTGCCCGCAGCCAGATCGCGTTTGATGCGGCTTTTGAAAAAAAGAATCAATAACTTGCCGCGGCATCGCACCGCGAAGGCGCGGGCCAGCGCTGGGCGCGGTCAGAGCAATCGTCTCGTCACTCATTAATCTATTAGCATATGAATCGTAAACTTCGTTTCGGCATGATCGGTGGTGGGCGCGGCGCTTTTATTGGCGCCGTTCATCGGATCGCGGCTATTCTGGATGGCCAAGCCGTTTTAATCGCAGGGGCCTTTTCGAGCGACGCGGCGCGCTCGCGGGCTTCCGGCGAGGATCTTTTTCTAGATCCGACCCGCGTGTACGGCAGCTACCAGGAAATGGCGAAAGCGGAGGCCACTAAGCCGGCCGCTGAGCGTTTAGATTTCGTCGTGATTGTGACGCCCAATCACCAGCATTTCCCACCGGCTAAATTATTTTTAGAAAGCGGCTTTAATGTCGTCTGCGACAAACCAGTTACTTTTAACTTAGCTGAGGCCGTCAAACTGCGGGCGATTGTGCGGCGCACGCGCAAAGTCTTTGTGCTGACGCATAACTACACCGGCAACGCCATGGTCAAGCAGGCGCGCGAGATGGTGCGCACGGGTAAACTCGGAGCCATTCGCAAAGTAGTGGTGGAGTATCCGCAAGGTTGGCTGGCCACGCGCCTAGAAGGTAGTGGGCAAAAGCAGGCAACCTGGCGCACCGATCCCAAACGCAGCGGAGCCGCTGGCGCCATGGGTGATATCGGCACGCATGCCGAGAATCTGGCGCACTATATTACCGGTTTGGAAATCTCCGAACTCTGCGCCGATTTAACCGCTTTTGTCCCTGGCCGGCGACTTGATGATGACGGCAATATCTTGGTTCGTTTTAAGGGCGGCGCGAAAGGTATTTTGCACGCCTCGCAAATCAGTGTCGGGGAAGAAAATAATCTAAATATCCGCATCTACGGGGAGAAGGCGGGGCTCGAATGGCAACAAGAGCACCCCAATGAGTTGCTGGTTAAATTTCCAGATCAGCCGAAGCAAACGTGGCGCCGTGGCAACGGTTACGTCAGTGACACCGCGAAGAAATTCACCCGTATTCCCGCGGGTCATCCGGAAGGCTACCTTGAGGCGTTCGCCAATATTTACCAGGAAGCCTTCCGCGCAATTCGGGCGGAGGTTGCGGGCAAAAAAATGCCCAGTGATTTAGATTTCCCGACGATCGATGATGGCGTCGAGGGTATGGCGTTCATCGACACGGTCGTGAAGAGCTCTGCCCGGGGAGCTAAGTGGCTTAAGTTTCCGCGAATTTAAACGGCGGCTGCTGGGGAAATAGATTTACGCGCCACCGCTTTCCGTTTCGCTCACCCTATGGCAAAATGGCTTTTGGTGGATGGGTTTAATATGGCGTTCCGGGCATTCTATGGAATGCCTGAGCTGACCCGCGCGGATGGTTTTCCGACCGGCGCTTTGCATGGTTGGGTGAAGACGATGTGGCGATTGCAGGATCAAGAAAAGCCCGACGCGATGTTAGTTTTCTTTGACTTGGGCGGGTCGCAAGATCGTCTGGCGCTGCATCCTGAGTATAAGGCGCAGCGTAAAGAAACGCCTGAGCCATTGGCCCAACAAATTCCCGTCATCAAAGAACTGACGCGCGCGATGGGTTTAGTCGGGGTAGAACTCGATGGCGTCGAATCTGATGACCTGGTCGCGGCGCAAGCCCGGACGCTCGCCCGCGCGGGTCATGAGGTGCTGATTGTTAGCGCCGATAAGGATTTTGCCCAGTGCGTTGATGGACAGATCAAACTCTTGGTGCCGCCGCCCACGGCTAATCCGAAGCTTGGCTGGCGCGTGCTCGATAGCGCAGGCGTAGTCGAGAAGTTTGGCGTACCGCCGGAATCGATCGCCGAATATTTGGCCCTCATCGGTGATACCTCGGATAATATTCCAGGCATTAGTGGGGTGGGGCCCAAAACTGCGCTGAAGTGGTTTGCCGAATTTAAAAGCTTGGAAGGAATTATTGCGGGAGCCGCGCAGTTGAAGCCCGAGCGTTTCGGCCCCGTGGTGGCGCAAGAAGCGGACAAATTGCGCCGCAACCTTAAGTTGACCACCTTGCGGACCGAGTTGCCTTTGCCTCCGCTCACGGCGGGGGAACCCGCGGCCTCGCAGCTTTTCGCTCTATTGGAGTCGTTAGAAATGCGCGCAAGTTTAGCTGAAGCGAAACTGCGCTACACCGGCCAGCAGGAACTTTTTTGAGCAAGTGATTGTTTGATTAATCACCGCAGGCCGCGGCTTTAGCTGAAGAGGGCGGATCGAAGAGATACCCGACGCCATGTACGGTCTTCAGACAATCGAGAGTCAGGCCTTGGCGAGCGTAAGTAGTGCGGATTTTTACGATGTATTGATCAAGCGACCGACTCTGCAGGTCAGCGTGCATCCCCCAGACCGCTTGCAATAATTCTTTGCGGCTGATGACGACGCCGCGGTGTGCGCTGAGATAGGCGAGAATGCCAATTTCCTTGCGGCCAATTTTGTGACGAGTGCCATTGGTAAAGAGGATCTCTCTTTGCCCGGGATCAATTTGTGCGCTCAGCAAGTAAAAGGGCGCGGGCACCGGCTTCGGGGCAATCGGCGTGTCGGCTTTCGCCTTGGCTTGTCGCAGGATGGTGTGAATGCGGGTGAGCAGATCGGGGTAATTTAATGGTTTGGTCAGGCAATCCGCCGCGCCCCGTTTTATTTTTTGGAGACGTTCCTCTGCGAGGCTGTTCCCAGTAATGAAAAGCATGGGCATATTTATGCCCTGCTGATTGAGCGCTTGGCATAAATCGCTGCCGCTGGGGTCAGGTGGCGTGAGATCAATGAGCAGGAGACTGGCTACATTAAGTTGCAGGAAACTCGCGGCGAGGGTTCCCCGAGTGTAGCTCTGGATGCTGAAACCTGCGGTGGTGAGTTGCTCGGTAATAATCTTGAGCAGCTCGGGTTCGTCGGCGACCACGACAATAAGAGGGCGAGATTCAGCAGACATGGCGGGACCAGATGGAGTCTCGTCTATAATAATAGTCGGGTAAGTCAAAGGCTAGTTCCACACTCCAGCCGCTTGGGCCGAGAGATTTCTTGTCATTCAGCGGCCGTGGCTTTCGCTGGTGGCATGAAAGTCACCCTCGGACTTCTGCAGCACGCGTGTACCGGTCACCCGGCGACTAATCTTAAAAAAACTCTCGCGCTTACGGCGCAGGCGGCGCGGGCCGGTGCGCAGATTATTTGTACCCAAGAACTTTTCCGGTCACAGTATTTTTGCCAGAGTGAAGATCATGCTAATTTTAAACTGGCAGAATCGATTCCGGGGCCGAGTACGGTAGCTTTTCAGCGTTTAGCAAAAAAGCATAAAGTCGTGATCGTGGCGTCGCTCTTCGAAAAACGGTCGGCTGGTCTTTATCACAATACGGCGGTGATCATCGACGCGGACGGTCGCCTGCTCGGCCGTTATCGGAAGATGCATATTCCGGATGATCCGCTATTTTATGAAAAATTTTATTTCACCCCCGGCGATACTGGTTTTCGGGCGTGGCAAACCAAGTACGGTAAGATTGGCGTCTTAATTTGTTGGGATCAGTGGTATCCCGAGGCGGCTCGGCTAACGGCGCTCCAAGGCGCCGACATTATTTTCTATCCGACGGCGATCGGTTGGCATCCGTCAGAGAAGCAGACGCACGGCGCTGATCAGCATTCGGCGTGGGAAATTAGTCACCGCGGTCATGCGGTGGCGAATGGATGTTATGTTGCCGCGGTCAATCGTATCGGTCGAGAAAAGCCGCTCGGCGGAGATGGACTGGAATTTTGGGGGCAGAGCTTTGTGAGTGGCACGAGCGGGCAAATTTTGGCTAAAGCCAGTATGGATCGAGAAGAGGTGTTGCTCGTGCCGATCGATTTGGCGCAGGTCGATGCCACGCGAACGCATTGGCCATTTTTACGTGACCGGCGCATTGATGCTTACGGCGACATTACCAAGCGATTTATCGATTGATGAGGGCTGCAAAGAACACGCCGAGCACGCTTGGTTTCCGGATGCCTGCCGAGTGGGAGCCGCAAGCCGCGGTGTGGCTTTCTTGGCCTCATAATCGGGCGACGTGGCCAGGGAAATTTAGACCGATTCCTCGCGCTTTCGCTGATCTGGTTGCGGTCATTAGTCGATACGAACAGGTTCGTATTAATTGCGCCGCCGTCCTGCAAACGCGCGCTCGCCAATTCTGCGCGCAGGCTGGGGCCGATCTCAGTCGGGTTACTTTCTATGATCATCCGACTAATGATGCGTGGTGTCGCGATCATGGACCGATTTTTGTGCAAAACCGCACCACGGGCGAAGTGGCGGTTACGGATTGGGTATACAATGCGTGGGGTGGGAAGTATCCGCCTTATGATCTCGATAATAAAATCCCCGCCCGCATCGCGCAGAAATTAAAACTCAGGCGTTTCCGCAACCCGCTGGTGCTGGAGGGTGGCTCCATCGACGTCAACGGGCAGGGACTGTTGCTCACGACGGAGCAATGTCTGCTCAACCCGAATCGCAATCCCCGCTGCACCCGCACCCAACTTGAGGAAAATTTAAAAAATTATCTGGGGATTAAGCAGGTCTTGTGGCTCGGGTTCGGGATCGCGGGAGATGATACCGATGGACATATTGATGATATCACGCGCTTTTATCGACCCGATGGCTTTGTCACGGTCAGCGAACGCAATCCTCGCTCCCCTAATTATAAAGCGCTGCAGGATAATCTCAGCCGGTTGAAAAGTTTTCGCACGCCGGCGGGGAAGAAATTTAAAATTGTCACGCTCCCCATGCCCAAGCCCATTGGCTTTCGCGGCCAACTTGTGCCCGCGAGTTACGCGAATTTTCTCATCATTAACGGGGCGGTGTTGGTGCCGCAATTTCGCCAACCTAGAGGCGATGCGGCGGCGTGTGCTATTTTAGGGGACTGTTTTAAGAGCCGGGAAATTATTCCGCTTGATTGTTATGATTTGATTTGGGGTCTTGGGACCTTGCATTGCCTTTCGCAACAACAGCCCGCGGACCTGAGGACGTTGGGTAAGCACTGATCGCTATGATTAAAAAAAATATTCTATTTCTGCTGATTGGGGTCAGTGGGCTCCTCGGCGGCTGCAGTAGTATCGCGACACGGATGCAGGATCGATACGTCGCCGTTGCGCCGCAGGAACGTATTTTTTCGGCTAGCCCTAAAATAGTTTACGAAGCCGCGCAGCTGGCCGTGAAACGCGTTGGGCTGTTGCTTGGACGAAAATCTTTCGCGACTGGCCGGATCGAAGCTTATGCGCCGATTCGTTCGGGGGACCCAACGAGCGATGCTCGGCAGACTACGCTCAGCATTCGACTGGATGCCGCTGATCCAGCATCCACCCGGGTGGGCGTGTTGGTTTGGGAACACCTCCAAGGTGCTTTTCCCGGTGGGGTCAGCGAACAGGCCCTGCCTCAGCATAGCTTATATAAGATGTATTTTGATGCCCTGGAACAGGTTTTGCGCGAGAATGGTAGCTTGAGATAGGCGATAATTCTCCAGCGTTTTCGCTTGCCGGTGAGGAAAGGATAGGGGACTTTTTCCCTCTTACGCGGTGTTCTTAGGTCAGGCCGGTGTCGCCGCAACACTCCCCCGGCTTGTTAGTTAGTCCAACCCTCAACCAATAAGGATCCGTCAGGATCCACGCCGGAAGGCGAGTGCTTTGGAGTAAGTGCACGCCATTCCGACCACAGTCATCATGAGTTCGTTAATGCAAGACCTGCTCGCCCAGAGCTCCTTCGATAAGTTGAAGGAAGGCTCCATCGTCTCGGGCGTTATCACTGAAATCCGCGCCAATGAAGTAGTCGTCGATATCGGCGGCAAAGCTGAAGGCGTTATCTCTGCCAATGAATTTGCCGATTTAGGCGAATTACAAATTGGCTCTAGCATCGAGGTTATCCTCGAGAAACTCGAGGATCGGGAAGGTAATCCGATTCTCTCCTACGAACAGGCCCAACAGAAAAAGAATTGGGAAAACATTCTGCAGAAATGCCAAGAGGGCGCGATCGTCCCCGGCCGTGTTAAAGCTAAGGTCAAAGGTGGTCTCATCGTCTCCATCGGCGTTGATTCATTCCTGCCAGCTTCGCACATCGATATTCAGCCCCCGAAGAACCTCGATCAATACGTCGGCCAGACGTATGATTTCAAGGTCCTCAAAATCAATCACGAGCGCCAGAATATCGTGTTGTCCCGCCGCGAGCTCATCGAAGAGCAGCGCATCAACAAGCGCCGCGATCTCCTCGAGAAATTGCAACCCGGCCAAGTCCGTAAAGGTATCGTTAAGAACATCACTGATTTCGGTGCGTTCATCGATCTCGACGGTATGGATGGCTTGCTGCACATCACGGATATGAGCTGGGGCCGCATTGGCCATCCGTCTGAGATGCTGAAGCAGGGCGAAGAAATTGAGGTCATGATCATCGACATCAACCGCGAGAAAGAGCGGGTGTCCCTCGGCCTGAAGCAGACCAAGAATAATCCTTGGGATAATATCGATCACAAGTTCCCCGTGGGCTCAAAGATCCACGGTAAAGTGGTCAATCTCGTGCCCTACGGCGCCTTTATCGAACTCGAGCCGGGCGTGGAAGGCCTCGTCCACATTACCGAAATGTCTTGGACCAAGCGGATCAGCAAACCTTCCGAACTACTCAAGGTCGGTCAGGAGCTCGACGCGGTGGTTCTCGGTATTCAGAAGGAAGAGCAGAAAATCTCGCTCGGTCTCCGTCAGCTCGAGACCAATCCGTGGGATATGGTGCGCCACAACTATCCGGTGGGCGCCCGCGTCCACGGCAAGGTGCGCAATATGACCACCTACGGCGCCTTCGTCGAACTCGAGGAAGGTATCGACGGTATGGTGCATGTCTCCGACATGTCCTGGACCCGTAAGATCAACCATCCTTCTGAAATGCTCAAGAAGGGCGACGAAGTGGATGCCATCGTGCTCGACCTCGATCCTAGCCAGCAGCGCATCAGCCTCGGCATGAAGCAGCTCGCGACCGATCCTTGGACAGATATCGATAGCTTCTTCCGCATCGGTGATGTGGTTCCTGGAATAATCTCCAAGATCACCACCTTCGGCGCCTTCATCGAATTGAAGGATGGTATCGATGGTCTCGTGCACATCAGCCAGATTCAGGAAGAGCGCATCGATAAGGTTAAAGACGTGCTCAAGCCAGGTCAGGAAGTGCAGGCTCGGGTCATCAAAATTGATCGTGAGCAACGCCGCATTGGGCTCAGCATCAAGGCCGCGAATTACTCGGCCGAACAGCTCGCTCAGGAGACGGCGACCTACGACCAGTTCGCCAAGACCACGGGTGCCTCCGATATGACCAACCTCGGCGATATCTTCGACGAGGCTTCTAAGAAGGAATAAACACCATCCCGCGGTCGCTTCGGCGAACCACGGCATAAAACTTCAAGGCGCTCGACGAAAGTCGGGCGCCTTTTTTTTGCTTTTATGCTTCTGCATGAGAGCAAAGCCGTAATGCTGGCGCAGTGATTCCTTCCCTTAAGTTAAAGCCCAATGCCAACTCCCGTGTCCTGACTGGTCATCCGTGGGTGTTCGCCAACGAATGTATCGAGCTATTACCGGCCGCTCACGATGGCGCCGTGGTGGAATGTCGAGATCGCACGGGTCGATTTATCGGCACCGGGATTTATAATAGTAAATCGCAGATTGTCTGGCGGCGGCTGAGTCGCGATCGGGTGACGTTGGATGCCGCTTATCTGCGCACGGCACTGGAACGGGCCATTGCGCGGCGCGAGGGGCTAGGGGATTTCAAACGGCTGGTCTGGTCAGAATCAGATGATTTGCCCGGAGTCGTCGTCGATCAATTTGGGGATACGCTTGTCGTCCAAGTGCAGACTCTGGCGCTGGATAATTGCACGGCCTTAATCAGTGAATTGCTGACCGAGTTGGTGCAACCGGCGGAAATTATTTTCCGTAACGATGCGAACATTCGCAAACTGGAAGGCTTGCCGCTGGAGGTGCACACTCGTTCAGGCGCAACCTGGGAGCCCCGTTGGGTCAAGATTGATGGGCTTGATTATTGGTTGGACCTCCAGGGTGGACAGAAAACGGGTTTTTATCTCGATCAGCGGCTGCAACATGCGGCCGTCGCAAAATACGCCGCCGGCAAGCGAGTCCTGGATGCTTTCTGCAATCAAGGTTCGTTCGCGCTGCATTGCGCCAAGGCGGGGGCCGCGTACGTTTGCGGATTAGATAGCGCATTTGATGCCGTGGGGCAGGCCAAGAAAAATGCCGAGCGCAACGGGCTAGCCGCTGAATTTGTGGCCGCAAATGTTTTTGATTGGTTTACTGCGCAACGTGAAGCCAAGCCGGTTTGGGATTTAATTATTTTGGATCCACCGCCCTTCGCAAAATCAAAGTCTGCTCTCGATGGGGCTTTGCGGGGTTATAAAGAAATTAATTTACGAGCCCTCAAAGCCTTGGCGCCTGGTGGCCTCTTGGCGACTTACAGCTGCTCACATCATATGCAGGATGCCCAGTTGCGTGAGGTTTTGGCGGAAGCCGCCGCAGACGCCAAGCGCCGCGTGCATGTGATCGAATGGTCGCATCAACCTGCCGACCATCCGGTGTTGGTGACTATGCCTGAGAGCGAATACCTGCGCGGCTATATTCTCCGCGTCGAATAAGCCGGCGCACTCGCAATCAGCGAGTCGCGTTGTCTAGATTGCGGCGTGTCGTGCGCAACTGCTCGAGTTCCGCTTCGAGCATGGCCAGCCCTTGCAGGGTAGCGGGACGTTTCATCGCCTCGAGGACCGCGCGCTCGGTTTCAAGTAAGCTGACGCGACTGGCGGCCACCGCCGAAAGATGTTCGGCGGAATTGCCGCCAAAAATAGCGGCGGATCGAGCAAGTTTAGAATTATTCAGCGCCTTATCGAGCTCACTTGATTTTACTTTTTTCTTTTCGCGGGCGATTAGTTTGTCGAGCTTCGTGATCGTGACATCGATTTCATGCACTCGGTTCTTGGTTACCTGAATGGCGGGTAACTCGATGGCAGGCTCGGGTGAGCGGTGGGTTGCTGGCGAGGTGGGTGGGGTGCTCGCGGGAGTGCTGTCGCCGGCGGCCCAGAGGCTGGAGCCAAAGCTGATGCCGAGCATGAGTAAAAAGGGGCGGCCGAGATTTATATTCACAGGGAGCAACGTGCCGGCGTGGTCCAAGCCGAGCAAGAGCAGATCATCTTGGCGCGGGGGCTCCCGGTTGACTTAATTTCAGGAATTCCGCGCCGAAGCGTCCGCCGATCACCAATTGGTTAGCCGCGCTGAAATGATGCGTATTTACGTTGGGGAGATCATCCACATCGATCCAGGCGGCCGAAGAGACCGATGCCCCGAGGGCCACCTGCGCGCGCCGGACGGTGGCCATCGGGGCATTATCGCCATTGCCGGTGATGGCGCGGGCGATTGATGAATTCACACTGCGGGCTAGCACGAAGGGCGTGGTAGAGGTTCCGTAACGGAGTCGCAGCAGGTCGATTAAGTTGCGTAGATTATCTGCGTAATGGCTCGCCAGTGGCCCATGGATCGCATCGTCAATTCCTTGATGCCAAATAAATCCACAGATGCGGATGGGGTAGCCTTGCGCGCGGAGTTCAGCTAGACGGCTATCGATAAATTGCATCCAGGGATTGAACAATGAACCCCCTTCACCCCAGGGCCAAGTCGGCGCACTGCGGCTGAAATTTGCGTAGACTTTGATGATGGCAACATCGCGCCAACCCGCGGCGTAAAGCGCGCGGGCAAAGCCGACTTCGGGGCCATGCACGAGCTGATTTTTAGAACGCTGCGCCCTGAGCTCTCCCCAGGGTAGATAAAGCGGTGAGTGCTCACCCGCGGGCAGGGGTGCAGTGGTCAAGCGGGTCGCGTGGTCTGCTGCAGTCGGTTCAAACCCCGGCGGAGTGGCCACGACCGCATCAGCTCCGGCCATGTTAGATTGGCCGGCGAAGAGAAATACCTTAATCACCGGCCGTTCCGCGGCGTTCGCCTCGGCTCGTGGGTGGCTACAAATTGCGACCGTTAGGGTGGCCAAAATTCGCAATGGCCAAATCAGCAATCGAGTGCTGATCGAGAGGGAATTCACGAATCTGCGATTTGAATACATCCTACGCCAGCTAGCGGCTCGGGGGAGTGTCGGTGAAGAATGTGGCTTGGCCTCGATCATGAAGACCAAGCCACTCGTCGGGGTGAATTACATTTTTCCGCCGTAGATCGCACTGGCGCCCAACTCTTCTTCAATCCGGAGGAGTTGATTATATTTTGCTACACGGTCGGTCCGGCAGAGTGAGCCAGTCTTGATTTGGCCGGCGTTGGTGGCGACGGCGATATCGGCGATGGTGACATCTTCCGTTTCGCCGGAACGATGGGAGATAACGGCGGTGTAGCCGGCTTCTTTGGCCATTTCGACGGCGTCAAAGGTTTCGGTGAGTGAGCCGATTTGATTTACTTTCACTAAAATCGAATTGGCCGTGCCGGTCTCGATGCCCTTTTTGAGAAACGCGGTATTGGTGACAAAAAGATCATCCCCGACCAGTTGCGTGCTCGAGCCGATGGCATCGGTCAGTTTTTTCCAAGTGGTCCAATCGCCTTCCGCACAACCGTCCTCGATGGATACAATCGGATATTTTGCGACCAGGGCGGCGTAGAATGCGACCATTTGATCGCCGGTGAGTGACCGACCATCAGATTTTTTGAAGACGTAGCGATTTTTTTCTTTGACGTAAAATTCTGAGGCGGCGACGTCGAGGGCGAGATTGATGTCTTTACCTAACTTATAGCCGGCCGTTTTTACGGCGAGGGCGATAACATCCAAGGCGGCTTCGGTGGAGGCTAATTTCGGGGCAAAACCGCCTTCATCGCCCACCGCGGTCGCCAGCCCTTTATCTTTCAAAGTTTTTTTGAGCGCGTGAAAAACTTCTGCTCCCATGCGCAAAGCTTCGCGAAAAGATTTTGCGCCTGTGGGCATGATCATGAATTCTTGGAAATCGATGGGGGCATCGGAGTGCGCGCCGCCGTTCATAATATTCATCATCGGTACGGGGAGAACTTTAGCGTTGGGTCCGCCGAGATATTTATAGAGTGGCAGTCCGCACGCGGCCGCGGCGGCGTGCGCAGTCGCCATGGAGACGCCGAGGATAGCGTTAGCGCCCAATTTGGCTTTGGTGGGGGTTCCATCAAGTGCGAGCATCGCACGATCGACCCCGATTTGATCGGTGGCGTCCATGCCAGCTAGGGCGGGGGCTAGTTTATTTTTAACATTCGCTACCGCCTTGAGGACGCCCTTACCGAGATAGCGATTTTTATCCCCATCGCGTAGCTCGAGGGCTTCGTGTTCACCGGTGGAGGCGCCGGAGGGTACGGCGGCGCGGCCGGTGTGGCCGGAAGCGAGCTTAACGTCGACTTCAATGGTAGGATTACCGCGCGAATCAAGAATCTCGCGGGCGGTGATGGCGGTTATGGATGTATTCATACGGGAAATAATTAAGGAGGGCTGGGAAGCTGTGCGGTAATTTATATTATGATCACGCGCTGGGTTGATTTAAGCAAAGCGGCGGAGGAATTTCTGCCAAGCACTCAGTGCTTTAGGTCTTAATTCTTCGGGCAATTGATGGGTGTAGCCACGGCTGATCGCCGCCTCGCGCGGGGTGCGGCCGTTGTAATTGCGGATCGTGAGGGTCTGCTCGTTGAGTAAAGCTCGGGGGATGCGCAGGAGATGCCCTTCGAGCGCGGCCGCATGCAATGGGGTATCTCCGAAATCATTGCGTACGCTGAGACCGGCGAGGGTCAGGCTTTCCACGGGGAGTTGGCTAATCGCGCCCGATTCAGCGGCCGCGTGGAGGGGGGTGTGGCCGGATTTACTTGGAATGGCTAAGTGTTCAGGGGTAAGCACGGCGAGCGGAATTTGGTCGAGATGACCGGCAATGGCCGCGGCATGGAGGCAAGTGTCTTGGTTGATGGTCTTGAGCAGGAGCGCATCAGCTGTAAGAAATTGGGTCGGAATTTGGTCGAGATGGCCATTAAAGGCGGCGACGTGCAACACGGTCTCGCCCCCCATATTCGCAGAAAGCAGGCTGTGCTGGGTGATGAATTGTGGAGGGAAGTGATCGAGGGTGCCCGCTTCGGCGGCCTCGTGCAGGGGAGTATTGCCTGAGTCGGTGGGCGTCAGCATGACCGCTAGAGAAAGCAATTCCGCTGGCAGTTGGCTGAGGGTGCCGTTCGTAGCAGCCAGATGCAGGGGAGTGTAACCGCTGTTCGAGCGGTTCAAAATATTTTCGTAGGTCAGGAGGGTCGGCGAAATTTGGCCGAGGAAGCCGTGGCGGGCGGCCAGATGCAGGGGAGTATAGCCGGCATGGTTCTTCCGCAGGAGTTGAGTTTTACTTAGGGCGGCGGGAGGCAACTGAATGAGGGTGCCATATTTAGCCGCAAGATGGACGGGGGTATTGCCTGAGGCGTTTTCTCGGCTGAGCAGATCAGGCGTCAGCAACTCGGGTGGCCATTGCGCCAAGGTGCCGGCGCGGGCGGCAGCGATTAAATCGGATAATTCCATGCCAGTGCAGATAAGAAAGCGTCGGTCTGACCGCAGGCAAACCAAAACCAGAGAGAGCCGTGACTGGCGTGCTTTGAGTTTGCCAACCCATGATGGCTACCCAGTAATCACCCCATGATGACACCGAGCCCAGCCGCATCAAGTAACTTAGGGGCTATTTTACTCATCGATGATGAGCAAGCGTTGCTCGCGCTGTATGCCGAGGCGCTTTCACCCTTCTTCGAGATCGCGATGGCCACCAGTGCCCGGGAGGCGAATTTTATTTTACACAAGAAATCTTTTAAAGTGGTGGTCTGCGATCACCTCATGCCGGGGGGGAACGGCCTGAGTTTTCTCGTCGATGCTCGTGAGGAGTATCCGCATACGCAACGGGTGCTGGTGACAGGCTACATGAAGCCAGAAATGCTTTTGCGCAGCGTTAATGAGGCGGCGCTTTATCGCTATCTGCTCAAGCCGGTTTCATTGGCTGATTTAGTCAAGACAGTCAAAGAGGCGGCTAAAGTGTATGATCAGTTGGTCGCCGCCGCGGGCGACTAAGCTGCGCTCAGCGGGGCTGGCCTCGAGCGCTTCAATCGTAACGTCGGCGAAGATTGCTGGGTAAAAGACCTAACCCTTCCCGATATTTGGCCACCGTGCGTCGGGCCAACTTGAGGCCCTTGGCCTGAAGGATTTCGACAATTTCTTGATCGCTGAGGGGGTGGCTGGGATCTTCGCTCGTAATCGTGTCGGCAATAATTTCTTTCACGCTCGTATTGGCCACCGCTTCGCCGGCCGCCGATTGATAGCCGGAGGTGAAAAAATATTTCAGCGGGAAAATCCCGTGAGGGGTCTGCATGTATTTATTAGCCACGGCCCGACTTACGGTGGTTTCGTGCACGCCAATGAGGTCGGCGATTTGGGTCATGGTGAGGGGCTTTAATTTAGCGATCCCTCCATCAAAAAATTCCCGTTGGTGCTTAATGATTTCGCGCGTGATGCGCTCAATGGTGCGCTGACGTTGCTCGATCGCGTTAATGATAAACTTTCCAGAGCGGAGCTTTTCGCGAAGGTAGTCGCTTTCGGCCTTATTTAAATGACCTTGGGCAATGAGGGCTTTGTAAGTATTACTGAGGCGGAGGCGGGGGATGTAATCTTGATTGAG
>CAIVJE010000132.1 GCA_903906135.1 uncultured Verrucomicrobiota bacterium | reverse complement strand
GTACACCGCGCTGGGCTCAGCGTCGGAGCCCGTTTCGTGGTATAACGGGGCCTTCGTGGTCGAGCCCTTGGCAGGTGTGGCGCGGGAAGGCTATGCGAAGCGCAAGTTGGTGCCCTTTGGGGAATATATTCCGCTGCGACCGGTCTTGGGCTGGTTGGATAAATTAGTTCCGATTGGGGGCGATTTTCAGCGTGGTACTGAGGCGCGACCCTTGCTGGTGCCTATAAGATCCGGTCAGGTGCGGGTGGGTGTGCTGATTTGCTACGAGGATATTTTTCCGGAGTTCGCCCGCGAGAGTACTTTAGCGGGCGCCGAAATGTTAGCTGTGTTGACCAACGATGCTTGGTTCGGTGAGGGCGGCGCAGCTTATCAGCATGCGGCCTCATCCGTGCTGCGAGCGGTGGAGACTCGGCGGCCGGTCTTGCGGTGCGGCAATAGCGGCTGGAGCGGTTGGATTGACGAGTTTGGCAATATCCGGGCGACGCTCCTCAATGAAAAAGGAAGTATTTATTTTCGCGGATCTCAGACCCTAGACGTGACCCGTGATATCCGCTGGCGTGATCGCTCGAGTTTTTATGCGCGGCACGGCGATTGGTTTTTGCTGGTCTGCGCGGGCTGGGCCGTCGTCAGCTATTATCTGGTGCTGAACCTGCGTCCGCCGCGTTTACCGGCGGATGGGGTGGCGGCTTTTTGATCGATCGCCGCGCGCGGTGAGTGGGCGCCGCCGGATCTGAGGGGTTTTAATCGATTGAAGTAAACAGCACGCAAACCGCCATCGGGACGGTCGCGGTCTGGCCAGTGGCGGTTAGCCGGCCGGTCTCAGGATTAACTTTGAAGACGACGAGATTATTGCTGTCGCGATTGGCGCAGATCAGCCAAGCCCCATCAGGGGATAGCGCAAAATTGCGGGGATGCGAACCGCCGCAGGGCACGATTTCGATAAGCTGTAAGGAACCATCGCGCGGCTCGCGGGCAAAAACCGCGAGGCTGTCGTGACCGCGGTTCGAGCCATAAACAAAGCGTCCATTGGGGTGCAGGCGAATTTCGGCGCAGGTGTTTTCGCCGGAAAAACTCTTTGGCAAAGTTGAGACCGTGCGGGGATCGCTTAGTTTGCCGGTCGCGGGAGCGCACGTGAAAGTCGTGATGGTGCTATTCAGCTCGTTGATCACGTAGAAAAATTTTCCATCAGCGGAGAATTTACTATGCCGGGGGCCGGCCCCCGGAGCGGTGGCGAAATCACCGGCTGGCGTCATCGTGGCGGCCTTCAGCTCGTAGCAGAAAACTTTATCAAGCCCGAGATCGCAGAGATAAGCGAAGCGGCCATCGGGGGAAACCGTCACCGAGTGGGGGTGAGGTTTATCTTGGCGATCTTGCTGTGGTCCCAAAATTCCGGTGAGCATTTGGGTGCCCGCCGGGGGCTTAATCCGGCCATCTTTCGCTAGGGGAAAGGAGGTCACCTGCCCACCGCTATAACTAGCGAGCAGGAGGGTTGTGGCGTCGGGATCGAGTCCGAGGTGCGCCCCACCAACGCCACCGCTGGGTTGGCGATTGAGAAGCTCCAGTTGGCCGGTCTGGGCAACGATGTTAAATGCGGTGGCGCCGCCACCCGGTTTTCCGCGTACCGTATCACTTTCGCTCAACGCATAAATCACGCGGCCGTTCGGGTGTAATGCGAGAAAAGTCGGGTTAGACAATTTTGCGGCCAGCACGGGAGTGCTGAGTGCACCCGTGGTGGGATTGAACTGAAGTGAGTAGACACCTTTACTTTCTCCTTTGGGCGGAGTGTAAGTGCCGATGAAAATGAGCAGTGAGGCGATGGGCAAGAGCATGAAGGGGTTGGGTACTCAGCTCATCGTAAAATGACGTAGTTTGGCAAGTTCACTCCGCAGTCCTGGGCGAAAATCAGGATGGGCGATGCTGATGAGGGCCTCTCCGCGCTCGCGCAGAGTGCGCCCATGCAGGTTCACCGCGCCGTACTCAGTGATGACCCAATGCACGTGGCCGCGGGTGGTGACAACCCCAGCCCCGGGGCTTAGTTCGGAAACAATGCGGGAAACTTTTCCGCCCAGGGCGCGTGACGGTAGGGCGATGATCGGTTTGCCACCCGGGGAAAGCGCGGCGCCGCGAATAAAATCCATTTGGCCGCCGATCCCGGAAAAAATGCGATGGCCGATTGAATCGGCGCAAACCTGCCCAGTGAGATCGATCTGAATCGCCGAATTAATTGCCACCACCTTGGGGTTCTTCCGGATGATTGCGGTGTCGTTAGTCCAATCGCAGGGATAGAAATTAACCAAGGGATTATCTGCCACGAAATCGTAGAGTCGTTGCGTCCCGTTGATAAAACTCGTGACGATCCGGCCGGCGCCCACTTTTTTGAAACGGTTGGTGATGACGCCGGCTTCAACTAAGTCGACGACCCGATCCGAAAACATCTCGGTGTGAATGCCGAGGTCATTTTTATGAAACATCAGCGCCAGCGCTGCATCAGGAATAGCGCCAATGCCCATTTGCAGAGTCGCGCCGTCTTCGACTAAATTAGCAATGAGCTCTCCGATGCGAGCATCGATCTCACTGGGGGCTTCGAGGTGATGCTCGGGGAGTAATCGATTGGTCAGGGTAAAACGATGCACCCGATTTAACGGCACTAGGTTATTGCCGTGGGTGCGCGGCATATGT
Organism: uncultured Verrucomicrobiota bacterium; assembly: GCA_903906135.1. Classification (GTDB taxonomy): domain Bacteria; phylum Verrucomicrobiota; class Verrucomicrobiia; order Opitutales; family Opitutaceae; genus Lacunisphaera. The sequence continues at coordinate 9,993 of CAIVJE010000132.1, read as the reverse complement.
GCATTAAATTCAACAACGACCGAATGAGCGGTTTCTGCGGCCGCCTTAGCTCCGTCGCAGGAGGTACCGAGGGAGCAATGACCATGGGCATCGGGCGGCGAAAGGGTCAGTAAGGCCACATCGAGCTTAACTTGGCCTGACAGAAAAAGACTGGGAACATCTGATAGAAAAATTGGCACGTAATCAGCGCGCCCTTCCGCCACGGCCGCGCGCAAGGGTGGTCCGGTGAAAAGTGAGACGGAGCGAAATTCATGTTCACGCCCAGGTGCCGCAAAAGGGGCTGGGCCCGCGGTGTGGAGATGATAGATGCGCACATTTTCGAGATCGCGGCGCGCGGCGAGCGCCTCAATGAGGGCGGTGGGCGTGGCGGCGGCACCATGAATAAAGAGATTAGCCCCACTCTGAATATGAGCGACTGCGTCGGCGGCGGTAACCGCGTGCGCGGCCCAGTTGGCGTTGAGTGCATTCATGGTCTTGAACTTAGGTTAGAAGTATGGGTGCCGCCATGCTAGTTGCAAAGCACTGACACTACGCATCCCTTGGCTATTTTTTGCCGCGGCTTGTCCTTAAGAGTCAAGCGGGCGCGAGCGCTGCTTTAAAATGCCGGCGGCACATTGCGACATAGCGGTCATTGCCGCCAATCTCAACCTGTTCACCTTCTTTCACGCCGCGGCCATCGGGGCCAATGCGAAGGTTCATGGTCGCTTTGCGACCGCAGTGACAAATCGTTTTTAATTCGATCAGGGTATCCGCCAGGGCGAGGAGGGCAGCGCTGCCGGGAAAAAGCTGGGCTTGGAAATCTGTCCGGAGGCCGTAGCAAAGCACGGGGATGTTGAGTTGATCAGCGATCTCAGTGACTTGCTCAACTTGGTGGCGGGTGAGAAATTGAGCTTCATCGATCAGGACGCAGGCGATGGCGTGCGGTTCCGCGCCAGCTCGGGGCGTGGTGTGTTCAGCGTAGACGTGGGTAAAAATATTATCTTCGGGCTGGAGCGTAATCGCTTCCGCTTCGAGCCCGATCCGGGATTTTACGCGACCGAGTCCGGCGCGGGTATCGATGGCCGGCATAAAGAGAAGCGTACGCATACCGCGCTCATGGTAATTGTAACTCGACTGAAGTAAAACGGTCGATTTGCCCGCGTTCATTGCCGAGTAGTAAAAATAAACCTTCGCCATGTTGGTAGAGCTAGCAGGCCCGGGGCGCGTGGCCAACAAAAAGCCCCGCGGATGAGGCGGGGCGAGAGGGCCGACGAGGCAGAAAATACTTCAGCGCATGCGGGCAAAAGTCTTCGACAGCAATTCGAGGTCGCTGGCGTTTTTGGTCTTTTCCCGGGTATTGGTGATAAGTTTTTGCTCGAGAGCGTTCTTGGTTGGGCGGCTTTTATTCTCGTAATAAATACCGAATTTGCCGGGCCAAGGATCCAGCGCGAGGCGGAGGGCCGCGAGCTCATCGGTGGGATCATGGCGGGCGGCGTCTTCGGCCGAACCGTCATTTTTCTTCAGGTCAATCGTTTGGAATGAGCCGCCCTTGCGCGGGATCGAGGAGTCGAAGGCCCCTTCGAAGAATTCCACGCATTCCGACAAAATTTCTACCACCGAGAAGCCGTCGTGCAGCGCGGCACGATGCATCATCTCTACCATGTGGTTCACTTGCGTGGCATGGCTGCGGGCAATGAAGGTGGCGCCGCTATTGATCAGGGTGCGCATCGGATTGATCGGTTGATCAAAGGCACCCCACGGATCGGTCTTGGATTTGAAGCCGATGGGCGAGGTGGGGGAGGTTTGCTTCTTGGTCAGACCATAAACCGAATTGTCCATGATGACATACGTCATGCGCGGATTTTTACGCGCGGTGTGGACGAGGTGATTACCGCCGATGGAGAAGCCATCGCCGTCACCGCCAAACACAAAAACATGCAGATCATCGCGTCCGAGGCTAATCCCGGCGGCAAAAGGCAGAGAGCGGCCGTGAATATAGTGACCGCCGTGCGTGTTGACGAAGTAGGGGAAGCGGGAGGAGCAACCGATGCCGGCGAACGTGACGATTTTTTCCTGCGGGTAGTTAAGTTTCTCGAGAACTTTATAAAAAGAAGCGAGCACGGCAAAATCGCCGCAGCCGGGGCACCACGTGGGGTGGTCGGCGACGAGGACTTTTTTAGTCAGGGGCGCGCGAGGGGCCTCAGGTGCTGAGCTGACGGCGGGAGAAAGAGTGGGAGCAGACATAGATTTATATTTGAGGGTAAAAGGCGCGGGTTATTTCTGGGCGGTGAGGGCCGAGGCGAGCAGGCTTTGTTTGCGCATGCCGACGGTGGTATCGGCGAGGCCGAGTTTGATGGCGACGCGTTCGACGATCTCGCTCACTTTATAGGTCAGGCCGTCAGTTTTGGTGATACTGCTAATAGCCGGGTTGCAATACCGCGAACGTAGCAGGGTCGCCAATTGACCGTAACCGTAGAGGCCCTCGTCGTTGATTTCGACGACGAGGATGTGGCGGTAGCGGGCAAAAATTTCTTCGAGCCCGCCATCGAGTGGGTGGATATGCCGAATTTGGATATGGCCGACGGTGGCGCCAGCGCCGCGGAGGCGGCCGAGAGCTTCTCTGATGGGGCCGTAGGTGCAGCCCCAGCCGATGAGCAAGACATCGCCGGACTGATCACCGAACAATTCAGGTGCGGGGAAGGTTGCGGCGACGGACTTAATTTTCTCCCGGCGCTTGATCGTCATCTTGGTGTGCATCGCGGGGCTGGCCGTAGGATGGCCATACTCGTCGTGCTCCAAACCGGTGACGGTGGGATATTTGCCTGAGCCGATGACAGAGCCGGGAGGAGCGTGGCGTTGGACTTGATCGAGCGGGTAAGGCTTGTAGCTAGCATCACGCGGGCTGAGGTCGGGCTTCTGCTCGATCATGAGCTTGGGCAGATCGGGTTCATCGAAGGCTTCAATGCGAGTTGCGAGCGCTTGATCGGTGAGAATAATGACCGGGGTGCTAAATTCGCGGGCAATGCGGCAGGCTTCGATGGCGATGTAGAAGCAGTCTTCGACATTTTTTGGTGCGAGGACGACGCGCGGGCAATCGCCATGGCTACCGTAGATGGCTTGGAGCAAATCGCTTTGCTCAATATTTGTCGGCATGCCGGTAGAAGGTCCGCCCCGTTGCACGTTGACGACGATCAGGGGCAGTTCGGCCATGGTGGCCCAGCCGAGAGCTTCCATCTTAAGTGAGAGACCTGGGCCAGAACTGCCGGTGATCGAGAGATTGCCCCCGTAGGAGAAGCCGAGGGCGGTTGAGGCCGCGGCAATCTCATCTTCACATTGCACGAAGATACCGCCGTATTTTGGCAGCTCGGTGCGCAGCGTCTCCATAATGGAGGACCACGGCGTGATGGGGTAGCCGGCCCCGTGGCGTACGCCAGCGGCGATGAGGCCGTAGGTGAGGGCCGTGTTGCCGTCGGTGGTGATTTGGGGGCGCCCACCAACCGTTGGGGTCGGTGTTTCGAGACGGAAAAGAATATGCGCCAGATTTTCTGCGGGATAGGCGTAGCCGGCGTCGAAGGCGAGGAGGGCGTTGCGCACGATGTCCTCATTTTTGCCGCCAAAGCGTTCTTTAATAAGTTGGCTGAGTTTCGGTACATCGAGGTCGAACATGCGCGCGAGCAGGCCGAGGACGTAAATATTTTTGCCCTTCTCTTTGCTAGAGCCGCCGACGGCTTCAACCGTAGCGCTAGTCATGGGAATGCCGACCGCGGTGATTTCTTTATCGTCAGGGTTGGGGGTGACGTGGTCGGAGTCGTAAAGCAGCACGCCGCCGGGTCGCAGGGAAGAGCGATGGCTTTCATAGCTGTGCTGATAGAAAGCAACGAGAACGTCAGCGCGATCGCCGGCCGAAAGAATTTCGCCTGAGCCGATGCGCACTTGGAAAATGGAAGGACCTCCTGAAATGGTGGAGGGGATGGTCATGTAAGTCATGACCTCCTGGGCGGAGCGCCCGGCGAGGCGGGCGAGGAAACCGCCGACGGCCTGAATGCCGTCTTGAGAATTGCCGGCGAGCCGAATGACGACGTCGGGAATAGTGAAAAGAGGAGCGTTAGAGCGAGCGGTCGCGCTAGCGGAGGAGGGAGGAATGGGGCTGACCATCGGGACACTCTGCGCGCATTAAATCAGCAGGTAAAGTCTGCGGTTGCTGAACTTTATAATTTTTTTTATTTAGCCAAAAAAAGCCCAACCACTAGGGGTATAAGTGGAATATCAGGAGCCGCCGGATTAAGATTTGATCGCCTAATGCCGGTCGTAATTAGCAGGAGCGTGCAGAAGCTTCTGCCACGGCGGTTTAGCTAACGCCGTGGGCAGACACTGGCTGGTCGGGCGGGTCTTGAAGCCCCGCTTATTCCCAGCCGATGGGCCGGCCCTGGTTCTGTTGCACGAGCCAGCGCATCAGCGGTTGATAATATTCTACCATCGCGCGCGTCGAAAGTTCTTCGCCGGTGGCCTCTTTGAGGATTTTGCGCCAGTCTTCAGTTTTACCACGTTCCATGATTTTTCGCAGAAAATCTCCGACCGCTTTATTATCAGCATAATTGCAGCTTTGCGGTGGTTGGTGTAGAATGTTTTTGGCGATGTAGTCGTTGAGTTGATATTTAAAAACCTGCGCGATGGCGTAGGAATAATAATAGCACGGGGTGTCGTTGATGTGGGTTTTCGTTGCTGCATCGCACCACTCTTCGCTGCGTTCGCTCGGGGGTTCGACTCCTTGGAAATCGCGTACGTATTGCCACCAGCGCTGATTCCATTGATCAGCGGGCAGGTGGTTGGCGTAAATATCGGCTTCCCAGTGAGCCATCACGCCTGAAGACCAGAACATAAATGGAATGCCGGGGGCGAGGGCGTTGCTGAGCAGGAAGGCATTTTCATCAATTTTGAAATTAGCCGGTAAAACGCCGAGCGATTTCAGGTAAGGGGCCATGCCGGCGGCCAGGGCCGTTAATTCACCGAAGCCCTCATGGAAGGCGGGGTTGGCTCCCGTCCGCAGCAACATGGGAACTTCAGGGCGCGTGTAGCTATTGAAATAATAGATGTGGCCAAATTCATGATGAGCGGTGGCGAACCACTGAGGATTGGCTTCAATGCTTTGGAGCGAACGCACATCGTCATTGAGATCGAGATGCCAAGCGGAGGCGTGAGTATTTTTTTTGCGTGGGCTGCCCGCGGGTACCGGAAAAAGATCCGACTTTGTCCAGAAAGATGCGGGCAGAGGCGCAAAGCCCAAACCGACGTAAAATTTCTCGGCGCTATGTGCGATCCAGTCTGGCGAGCGATCTTTGAAAAATGTGGTTAGATCAGCGCCGTCAGCGAGGCCGCCCCATTCTTGGGACCAGCGATTATTGAGCCAATGCGCGGGAATGCGCCGCGGTACTGGTTGGTGATATTTTTCGGCTAACTTATATTTCACCCACGTGTGGAGTTGCAGATAGAGGGGGCGAAGCTCGCGCATGAAATCAACATTCAGCTGGAGCATCTCTTCTGTGGTCATGCCGTAGCCAGCAACTTGAAGAGCGAAGTAGTCGGGATAATCGAGCTCTTGGGCGACGCCATTACGGAGATCACGCAGTTTGATCAGGCCCGCTTTTAGGGCTTTGCCTGATTCCTTGGAGGCGGCCCAGACCGCCTGCCGTGCAGATAAATCAGTGCTTTCATTGAGCAGCTGATCGATGGCGTTTACCGTGATGGGCTGACCGTTGAGTTTAAATTCGTAACTGTTGAGCGTCGACGCCTGCGCAACTTCCGCGGCGATGCGGGCGCTGACGAGTCGGGGATTGGTCATGGGCCCTTCGGCCGCGTTGAGTAACAATTGCTCAAGCTCGCGCACGGTGAGTGCGTTGAGATCGCGGCGTTTGAGCAGCAGTGCTTTGGTCTCGTTAATAATGGTGGGATTGCCGAGAAAAGCGGCGCGAGCCTTGCCCGCGGTTTCGGCTGAGGCATCGTGCACGGGAGATACATCAGTCGCGGCATTCCAAACGGCATTGGATTCAAGCGTGACCATCGCCTGGTAGCTTGAATTAACCAGGGTCAAAAAATGATCAGCCCGATCTTGAGTCGGGTTTACATCGGCGGCGCGGGCCAGCGATACGATGAGCAGCAGTAAGGCGCTCGAGAAACAGTGGAGGGGGCGCGCGTGATTAAGCATAGAGGTAGACTTAAGTTATCGGGTGTATTGGGCAAAACCCCGAGCGCAGCGCGATCCTGGAAGGCTCAGGTTTCTAACGTTTTTTCGGGGAGCCACCAGGCCCAGATCGCAGCGCCGAGGGCGAGAAAGCTCGAGGCAAGGAGGGCGAGACGGAAATCACCCACGGGGGCAGCCCAGCCGAAAACAATGGAAGCAGCGGCCGCCGCGAGGCGACCGATATTGTAGCAGAAGCCCGCGCCCGTGGTGCGGAGAAGCACGGGAAAAAGCGGGGGCAGATACATCGTGAAGAGCCCAAACACGCCGGAGAAAAATCCGACCAAGGGAATCCAGAACCAGGCGAGTTCCCCAAAGCCCCGTGGGACCATGAAGGCGCCTGCCATGCTGGCGAACAGCGCCCAGAACATGAGGGCGATAGAGCGACGATTGCCGATGCGGGTGGCGAGCCAGCCGGCAAAATAATTTCCGACAATTGACACCGCGATCATCACAAAAAATGCGCTGGGGATGAGTCGACTGATTTCCGCGGCGGGAGCGTTGGCGGCGGCGAGAATTTTTCGTAAGTGCTGTGACTGCCAGAAAATGAACAACCACCAAGCCGATAGACTGAGGGCGCAGACGCAGGTGACATGGAAAGTGGTTCGTGCGAGCGGTCCGCGGAAAAGATCACGGATGCCGGGGTTTTTATGGTGCACGCTGGCTTCAGCGCGTTGCCACGTAGTTGGCTCTGGTACGTGGCGGCGAATCCAGAAAACTAAGAGCGCGGGTAAGACTCCGACGAGAAACACGTAACGTTCGGCCGGCGGGTGCGGGAGTTGGGCGAGCAGCCAAACGACGGCGGCGGCGATAAGAATGCCCAAATTAACGCCACTTTGCAGTACGGCGGCGAGCCACGGGCGCCAGGCGCGGGGCCAGGTTTCGGCGAGGAGGGAAGCGCCGACGGCCCACTCGCCCCCAATGCCTAAGGCGGCAATAAAACGAAAAATCATGAGTTGCCACCACGTTTGCGCGAAGGCGCACAAACCGGTGCATAACGCATAAGTCAAAACAGTCAGGGCCAAGGCGCGACTGCGCCCGAGCAGATCGCCGAGGCGGCCGAAGAAAGCTCCCCCGATGGCCCAACCGACGAGGAAGGCAGCTTGAATGTAGGCGCTCTTTTCTTTGACCGCGGGATCAGCTGCGCTCGCCACACCCAGTAAGTGCACGACCAACGGAGCCGCGATGAGCGTGTAGAGATGCAGCTCTAAGCCATCAAACAGCCAGCCTAACCAAGCCGCGATGCCGGATTTCCATTGCTGAGGGGAGATTTCGCTGAGGCGAGTAGCTTCAGGCGCCGGGGCGGGGTGCATGGCCGCTGAAATTGTCGGCTAGTCGAGGGGAAGCCAGCTCGAAAAAAAATTAGATTTTAACTGGATGCACCCGCTGATTTTCCGTGATGCGATCACCTGGGTAGAGAATGACTTCATCGCCCGCGTTCAAACCAGCGAGTATTTGCGTCTCAATGCCACTCGAGCGGCCGGCTTGCACGGGCACGAGCGCGGCGCGGCCATGTCGGACAACATAGACGGCCCAGCGATTGCCGTCACGAAACAGCGCTGACACCGGCACTTTGAGTACGGGCGTTTCCTCCCAGATGACGACGCGGGCTTCGACGCGGAAATTATCGCCGAGGGTTGGGCGGGCGGTTAGCGGGGTGATAATATCGGCGACGACGTTGACGCGCTGTTCTTCCACTCCGAGGGCAGAAATTTTTGTAAAAGCCGCGGGTTCGACCAAGCGCACTCGTGCTTCGAGTGGTTGGGGGCCGCCCCATTGTTCGAGCTCGACGCGAGTTCCTGGAGTAAGCGCCGCGCCGTCGCGCGAGAGTAATTCGATCACCACTTCCAGATCGCTGGGATCACCGATATCGAGGATCGGAGTGCCGGCGGTAATCGGACGTTGGCTTTCCTGAAAAACATGGAGGACGCGACCAGCGTTCGGTGCATGCACTTCGATGAGGGAAGTTTCACTGCCGACCGCGGTATCGGCCAACTCGGTTTCAAGGGAGCGCAATAAACCCTCGGTGGTGATTAAATCACGAGCCGCCGCGGTTTCGCGCAATTGGATTGTTTCGAGATCTTGGGGCGAAACTGTTTTATCTGCAAACATTCGCGTCATGCGGCGAAGTTCATTGGTAGCGAGCGCGTAAGCCGCGCGACTTTTTTCGAGAGCAGCGGTCGCGGCGGTGCGGCGAGTTTCCGCTAAGGCGCGGCTGCGTGGATCGAGGGGGGAAGCGGCGAGGGGTTCGATCACCGCAACGATGGAGGCCGCGGTAATTTCTGCGCCGGGTTTAAAGGGCACTCGCCGTAATTGTCCGGTGACTGGGGAGGAGACGACGTAGCGTTGGCGGATGCGGGTCTTGCCCTCTTCACTCACCGTGGCGCGGAGGGTGCCGTTGATCGCGTGGGCGGTTTCCACGGTGGTCGGCTGGGGCCGCAGACCGAAGGCGAGCAGAGCCACGAGCGCGGCTCCGCCGATATAAGGTAGCCCGCGAAAGACCGGAGCTTTTTTAGCGATAGGAGCGGGGGAGTGCATGAGCAAGAGAGAGTGACTTGACGAGAAGCAGGGTGGTTTGAAAAGGCAATGGGTCCTAGGCTCGTAATTTACGGCCAGCGATTGAAAATCGCAAACACGAGTCAGTCATGAGTGGGGGAAGCTTAGCTGGTGTGGGTAGGTTATTCGGGCGCTTTGAGGGTCGCGATGAGGTCCAGCTGTTTGAGCTTACGCAGAACAAAGAGGGCCGAAAGCGTAGAGGCAATGAGCACCACGACGATGGCGTAGGTGTAAGTGTAGAGCGTAAAAACGAGTGGCAAGCGGATGGTCTCAGTGTTGACGGAGCCGACAATTAACGTGGTCAGACCCGTGCCGAGGAGTAAGCCGAGCGGCACGGCGAGCACCGAAAGGATGGCTAATTCGACAACGAGGATAGTGCCGACTTCACGCTGGGTCATGCCGATGACCCGCAGAGTGGCGAGTTCCCGGGCTCGCTCCGCAAGGGAGATGCGCGCATTGTTGTAGATGACGCCAAATGCCACAATGACAGCGAAAGTTAAATAGATGCTTTGGAGCAATCCCATGCTCTTGGCGGTGGTCTCGCGGAAGCTTTGGCGCATCGTTTCTTTGATGGCGACGGAGCTGACGCGCGGAATTTCTTTCAGCGCGGCGAGAAAATTGGCGCGCTGAGAAAAATCGAGGCCGATGCTAGCGCCGGTGATGACGTCACCTTCCCCGAGAAAACGATTGATGGCGTGAAGATCCATGTAGGCCGCGATGCCGGTAAAATCTTCGGCTAGCGCCACGATCGGCATGGGGGTAATCGGCTGACGGCCTTCGAGGGCTTCGAGCATAATGGTGTCACCAATTTTTGCGCCCAGGACATCGGCTAATTTGGCGGATAAAATTACGCCGTGCGGTGGTGGGGAAATTTCGTGGCCAGCGCCATCGATGGCACGGCTATGCTGTCCCCCAGGCAGCAGACTGCGCAGACCAATTTGGCGACTCCTTCCCTGGAAATGTACGCGCACGGCAGCATTCCGGGCGGGTTCCAAGCTCATGACGCCTGGCAATTGAGCTAATTCGTGAGCGAGGCGGGCGGAAGAAGGCTCGACGAGGCTGAGATTGAGATCCTGCCGTTGGACGACATCCCACTGAAAATCCAAGACCTCGCTGATCCCTGCCTTGAAGGTGTTCGGCATAATGATCAACGCGGTGGCAAGCGCGAGACCCGTGATAGTGAAGAAGGCTTGGGTGGGGCGTCGCTCAAGATTGCGCAGTGC
>CAIVJE010000131.1 GCA_903906135.1 uncultured Verrucomicrobiota bacterium | reverse complement strand
CGCACCCTCAGTGGGTCCCTTCATGAAGAGTCCCCAGAGCACAGGAGAGCAGCCGCCGAGAAAAGTGATGACGGCGCCATGAATGGAAACGGGGAGCGCGCGATCTTGTTCGGGAATAATTTTACAGAGGTAGGTGAGATTAGCGGAGGTCCAGCACGCGGAGGCGAAGCCCTGGAGGAAATAAAGAAATGGGAGCATGATTAACCAGCGGCCACCACTTTGCAGAAACAGCATCCACCCGGCGGCAATCAAACCGAAGAAAGCATACGAGAGACGGAAAAATGGAATGGCGCCATGTTGGTCCATGTGAGTGCGCATTAACCAATTCGCGGCGATCACTCCGAAATAAGTGAGCGTCGTCAGCAGCATGATGCTCGCCGCCATTAATCCGGCGGTGGCTTTAAGGTAATAGGCCGCAAAGGGGGCGAGGGGCGTGATCGTGACAAAGAGCGGCACGGATAACCAGAGGTAGGTTCGAAACAAACTCGGCTCAGTGATTAAGCGGGGCGTTTCCGTTATAATTTTTTCCAGGCTCAGCAGTTTCGGTCGTTCCACATCAGGTAAAATGTTTAACTGACGATTCGCGATCCACGCACCCAAGATGGCGATGCTGTATTGAACAAAAAATACTAAATAAGGCGGAAAAATAAAAAAAAGCAGCGAGTAGAGAAGTAAAGAACCGACGATGGCGGCCGCGGATAGAATTTGATCAGTGGCCCAATAGCGTCCGCTGATGGAGGCGGGAATGAGTTGGTAGAGCCAGGTGGTCAACGCCGCGCCACCCACGGCGCGACTCAAACTGTACAAAAACATCGACGTAACCATGGCGTAAATCATCCACGGTAGCGGTTGGCGGGGAGCGAGAAGGGCTAATCCGATGGGCACCACTAAGCACCAGCCACGAGCGCTCCAGCCGGCCAAGGTGAGTCGTTTAAATCCAAGGTGCGGCAGAAAGGCTGTCGCGAGTACCTGCACGGGGGTCAACAAAAAGGTCCACGCGAAGACCAGTCCGACTTGAAATGAATCCGCGCCCAGGTGCTGCATAAATAGCACCGTGGGGGTCCCGATCGCTACCTGCCAGTTGAGCGCATTAAAAAATGAAAAATACAACCCATGACGATGGGGGTAGAGTTCAGGGTCACGTTTTTGAGTCGGAAATAGCATGGCTGAGGGCGGACTAAAACCGCCGATAGGCAGGGAGAAAAATTTAGGCGAAAGTAATGGTTAGCTCGCGCTGTAAACTAATTCGCCCGCCACCCAGGTGTGGGTCGCGGTGAAATCAGCATTCCAGAGCACGACGTCAGCGTCGGCGCCTACTGCGATCACGCCTTTAGTGGTTAAGCCCATCAGGCGAGCCGGATTGGCCGTGCCCATGGCCCAAATTTGCTCGGAGGGAATTTTTAGCCAACGGTGGAGGTTGGCGATGCCCACATTCATCGTGAGGGCGCTGCCGGCGAGACCGCCGTGATTTTTATGGGCGGGATCATGAATGCGCGCGGCGTTGCCAGCGGAGACTTTTACCGGAAAGCCGAAGGTTGTGGGATAAATGCCATCAGGCAAACCGGCGCCGATATTGGAGTCAGTGATCAGAATAACTCCGGCGTGGCCTTTGGCGGCCAGGGCGGCGCGAACCGCGACGGGGGGGACATGCACGCCGTCGCAGATAAAATCCACCGCGCAACGCGGATCAGCGAGAATGGCTTCGACGGCGCCGCAGGGGCGCACGCCGGGTTCAGTGACCGCAGGAATTGGAAACACATTATAAAAATGCGTGGCGTGGCGGGCGCCGGCATCAATGGCGCGTTCGGTTTCTTCGGTCGAAGCGTGCGTGTGGGTGATGAAGGGGACGATTGCCTCTTCGACTAAGCGCTCGATGACCGGAATAATGTTAGGCGTATCAGGGCTAATCGACATCGCGCGCGTCCGCCCGCCAGTCGCCGCGAGAACCTCATTAAGTAGGCCGACATCACCAGGGATGGTGTCAGCGCCGGCGCCAGGTAATTTTAAAAAGGGACCTTCCAAGTGCCAGCCTGGCACTGATACGCCGCGCACTTGATCGAGTGTTTGGGAAAGCGTCGCGAGTAACGGCAGCGACGGCCGATTCATGATACGGTAAAGCGTAGGGAGGACCCCGGTAGTGCCAAAGCGCGCTGCAAAGGCTAGCCCAGCCAGCAGATCTTTCGGCGAGGCTTCGTAGAGATGATGGCCGATGCCGTGAGTGTGGAGGTCAATTAAGCCGGGGGTGAGGCAGCGGCCACCCGCATCGATCCGGGTGGTCCCAGGGGGAATCGCGGCTGGGGCGGGATCAATGGCGGCGATGCGCCCGCCGGTCAGGAGCAGTTGGCCCAAGGCGATTTTTTTGCCTGGGTAGACAATCTGGGCGTTAGTGATGAGGGTCGAATTCATGGAAAAATAAAAAAGGTGAGGCGGTTAAAGTAAGGAGATTAATTGAATCGGGGTGAAGGCTAGGATCTGGTTAACTTGTTTTATGACGAACTATGCCGAGTTCCAGACCGACGAGCTCGAGGGTTTCATTGGATTCATTATAGAGCGTGATCTCGTTCCAGCCATCTTTGAGTGCCGTGAGATCGCCAGCATAATTCCAAGCGATATGTTCCTCGACGTGTTTAGTGTAGGGTCCAGCCGGAAATAAGAGATTTTCTGATTCGTGGCGGACAAAGACGGGCCAGGCCCCATTCAAGCTAACGCCGCAGTCGAGTGGGGTCTGGGTCCGTTTGGTAATGACTTGAATCACGAGTTTTAGTCCCGTTTCCAAGGGCTCGGTACACATGGGCAGCCGGAGTGCGCGCCGATGCTGGGCAGGAATTTTTACGGGTAATTGCTCAGCGACATCCCAGATTTTGGTGGGCTGAACGGAGGCTGTATTGAGCGCGTAATGTTTTTCCTGACCGCGGAGAAAATTGAGATCAGCTAATTGGCGCAACGCGGCATAATCGGCGCGCTGGCCGGGCACGAGCACTTGATCCGTGACGAAGAAATTAAACTGCTCGAGGCCATCAGCTCCAAGGATGAGTTTTCCGGCCGCATTAGCGCGCATCAACTCCGGGCTGGAGGTGAGGTAGCGAGTCCCGCGAATACGCTTAGCGACTGCGGAGGTTTGGCTGGACTTGAACGCGTTATCCCCCGCGAGTTGAATTTCCGGACCGGTGGGACGTTCCGTGAGAGACGGGGCATGCGTTTCCAGCCAGTTCGGCGCATCTTCCATGCCGCCATAAATGGTTACATCCGGACCGAGCTCGCGGCGCAGTTCGTCATGCGGCATTTCCCAGGAAGTCTGCCAGAAATTACTGAACGTCACAAAGTCGATGATGCCACGCTGCACCAAGGTTTTTACATCCAAACCAATCGTCCGCAAATAGCCGAGATTGCTGGGAATGCGCAGCCCGAGAGGGAAAGACGGGCGGCGAGCTTTGGTCAGCGCTTTGATTTCGGCAAACCAGTCAGTCATTTCGTCAGTCTGGCGGGCAGTCGCAGGAGCCTCGAGGCACACCGGGTGGCGGAGCCAGTCGAGTTCCAAGCCCTCGTAGTCATAACTTTCGATGCCCTCACGAATCATCGCTAACATATAATCGCGCACGGGACGGCGACCATAATTCAAACCAATCCACCCAGCGTGGGTGGTGGCGGCCGCGCCGGGAATGCGACCGGATAAGCGATTTTTGGGATCACGAAATAATTGGCAACTGACGGGGCTATCGGGGGCATTGGAGAAATGCGTCGCATTCATGCGATAGCTCAGCCACGGGCTGATACCGCGTGCGCGGCAAGCGCGGGAGCATTCGGCTAACCAGTCGACCCCCGCTTCGGTTAAATCTAAGTACAGATCGAACAGGCGGACGAGGTGGTCGACAGTTTGTTCGACTTGAATGGGGGAAAGGCCGGCATTACCGGCAGCGATGGGTTGGGCAAAGGAGCGATCGCCGCGTCGATAACCTTGGAGGACATATTCGAGCTGCTTACTCGGGTACCACACGACCTGAGTGTTGGGATTGACCAAGAGAGTATCGACCCCGCTGGTGGCGAGCAAATCGATGAAGCGATGCACCGCTCGGGCGCTGTAGGCACCGCCTTCGGGTTGCCATAACTCCGGATTATAAAAGAGAAAATTACAGTCGCCGTTGAAGAGATTCCGATGTGCGGATAAGGGCTTCATGGGGGCCGTCTTCTGCGCGGTCTCGGCCGCTGTGGCGAAAGAGGGTAGCTGCGTCGCTAAGGTGAGGGCGGTGCTGGTGGCGACGCCTGATTTAATAAAATTACGCCGAGAAAGGGGGAGTGATTTCATGGGGTAGGGCTGGAGAAATGAGGAGAAGGCTTTTTAGGAGCGCTTAATGCCGCCGACGGGAGGCATTCCGCTGCGGCACCGTGGAGGCGATGTACGCAGCGGTTTCGGCTGGGGCGGCCGCAAATCGGGCGGGTGAAAAGGCGGTGAGGTCGATCGGGGCTGAACCAGTCGCGGCTAGTTCCGCCAGAAAGTAGCCGGCCGCGGGGCTGTAGGAGAAGCCCCCGGAATGAAAACAATTTCCGATCCAGAGGCCTTCCACTCCGGTGACCGGTCCGATGATCGGCTCGCCATCCATCGAAAATGATAACAAGCCCACGTGGGTTGATTCCCACTGCAAGTCAGCGAGGGTGGGAAAAAAGTTTTTAAATCTTTCAACGGTGGGCGCGATCAGGTCGGATTCAGCGGTGAGCGGATCTAGGCGAAAATCTAGCGAGGGTACTTTGAAATCATCGCGCTCTGGTGTTTCGATGCCCAATAAAACACGGTTACCCTTAGCCGGCCGAATATAGCCAAAGAAAGGATCGGCATTGATCGGTGGAAATTGCACCGGACTATCCAGCGGGGCGGACACGTAGCGTTGGTGGACAAACGTTTTGACCGGGAGGGATAGGCCAACGGCAGCCAGGAGGGGTAGGATCCAGGCGTAAGTGGCGACAATGACCACATCTGCGGCGATGAGCCCGGCAGCGGTTTTTACGCCACAGGCCCGGCCGTTTTTAATACAGATTTCATTGACCTGCACATTCTCGCGAATTTCGACCCCTAGGGCGCGGGCCCGTTTGGTGAGGCCGGGTAAATAGTCAGCCGGTTCACTATAGCCGCCCGTGGGATCGAGGAGACCCAAGAAATCATCGGCAGGATTGAGCCCCGGCCAGCGGCGGCGAATTTCTGCGGGCCGGAGGATTTGGTAAGGAGCTTCCAGCCGATCGTAGAGCGGCAGGAGCGCGGCGCGGGCGGGCCAGAGTTCTGGACTAAAAAGATTCAAGCAGCCCTGTTCGTTATGAAAAGTGTAGCCGGGTAAT
>CAIVJE010000130.1 GCA_903906135.1 uncultured Verrucomicrobiota bacterium | reverse complement strand
GTTTGGGGGTAAATTTCACTCTGATTTGGGGCAATGAACTGATGGTCGCGGGCATTCCCCTGCATCTCGATCATTATAGCCTCGGCCTTGCCGCGCAGTTTGGGGTGGATTGGAACTTCGATGAGCGTTGGGCCTTTAATGTCGATGTGAAGAAAGCCGCCCTCAGTTCGAGTGTGTCTACGGCGACGGCGACCCTGACCGAGGCGCAACTCAATCCTTGGCTTTACGCGGTGGGGGTTCGTTACGGTTTCTAAGCGCGATAAAATTGGGTAGTTATTGGGTTACTGATTGGCGGCCGAGCACTGGGGTAGTGCTCGGCTGCTAATCGGTATTTGCCTCAGGCGCTTAGAATGATTCTTTAGGCGGCCTATGCTATTTCATTGTGTGTATTTTTGGCTAAAACCTGAGCTCACCGCCGCGCAACGGGCGGACTTCCGGCGCGGATTGGAAAGTCTGGCCGCAATTAAATCTGTCGTGGCCACTTCAATCGGGGGCCCGGCTCCGACGACGGCGCGCCCCATCATTGATCATAGCTTTGATCTCGCCTTGATCGTCCAGTGCCGCGACGTGGCGGCGGAGGCCGCTTACCAAATTGATCCCATTCATTTGGCATTTGTCGCGCAATTTAAGTCCCACTGGACGCGCGTGCAAATCTACGACTCGCAGTAATTACGGTGCCCGCCCTCGCCGAGCAAGTGATCATCATCACAGGCGCTTCCTCTGGTATCGGGGAGGCGACCGCGCGGTGGTTAGCGAAGGCTGGCGCGCGGATCGTGTTATCCGCGCGGCGGGCAGATCGTCTCGCGGCTCTGGCCGCGGGGCTCGATCCGACGGGCGAGCGGGTATTAGTGGTGGCGGGCGATGTGACCAGCGACCTCGATCGGCGGCGCTTAATCGAAGCGACCTTAAAAAAATTCGGACGAATCGACGGGTTAGTTAACAATGCGGGTTACGCCACGCGCGGCCCGCTTGAAATTGTGCCGGTGGAGGCGATGCGGAAAAATTTTGAAACCAATGTTTTCGCCCTCATTGCCTTAACGCAGTTGGTGGTCCCCGTGATGCGAGCACAGGGCAGCGGCTGTATCGTCAATATTGGCTCCGTGGCCGGGCGGATTGCGCGCCCCCTCTCATCGATTTACGACGCCACTAAACATGCGCTGGAGGCCATCACGGATGGACTGCGCGGTGAGTTGCAGCCTTTCGGAATTCGCGTCGCGTTGATTCAACCCGGTTTTATTTTGACAGAGTTTATTGCGGCCGCCGATAAAGCTTCGGACCAATACACGGATCACCCGGGCCCGTATGCGCCTTTTATGGCTGGGTTCCGCGTCGGGTATAAAAAACTGCGCCGGGTGGCGGGGGTGCCTGATGACATTGCGCGGCTCATTGCCCGGGCGCTCGCGAGTAATCAGCCCGCACCGCGTTATAGTGGTCCGTTGCACGCCAAGATTTTTTTGTTTCTAAAATGGCTACTGCCGGATCGGGTCATGGATTTAATCCTACGTCTGCGGCGTTAGCCCCCGACCATTTTTATGCGCAGCGTCAAGGCATCGCGATCAGGGTTAAGCCTCGTTGGTTTTATGGCGGCGAGTTTTACCGCGGGAGCCATCGGTTCCCTCGCTACATTTGCCAATGTGCGAACCTGGTATCCGCTACTGCATAAACCATCCTGGAATCCACCCAGTTGGATTTTCGGGCCGGTCTGGACCGTCCTGTATGTGCTGATGGCTATCGCCGTATGGCGGGCTTGGCGCGCGTGCTCAAGTGACCCGGGGCGGTCAAAACTGGTTCTCAGCTATTTTGCGCAGTTGGCTTTAAACGCTGGGTGGTCGATTATTTTTTTCGGCCTCAAGCAGCCGGCTTGGGCGCTCGTTGATATTATTGTGCTCTGGGGGGTACTGGTTGCGCTGCAAATCGATTTACGGCGCGCCGATCGGGCGGCCGGTTGGTTGTGGTTGCCCTATCTGTTGTGGGTCAGTTTTGCCACGGCGCTTAATTTCGCGATCGTGTGGCTGAATTAGGATCCCGTCCAGGCACGGGTTCGCCGTCCGGCTAGTCCTTAGCTCGGCTGTAAGAACTGGGATAGTTCCGCGGCAATTTTCCCCCCAAAGCCGGGCACCGCGCTAATTTCTGCGGGAGTGGCCGCGCGCAATTTAGCGAGGGACGTAAAGTGAGCGAGCAACGCGCGGCGCCGCACCGGGCCGAGCCCGGGGAAATCATCCAGAATGCTTTCTTTGATTTTCCGCGAACGGAGGTCGGCGTTATAGGTGTTGGCGAAGCGGTGCGCTTCATCCCGCAGGCGTTGCAGAATATTCAGGCCGGCGTGATTGAGGGGTAAATTCAGCGGCGGACGGGCGTCCGGAAAAATTATCGTCTCCATTTTTTTGGCGAGACCGATCAGGGGCGGCGGCGGGCAAGCGAGCCCCACAAACGCCTTGAGGGCTGCCCCGATTTGTCCTCGACCGCCATCGATCACGATTAAATCGGGGAAGGCTTTTTGCTCTTTGATTAAGCGGCGGAAACGCCGCGCGACAACTTCTTCCATCGCCTTAAAGTCATCATTGCCGATAAAACTTTTAATCGCGAATCGGCGATACTGGTCGCGGTCGGGTCGGCCATTCGTGAAGTGCACCAGCGACGCGACGACAAAAGTTCCCGAGATATGCGAGATATCAAAACACTCAATATGGGTGGGCGGAGCGGAGAGCCCAAGGGCTGTTTGTAATTGCTGGAGACCCGTGTCGTCGGACCGCAGTTGGGTCAGATCGCGGGTAAATTTGCGGGTGCGCGCCAAGGTTTGTTCGAGTGCCAAGACGACATCGCGTAATTCGGCGGCCCTTTCATATTCTTGTTTAGCGGCGCGGGCGCTCATTTCGGTCCGCAGCGTGGTTAGCCATTCGCGGCTTTTGCCATCGAGAAACTCAGCGGCGGCCTCCACGCGGGTGCGGTATTCTGCTGCGGTGACCACATTGGGCCAAGGCGTCAGTTCGGCCCGGGCGTCGCTATATAACTCCCAGGTATCGGGGGTGATTTTTTTGGGCGTAGCATCGGCGAGCATAATGCCGAAGCGTTGGCGCATTGAGGTTAGGGTTTTGCGCAGCAGGCCGGAATGCACAAAAGGGCCGAAGTACCGCGAGCGCGTATCCTTGCGAAAACGAGTGAGCACGAAACGAGGCAGGGGGGCTTCCAGATCTAGGCGGACGAGGAGGAAACGTTTATCGTCCGTGAAATCAGTGTTATATTTCGGCCGCCACTGCTTGATCAATTTACCTTCGAGGAGCAGGGCTTCGGGTTCGGATTTTACTTCGAGAATTTCCAAATCAGTGATCATTTCGATCAGGGTCCGAATTTTCGGCTGATGTCTGAGGGCGCGAGCGCGGCTTGGCTGAAAATAGGAGGCGACGCGCTTTTTTAGATTCTTCGCCTTGCCGACGTAAATGATTCGGCCGAGGCGGTCCTTCATTAAATAAACGCCCGGGCCGTCCGGCAGAGCGCGGACTTTGGCCTTGAGATCATCGGAGTGGGCAGAGGCGGACATGGAGTTGAGCCGCCCTTGGCAGAAAACGGGTGAGCGACTGCGGCTAGCTGAATTGCTGGGTTGCCGGTCTCTCGCAATGATAGAAAATCCCCCATAATAAGCGGGAAGCTGGCGTTTTAATAAAAACGGGGTAGGTTGCGCGACCCCCTTTGTATGGTCACTTCAGCATCATCTTCTTCACCGCGCGCCCTCCGTTATGAATTACTCACGCTGGGAGATGAGCTGCTGCTCGGGTTGACCGCCAATGGCCATTTAACTTTTATCGGTGCCCAGCTCGGTCGGCGGGGGGTTTTGTTGCAGCGCAATGTCACGATTACGGATGAGGCGGAAGCCATTGCCGCGCAATTCCGCGAAAGTTGGGCGCAGGCTGATGTGATTATTACGACGGGTGGATTGGGGCCGACATGTGATGATCGCACGCGGGAGGTGCTCGCGCAGGCGCTCGGGCAGCAATTGATTTTAGATGAGGCGACCGAGCAAGCCATCGCGCAACGGTTCGCTCGGCTGAATCGTCCGATGACGGCCAATAATCTTAAGCAGGCTTATCGTTTTGAGCGCGGCGAGGTGCTGCCTAATGCGAATGGCACCGCGCCCGGTCTGTGGGTGGAGCAGGCGGGCAAGGTCCTCATTATGTTACCGGGGCCGCCGAATGAATTGCAGCCCATGTTTATTGAGCAAGTGGTGCCGCGTTTAGCCCAATTAGGATTGTTAAGTGCGCGCGAGGCTTATGTGCAAATCCGGACCGCTGGGGTTGGGGAGTCGCTGTTGGAGACGCAATTTCAGACTATTTTCCAACGCTATCCTGCGCTGAGCATCGCTTATTGTGCGCATCAAGGGCAGGTCGATTGTCGGGTGAGTTCGCCCGATCAGGTCTATTCGATGGTGCAGTTACAGGCCATCGCGCAAGAGTGTGCGGTGCTGTTGGGCGATAATTTCGTCTGCTTTGGCCACGATACGCTGACTAAAGTGGTCGCCGATCAGTTACGGGCCGCGGGCCGCACGCTGGCGGTGGCGGAGTCCTGTACTGGGGGATTATTGTCTAATAATTTTACCGATATTTGTGGGGCCTCTAAATTTTTTCACGGCGGCATTGTTTCCTACAGCAATGATGCGAAGATGCTGCTGCTGGATTGCCCGGAGTGTTTGCTGTCGCAGCACGGGGCGGTGAGTGCGGAGTGTGCGGTGGCGATGGCGACGGGGGTGGCCGAGAAATTGAGTGCTGATTATGGGGTGGCCGTCACCGGATTTGCGGGGCCCGCTGGTGGCACGGGGGAGAACCCAGTTGGTACGATTTA
Organism: uncultured Verrucomicrobiota bacterium; assembly: GCA_903906135.1. Lineage (GTDB taxonomy): Bacteria > Verrucomicrobiota > Verrucomicrobiia > Opitutales > Opitutaceae > Lacunisphaera. Next base: position 7,736 of record CAIVJE010000130.1, on the reverse strand, counting down.
TCTCGGGCTACATGGCCCCGGTGGCAGTTGGTCGCGCAAGTTGAATTATCCTGGTCCCCGGGGGGCCGTGAAGCAGCGGGCGGTGACCGCGGCGATTGATTGGTTGCGCCGGGAACTCGCGCGCGAGGCATGTCAGGCGCCGGCGCCGCTGGCGAATTGATCGCGGGCGGGGGTGATAAGCGCGGCCGCTGGTAGGGGCCGTAACTTTTTTCGTGCGCTTTCGGTCGTTTCATGGGCAAATCACGGCCATGTCCGCTGCGGCTAAAAATTTTACGTTCATCTGCGGGCCGGACGACTTTATTGTTAACCGGCTCGGGCGGGAGCGCTTTGAGGCTTTGGCGTTGGCGACGAAGGCCGATGAATTCTCGCGAGAAATTATTAGCGGGTTTGCCGGCAACGTTGGGGAGGTGGAGACGGCGGTCGCCCGTTTCCGCGAAGTGGTGCAGACGATGCCCATGTTTGGTGGGCAACGGATCATCTGGTTTAAGGATGTGAATTTCCTGGCCGATAGTATCACCGGTCGCGCGGAAGGCACCCTGCAGCAAGTGGCCGCGCTGCAGGAATTGCTGACGCAGATAAATCCGGCCGAGGTGGCGGTAATCGTCACCGCGGCGCCGGTTGATCGGCGCCGGGCTTTTGCTAAATGGGGTGAAGCGCAGGCTGATTTCACTTTAGCGGGCGGCGATAGTGAGGAGGCCGGCGCAACTTTAGCGGCGATTGTGCAGGAGGAAGCACGCAGCTTTGGGGCCAGTTTTGCGTCGGGTGCGATGGAGTTGCTCCTGCAGAAAGTGGGCCCGAATACTCGGCTGTTAACCGAAGAGACCCGCAAGTTGTCAACTTATGCGGGCGGTGGGGCGACGGCGGCAGTGATTGAAGAAGCGCACGTGGAGGAATTGACGCCTAATTTTGCGGAAGGAGATTTTTTTGCGGCCGCCGATCGGTTTTTCGCGGGGGATCTCCCGGGCACACTGGTCGAACTCCAGCGGCATTTTTTTGCCGGCGGGGATGCGCGCCCCATCATTAGCGCCTTTCAAAATCGGAATCGCATTTTACTGCAGTGTCGGGTGCTGCTCGATGCGGGTGATTTGCGCGCCCCCGGGCCGTATGGCTTTGATAAGGCCGCGTGGGCGCGCACGCAGGCGGCCTACGCGAAACATTTTGGCGGCGATGCCGAAAAAAGCTCCTACAATTTCTTTACGCAGAACCAATGGTACGTGGGCAAGTTGGTGAGTAATGCCAAACTTCCACCGCTCCGGCGGTTGATTGATAATCAGCAGGAATTTGTGCGCGTCTTTGAAGAGATTATCCGCCGGCCCCATGAGCAGGAAGCGGTCTTGCGCGACATGGCAGTGCGGTGCCTGACTTAATCGACGCTGGGGGTTAGCGGACGTTGGCGTCGTGACACGCTTTTCCATTGGCAACCACGCGACGCTGCCTAACGGTTGTCGGCGTGAAGCCGAACGTCTCCGCCCCTGAAACTACGCCCAATGTGCTTGCCGAGCGCTATGCCTCGGCGGCAATGAAAGAGACTTGGTCGGCCCACGGCCGCATCTTATTAGAGCGCGATTTTTGGATCGCCGTAATGAAGGCCCAGAAAGATCTCGGCGTCGCTATTCCCAGTGAGGCGATTAAGGATTATGAACGCGTCCGGAGCGACGTTGATGTGGCCCACATCAAGGAGCGGGAGCGGGTGACCCTGCACGATGTGAAAGCCCGCATCGAGGAATTTTCAGATTTGGCTAAGCGTCAGTTTATTCATTTAGGGCTCACGAGTCGGGATTTAACTGAAAACGTTGAGCAGTTGCAGGTCGCCCGTTCGTTGCAGTTGGTGCAATTTAAAGTGGCGGCGGCGCTGCTCGCCCTGAGTCGGCAGGCGGCGACGCATCGCGACGTGATGATCACTGGCCGTACGCATAATGTACCGGCGCAGCCCACGACACTGGGTAAACGGTTGGCGATGTTCGGCGAGGAGCTGTTAATTGCGCAGGCTCGGATCAACGATTTATTGGTGCGTTATCCGGTCCGCGGACTTAAAGGCGCGGTCGGGACGCAATTGGATCAGCTCACGCTATTAGGTGGTGACACCGCGAAGGTGGACCAACTGGAAGCGCGGATCGTAAAGCATCTGGGCTTTCGGCAATCACTGGGAGCGGTGGGGCAGGTTTATCCCCGGTCGCTTGATTTTGATGTTGTGAGTGCCCTGCACCAAGCGGGGGCGGCGGCGGCGAGTTGCGCGATTACCTTACGTTTAATGGCCGGGGCCGGTCTCCTCACAGAAGGTTTTCAGGCGGGGCAGGTCGGTTCCTCCGCGATGCCGCACAAAGTAAATGCGCGGAACTGCGAACGAATCTGTGGATTCTCTACGATCATTGCAGGCTATGTAACGATGACGGCCAACTTGGCTGGGCATCAGTGGAACGAAGGCGATGTTTCTTGTTCGGTGGTACGTCGCGTGGCGTTGCCCGATGCGTTTTACGCGATGGATGGCTTGCTCGAGACTTTCCTGACAGTCCTGCGGCAGATGGAGGTTTTTCCTGCGGCCATCATCGCAGAAAATAAGCGCAATCTCCCTTTCTTGGCGACCACCACGATTTTAATGGAAGCGGTCAAGGCGGGAGCCGGCCGCGAGACCGCGCACGAAGCGATCAAGGAACATGCTTTAGCGGCAGCCAAAGCACTGCGTTCTGGCGGCGATGTCGATTTGCTCAGTCGGCTAGCTGGCGATAAACGCGTCGGGCTAGGTAAAAAGAAGCTATTGGAGGTCCTAGCCCAGAATGAACGCTTTGTCGGTGCCGCCCCTCATCAAGTAGATGCTTTTGTGGCTGCGGTGCAGCCGTTGGCCAAAAAACATAAGGGTGCTGCTGACTACCAGCCAGCCAAGCTGTTGTGAGTTGAATAACCGGGATCCGCTGGTTCGCCCCGACAGCGGGCATATCTGTCGCCCGCGTAAATCCTTTCAGCAGAAGGCGGGAGGGGTCCTCGGCCCGAGCTGGGTTAAGTGCGGAGTGGCTCAGGTCTCGCCCGCACCAGATCTGACCAACCAGCGCTACCGGTATTATTTAGGGAGATTTGATTTGCCAGTACTCGGGCGGCAGCCTTTTTTGACCATCCGTTTCGTTTCTTTCCCAGCTTTAAACCAACCTATATCATGGCAGAAGAATTAGTCGGTAATTGTTTGATCGGCCAATCAGGCGGCCCCACCGCCGTCATCAACGCTAGCGTAGCCGGTGTTGTCGCCGAAGCGCTTAATCATTCCTGTATTGAGGAAGTATATGGCTCGCTGAATGGCGTGCTTGGCCTCCTTAACGAGGATTTCATCGATCTCGCGGCTGAGTCACAGCAAGTCATTCGTGGTTTGCGCTTTACGCCTGGTGCGGCGTTGGGGACTTGCCGGACTAAATTGAAGAAAACCCAAGACGTTGAGCGCGTGCTCGCGGTCTTCAAGGAGCACAATATTCGCTTTTATTTCCATATCGGTGATGCCGACTCTTTGGAAACTGCGGTTAAGATCAGCGAGCTCGCCAAAGAACAGGGCTACGATCTGCGCGTCATGGGTTTACCTAAGACGGTAGAGAATGATATGCCGGCGACCGACCACTGCCCTGGTTATGGCAGCGCCCTAAAATTTATTGGAGCTACGGTTAAAGAGCTGTCGCTCGATGCCGATGCCATGGGCCAAGGCGATCTCGTTACCATCATTGAGGTTATGGGTCGCAATACAGGCTGGCTCGCCGCTGGGGCTTCGCTCGCTAAGCGCCGCGACCATCCCAATGACCCGCCGCACTTAGTTTATCTGCCTGAGGTTGCCTTCAGCAGCGAAAAATTCATTGAAGACGTGCGCAAGGTTCTCAAACGGGAAAAGCATTGCGTCGTCGTCGCCAGCGAAGGCCTGATCGACAAGGATAGCAATTACGTCGCCGTTGAGAATGGCACCACGGAAGCGCAGCTCGGTGGCGTTGGCGAGTTCATGAAAGATCTCGTTGAGTCCCAGCTCGCCGCTAAGACCCGGGTTGCTCGTCTCGGGGTCGCGCAGCGCGCCGCTGCTCACTTGGTTTCCAAGACCGATACCGACGAGGCTTTCCTCGTGGGCCAAGCTGCGGTGAGGGCCGCGGTGAATGGTGAGAGCGATAAGCTGGTCACCTTGGTGCGTGGTGACGGCGAAATCTACACCTGCGAGACCGGACTCTCCGCGTTGAGCGATGTCGTGGGTAATTTGAAGAAGCTCCCGGCTGAGTGGGTCAACGAAGACGGGGTTAGCTTGAACTTCCAGTTCTTCCGCTATGCCACGCCGTTAATCCAAGGCGAAGTTGCCGTGCCTTACGACAATGGGCTGCCGTCCTACGTGCGGCTCGCCAAGTCGCGGGTCGATAAGATGCTCCCTAGCCACGAGGCTTAAATTAGCTTAACAGTTTAAAAGCAGAGCCGGTCAATTTGACCGGCTCTTTTTTTGCCTTTCCACGGCGGCTCGCGGCTTGGCGGTTTACCGATTTTGTTTCGGCAGCACAGGTCTCTCCCTCGCCCCCCTCAAAGGCTCGCGCCAGTGGGCGTATACCAGGCTCGGTCGCCTTTGCGGTAAGGATCATTGCCGCGATAGGCACCCGGCACTTCGAGATAACGCAGCGCTTGGGTAGCCCCGATTTCCGAAGTAAAATAACCCAGCAAGGTTAGCTGCTTGTAGAGCTTGAAGTAATGCGGCGGGGCCTCGGCGGAATTTTCTTTGGAGTATAAACGAGCCTCCGCATCCAACTGATTGAGCAGCGTGGTGCGCTCGGTCGCCGAAGCCGCCAGAAAAGTCTTTCCGGTTAATTTTTTGGCGGCCGCATTCACCGCGGTGAGTCCAGCGTGAAAGATTTGCTGCTGCGTGAGGGTGTAGCATTCCCCGGCTATCATAATCATAAACGCGCCAATCTGCACGGCTTCGGCCCCGGGAGTGTCGGTTGCGGGAATGATCGTTTCGCCGATGGCATCGAGCAGGGTTTGGTCGGCCGCGGAAAACCGTGGACTAAGTTCCTGGCCCACCGCGCGCGTGCCGTTAAGAAAAAATTCGGCACCCACCATGGTACTGCCCAAGACGAGCGCGAGGCGAGCGAGCGCTTCCCGGCGGTGCATGAGGATAGGGGTTAGCAGGCCGGGGTTCATAAATTTCCTTTTTTCATTTCGTCCGTGGCAAAACTGGCAGCGCGAGCGGTAAGGGCCATGTAAGTGAGCGAGGGATTAACGCAGGCGGCGGAGGTCATGCAGGCCCCGTCGGTCACAAAAACATTTTTCGCCTCCCACACTTGGTTGTGCGCATTAAGCACCGAGGTCTTCGGATCGCGGCCCATCCGGGCCGTCCCCATTTCATGAATCCCGCGGCCGAAGGTGTAGCCGCTATCGCGCCCCTCCACATTTTTTGCGCCGGCCGCGCTTAACATTTCAGCCGCTTCGTTTACCATGTCGGGCCGCATTTGGCGTTCGTTAGCTTTGAGTTCGCAATCGAACGCGAGAATTGGGAGCCCCCAGGCATCATGGTTGCTGCGATCAAGATACATCCGGTTGGCGTGATCGGGAAGGATTTCACCAAAGCCGGTCATGCCGATTTTCCACGGGCCTGGTTCGGTCAGCGCGGCCTTGAGTTCCGCGCCAATGCCTAATTCGGCAATTTCGCGCTCCCAGCCGAGTCGACCCGCTGATCCTTGGTAACCGAAGCCCCGCCGATAATCACGACGGTCTTTTAATAAGTTTTGAAAGCGGGGAATATAAAACCCGTTCGGGCGCCGACCAAAAACATATTTGTCGTCGAAGCCTTCCATCGTCCCGGAGGCGCCGGCGCGAAAGTGATGGTCCATTACATTGTGTCCTAGCTCTCCGCTGCTGCTGCCGAGTCCGCCCGGCCAGGTCTCGGTGGCCGAGTTCATCAAAATAGATGTAGAATGAAACGTGGAGGCACAGAGAAAAATAATACGCGCTTTGAATTCACGCACTTGCTTAGTCTCGGCATCGATAATTTCGACCCCCGTTGCTTGGCGGGCATCGCGGTCGTACAGCAATTTTGTGACGATCGAAAACGGCCGGAGCGTGAGGTTGCCGGTTTTTACCGCGGCGGGCAGGGTGGATGACTGCGTGCTGAAGTAGGCGCCGAAGGGACAGCCTTGCCAGCATTTGTCGCGATACTGACAGTTAACACGATCGGCGTGGGGGACCGTTAAATTAGCGACGCGGCCGATGATGAGCCTGCGTTGGTCAGCATAGTGAGACTTAATCCGCTGGGCAACTTCCTGCTCCACGCAATTGAGTTCCATCGGGGGTAAGAATTGACCATCGGGTAATTGCGGTAGGCCTTCGAGGGAGCCGCTAATCCCAGCGTAGCGCTCAACGTGATCGTACCACGGCGCCATTTCGGCGTAGCGCAGTGGCCAATCGACCGCGATCCCCTCTTCGCCATTGGCCGCAAAATCGAGGTCGCTCCAGCGGTAGCTTTGTCGTCCCCATAAAAGTGAGCGGCCCCCGACGTGATAGCCCCGAAACCAGTCGAAGGGTTTGTCTTCACGATACGGGCAGGTGGTTTCATCGGCCCAGTAATTTACATTTGATTCATTGAGAATGTAATCACGGCGCAGCACGGGATGAGCTTCGCGTAGTGCTAACGAGCTTTTGCCTCGGTGCGGCAGTTCCCAGGGGGCTTTGAGGGCGCTCGGATAATCTTTGATGTGCTCAATGTTGCGACCGCGCTCGAGCAGTAAAACTTTGAGGCCTTTTTCGGTCAGTTCCTTGGCGGCCCAGCCGCCGCTGATGCCAGAGCCAACCACGATTGCATCATAAGTTTGAGTAGGCATAAATAATGAACTAAACAGGGGGGGGCGGCAGAGGGGGAGCGACGGGGAATGTTCGTCAATCGGTTAAGCAAAGAGCAACAGGAAAGCCCCTGGGCGAAATAAAATTTCTGGGTGGGGCCTGCGCGCCCCGGTAAGTTTGGACTTCCCCGCTCCGTGCTCCCTGCTCCATGCTCCGCCCTAATTAGTCTGGGCCTATAGCTCAATGGTTAGAGCAGAGGACTCATAATCCTTTGGTTCTCGGTTCAAGTCCGAGTGGGCCCACCAATTTTAAAACCCTAAATTAGGCGGCGGGGCGCAGGGAGTCATGGCCCGCTTGTCGCTTGGGGTGATTAAGGCGATGATGCAGTCTTACGCTGACATGAGTTCTCGGGCGGGGGTAACTTTGGCGATTAGCTTACGGCTTTGTTTGGCAAGAGCGCGAAAATCACAATCGACCTGCAGGCCGTGCCAAAACTCGGGGGTTTGGGCGAAGAATGCGCCAAACCGAATCGACATCAATGGGGTGATGGTGCGCTTGCCCAGCACGATCTCATTGACTGCTCGCGGCGGTACCCCGATGGCTCGGGCCATGGCATTTTGGGAGATGCCCATGGGCAGCAGATATTCTTCCAATAAAATTTCACCGGGAGTGATTGGTAACTTCATGATCTATGACGCGTAGCGTTATAGATCAGATATTCAATGGTAATCTTTGATCGTAACATCTGCTGGCCCCTGCTGGGTCCAACGAAAAACAATCCGCCACTGGTCGTTGAGCCGGAGAGAATAGAGTCCGCGCAGGTTGCCTGACAGTGCGGCGAGGCGATTACCTGGAGGGGCCGCCAGATCACGAAGCTGACCGGCCCGATTAAGTTGGATTAATTTTCTCAGAGCGATGCGGACTAGCATAGGATACCGAGTGCTTTTCTCTTGGTAAAAAAG
>CAIVJE010000129.1 GCA_903906135.1 uncultured Verrucomicrobiota bacterium | reverse complement strand
GCGGGAATAATTCTCGATCCCGTTGCAAAAGCCCATCTCCTGCAACATCTCCAAATCGTAATCAGTGCGCAGGCGAATTCGTTGCGCTTCGAGATATTGCTGATTTTTTTCAAAAAACGCCACGCGCTCTTCCAGTTCAGCCTTAATCCCTGCAATCGCTGCCTCGAGGCGGCTCTTGCTGGTTACGTATTGGTTGGCGGGATAAAGTTCAAATTGCTCCGTACGTCGAATGATCGCCCCGCCGATGGGCTCGAATTCTGTTAAGCCTTCGATTTCATCTCCAAAAAATTCAACCCGCAGACCATGCTCAAGGTAAGCCGGCATCACGTCCACGACATCGCCGCGCACGCGAAAACTACCGCGTTTTAATTCATAATCATTTCGCTCGTAAAGATTCTCCACCAAGCGCTCCAGGAATTTGTTGCGATTGAGACTCGCCCCTTTCCGCAGCGTGATACGCATTTCTGAAAAATCCTCGGGCGAGCCCAGCCCGTAAATGCAGGAAACACTTGCCACCACAATCACATCGCGCCGACTAACCAGCGAACTCGTCGTCGCAATGCGCAGGCGTTCTAATTCTTCATTAATGGAAGAATCCTTTTCAATAAACGTATCGCTCGTCGGCACGTAAGCTTCCGGCTGATAATAATCATAATAACTCACGAAGTACTCGACGGCATTCTCCGGGAAGAAATTCTTAAACTCCGAGTATAGCTGCGCCGCGAGCGTCTTGTTGTGCGATAGGATCAGTGTGGGACGATCCAGCTGCGCGATCACATTGGCCATCGTGAAGGTCTTACCGGAACCCGTTACGCCGAGGAGCGTCTGATGCCGATTCCCATCGCGCAAGGATTGCACGAGCGCGGCAATCGCCACCGGCTGATCACCGGTCGGCTGATAATCAGAATGTAGTTTGAACAAGGCCATGGGTCAGGCGAAATCTTGTAAGCCCCCCAAGCTCACGCGCAAGCTCGCCGAAAGCATGCCCCACGGGGGCTCGCTCCAAAACTTAAACATACCGCTTAAACCCTAAAACTATCCCGTCTTTCCCCATTTCCAATTTCGCCCCCATTATCCTCTTAATAAGTTCCCTGATTGAGCAAATCGGACAGCCCGAAGCCAATTGCTAAACGCTAGCCTACCCGGCAGATTGTTACCAACAAAACAATCCCCCCCCATGTCCCTCACTCACACGATCTATAATTCCGCGGTCTTCCAACAGGCCTGTAATCAATTTGATCAAGCCGCCGATTATCTCGGTATGGAAGCCGGTTTACGCGAACGCACCAAACGGCCGCGTCGATGCGTCATTGTTTCCATGCCGGTGCGCATGGACAATGGAAACGTCGAAATCTTTGAGGGCTACCGAGTGCAACATAATCTCTCTACCGGTCCTGCGAAGGGCGGCATTCGGTTTCACCAAGACGTCACGCTCGGCGAAGTCGCCGCCTTGGCCATGTGGATGAGTTGGAAATGTTCGCTCGTCGGCTTGCCCTTCGGGGGCGCGAAGGGCGGCGTCGTGGTGAATGCGCGCGATATGTCGCTCACTGAACTCGAGCGTCTCTCGCGGCGCTATATGCAAGAGATCACTCCCTTTATTGGACCCAACGTTGATATCCCGGCCCCAGATGTCGGCACGAACGAGCAAGTAATGGCGTGGATGATGGATACTTATTCCAACCACGTCGGCCACTTTGACCCCGGCGTCATCACCGGGAAACCCATCGCCTTGGGTGGTTCGCTCGGTCGCCGCGAAGCTACCGGTGAAGGCGTCGCTTGGTTTGTGAAAGCCTATCTACAGGATCTGGGCATCGCCCCGGAAAAGACCACCGTCATCATTCAAGGTTTTGGTAATGTCGGCAGTGAAGCGGCGCTCGCACTTTACGAATGGGGTGCGGAGATTATTGGTATCTCGGATTTCACCGGCGGTATCTACAATCCCAAGGGCATCAACCTGCAGGAAGCCTTGGGTTACACCGTCACGAATAAATCGCTCCAAGGCTACTCCGGCGGCCAAACTATGACCAATGAAGAGTTACTAGAATTACCCTGCACCGTCCTGATTCCCGCCGCGTTGGAACGCGTTATCACCGAGAAAAATGCCGCGAAGCTCAAGTGTCGCGTTTTGGCTGAGGGCGCCAACGGCCCGACCACCTACGAGGCGGATAAAATCATCACGGAGCGCGGTGACATCGAATTGATTCCCGATGTTCTCTGTAATTCTGGCGGCGTAATTGTCTCTTATTTCGAGTGGCTCCAAAACCTCCAGAACTATTATTGGACCAAGGGTGAAGTGTTCGACAAACTCTACCGCATGCTTGCTAAAGCGAAAGCCTCGGTCGATGAGACGCAAAAAAAGTACCGCTGTAGTCGTCGCTCCGCCGCCTTAGTCCTCGGCATCTCGCGCGTCGCTGAAGCCAAAGCCAAACGCGGCCTCTTCCCCTAAGTCCAGCCAGCGAGCGATAGTTTTAGGGCTTAAGTGGTAAGGTTTAAGCCCCCCCCCAAGACAGCCTTTAAACCGCGATTAGCACACGATCGACCCAGACATTTTGAACTACGCTGGAGCGGTGAAGCGCGGAGCTGATCACGTCTTCAGCGTGTCCCCAGTTTTATAATACCATGAAAGAAAACGCGACGATCAGCGTGGGGATGAGGGCACCAAGAAATAAGCCGAGCGGCGATACGCCGCCGGGGAAATAACGTGACAGAATCGATTGGCCCGCAGGGTTCGGGGCATTAGCGATCACGGTGAGTCCACCCCCAGTCACTGCTCCCGCCACGACGGCAAATTTAAGATTCTCGGTCAGCCCTGGCACCAACGTCGCCAGATAAGTGATCAACGCGTTATCATTAAAAGCCGTCAGGATGGTCGCACCTGCAAACAAGGACTTCTCCCCGAGGCGGCCTAGCAGCGGTTCAATCCACCACGCCTGGAGGCCGCCATGAACCACTAAACCCGCCAGAAAAAATCCCACCAGCAAGGGGCTGCGTAAATCAATTCTGCTTTGATGGTGGCTGGTGGCTTGGGCGAACGCTAAAAAGAAAAGAAATCCGCCGATAAAAAGCGCGGGATGATGCG
>CAIVJE010000128.1 GCA_903906135.1 uncultured Verrucomicrobiota bacterium | reverse complement strand
GCCATTGAGCGCTTCATCAAAGCCACCATTCCGCAACTTCAACTCGAAGGCTTCGATTATAAAGCGATTCCGCCCGCCGCCTTCGCCGAAGAAAATGAATCCCGCGGTCGCCGATTCGGTGGTGGTGGCCGCCGGACTTCCCGCGGCGGTAGCAGCAGTCAAGGGGCCCCCGCGTATCATCCGAAAGGCAAACCCGGTGGACACTGGCACACCGGCGGACGGCATTGAGTGAAACCCACTAGGCACCCCAACAAAGTTACGGACCGACCAAAGCCAACCGCTAGAGATAATATTCTATTTAAATGACTCTGATTGACACAATTCTCACCCATCCCGGTGGGGCCCATAAAGACGAATTCCTGGCCTGCAGCGTCTTGCTGGCATTACATCCGGTGCCACTGGTGCGGCGCGAACCCACGCCGGAAGACTTAGCTAACCCCGCCATCTGCGTCGTTGATGTGGGCCATCAGCACGAGCCGGCGCGCCATAATTTCGATCATCACCAGCTGCCCAAAGATCATCCGCCCACCTGTTCACTATCACTCGTCTTACAGCATCTTGAACTCTACCAAGACGCCCGCCAATTTTGTGAATGGCTCGAAGTCGCCGAGTGGTTCGACTGCCGGGGTCTGGTCACCACCGCGCAATGGTTGGGCACCGCGCCCGCGATCGTCTCCCAACTGATCTCGCCGATTGATGTCACGCTATTGCGACGCTTCGCCGCAACCCAACGCATCGCACCAGGCCAACCGCTCTGGGAAGTCATGCGCATGATCGGCGAAGATTTACTCGATTACATAAAATCTATGCGGCAGCGCTTAGATTTTCTTGGTCAACATGCCGTTGTCTGGGATTTACCGCTAGCTGGGCACACAGCCAAAATTCTCTTCCTGCCGCGGACCGAACCACTGCCAGACGATCCCTCCTTGGGCCTTGATCAATTTATTGAAAGTCGCGGTCTCACTGCGGATATCGTGGGGACCGTCTATCCCGATCGACGTAGCGCGGGCTACGGCTTATCCCGCTTCCAGGACAATGCCCGATTAGATTTTACGCGTCTGGCCGGCTGCCCCGACGTCCATTTCACTCATGCACGAGGCTTCGTGGCGAAAACCTCAGCCGCTGACGTATCCCGTTTGCAGCAATTGGTTGGTCTAGCCGGCGTCTCCAACCTAAGCTAATGTCCTGCGCGTTCCGCGCGAAAAAACTCAGCCAATCGCGAGAAGCTCCACGTCAAAAACCAGCGTCGCGTTAGGGGGAATGGCGCCGGGATAACCCGCGCGGCCGTAGGCAAGCTCAGGCGGCAAGGTAAGCTTTACCTTATCGCCAATTTTCATCGTAGCCACCCCCAGATCCCAGCCGGCAATCACTTGCCCCTCGCCGAGGACGAAAACAAAGGGCTCCGCGCGGTCGACGGAACTATCAAATTTTTTCCCATCCATAAACCATCCAGTATAGTGGACCGTTACCGCTTCACCTTTTTGCGGTGTGCGGCCCGTGCCAATCTTGATCGATTCAATTTTGATTTCTGGTGCGCTCATGGACATATTTCGGCGCACCCTTTGCCCAGAGTCAAGTAACAGCGTTCCTTAAACCTCACCTCGCGGGACTGCGGGTTTGTCAGCGACATAGATCATGTAGGACGAGCTCTTCGAGGTAGCATGCAACCGAGCCGGCACTGCCTCGACCTTAAATCCTGCCGTGGCGAAACGTTTGGCGAAAGCCCGATCAATTCCCGCTGACCAAAGCGCGATCCGGCCGCCCGGTTTTAGCGCCTGGCCCAACCGCTGCAGCCCGCGATTATCATAAAGTCGAGTATTGCCCGGCATCACCATCGCCGCTGGGCCGTTATCCACATCCAGCAAAATCGCATCGTATGGTGCGCGACTTGCCCGCGCCAGCACCACCCCGACGTCTTCAACGAGCACGGTGACCCGCGGATCCTGCAGGAGCGCCCCATTGAGTCCGGCCATAAATGTACGATTCCACTCCACCACCTCGGGCATCAATTCAGCGACGTGCACCACCGCATGGGCGTTGGTTTTTTCTAAGACGCGTTTTAAAGTAAACCCCAGCCCCAAGCCACCAATCAGCACCCGCGGGGAAGCCGATTGGGCAAATGGCGCCAGTGCTAAATCACCGAGCAACAACTCGGACGCGGCCGTCAGCGAGTGCATCAGATCGCGCCCATCGAGGCGAATGCAGAAGCTGCCATCGTGCGAGTGCAGTGTCATGCGTGCACCATCGGGCATGCGGGTCTCGGCTAATTTAATATTGGGCTTCATCGGTGCCAGTGGCAGGGCAGTTGAACCAGAAAATATCCGAGACACAAAGGACAATCCATGCGCCCAAAATCCGAGGATTTTGATGGCCGCCACGGGGCACGCGACTGTATCCTGCTAGTCCACTGATGCTCCCTTATATCAATCTCTCAGGATACAAATTCACTCCGCTCGGCGACCTGCCGCCCTTGAAGGAGCGCCTCATCAGTTTAGCCAAGGCGGGCTCCCTGCGCGGCACAATTTTACTTACCCCCGAAGGCATTAATCTCTTCATCGCCGGCACCCGCCCCGCGGTGGCGGAATTTCTGCAAGCCCTGCGCCTCGTGCCAGGGCTGGAGGATCTGACGCCCAAAGAAAGCGAAAGCCTTGACCAACCATTCAACCGGATGCTGGTTAAAATTAAGAAAGAAATTATCGCCTTTGGGATTCCCGGTATCGACCCAGCGCAGCACCCGACGGCCAAACTGCCTGCGCGCACGCTCAAGCAGTGGCTCGATGAGGGCCGACCGATTACGCTCCTTGATACGCGCAATGATTACGAAGTCCGGATGGGCACCTTTCGCGGCGCCCGCCCAGCAGGGATAGATCATTTTCGCGACTTCCCCGCGGCAGTCAGCAAATTACCCGCAGAATTGAAAACCCAACCGATCGTAATGTTTTGCACCGGCGGTATTCGCTGTGAAAAAGCTGGGCCCTACATGGAGCAAGCTGGCTTTCTTAACGTGCATCAACTCGACGGCGGCATTTTAAAATATTTCGAAGAATGCGGTGGCGCACACTACGACGGCGAATGCTTCGTCTTTGACCATCGGGTTGGCGTCGACCCCGCCCTCCGCGAAACCAATTCCGTCATGTGCTTTAAATGCCAGATGCCTTTAAGCGTAACGGAGCAAAAAGACCGGCGCTATGTGCCCGCGCAGTCGTGTCCGTACTGCTATTCCGAAAATAAATTAAGCGACGCGCCAGTCGGCTAACTACGTCTGGCTAAGGGACACGCGGAGTTTTTTAGCAAACCCCGATGGCCATTTTTTAACCAAATCTCGAATTACTAACGTTATAACTGTCATCCGATGATTTTCACGTTAGAGTAGCGCATGCAAATCAAGCTGCCGCAAATGCCCTTCAAATTCATCACGCCAGATGGGCTGATGGAAGTCACTGTCCGGAATGGCACCCTCAAGGGGAAAATGAGCAATGAACTCTACGCCGCGGCCGCAGCCTTTATCGATCACGGCCCCAAGGCGCTCGAGCGCATTCAAATCACGCCGAATGCCAAGACCCACAGCGAGGTCATGAAAACATTGCTGACCGGTTTTAAAATCAACCTCAAAGCCCACGCGAAAGAGAGCTTAGACTATCGCGTACTAGAGGCTCTCAGCACCGCTCAGGGTGTGATCGATCTGGATAACTAAGTTAGCGCAACCGCGGCCAAGAAAATCTCTTGCTCGCCGGTGGGTCTGCTGGTCGCTCTGCCCTACCCGCAGCCGCTTCCCGTAGCTTATCTTTTTTACTCTTCCGCCGACCCTTGATGCCCCCCGTCGGTGGCGAAGGCAGCTCGGTCTCGATCGGCTCAAATCCCTCGATCTGCTCACGCGGCAAATCGAGACCGTGCCGCTTCTCAATGAGACAGAAATGCGCGTGCGTCTCCGCACTGATAAAATTAAGCGCGACACCGCTCTCGCCTGCCCGTCCGGTCCGACCAATCCGGTGGAGATAATCAACTGCCGAGCGGGGTAGATCAAAATTCACGACGGCCGGTAATTCAATGATATCAATGCCGCGAGCAGCCAAATCGGTGGTCAATAACACCTGAATCTTTGCCGCTTTAAAATCAGCGAGTGCTTGCGTACGGGCACCTTGACTCAATTCACCATGAAAAGCGGTCGCAGCGAGGCCGGCCTTGCGCAGTTTTTCCGCGACATGCTCGGTCGCATACTTGGTCGCCAGAAACACGAGTACCCGACTCCATTTATTTTCCTGAACTAAGTGCCGCAATAATTGCGTGCGACGCAATGGATCAACTTCGATCGCACGCTGCAAAATATCAGGCGTAGTGGCTGGCTCAGCAGGGATTTCCAACCGCAGGGGATTGCGCAATAGCCCAGCAGCTAATGCCTCAACGCTCGGCGGGAACGTTGCGGAAAATAACAGACTCTGGCGCCGCGCGGGCAGCAGCGCGAGGATACGGGTTAATTCGGCAGTGAAGCCCAACTCCAGCAAACGGTCGGCTTCATCTAACACTAATATGGAAACCGCCGACAACGAAACGGCATTATGATCGATGAGATCGAGCAAACGCCCCGGCGTAGCGACGATGATATCTGCCCCGCCCCCGAGGGCCATCATCTGTGGGTTGATCGAGACGCCGCCATAAACCACGAGCGTTTTAAGTGGCTCGGTCAGAAATTGCGCATAATTCCTCAGCGACTCCCCGATCTGCGCGGCGAGCTCCCGCGTCGGGGCCAAAATCAGGGCGCGCACCAAGCGGCCACGTTCGCGCCGCGTCGTTGCTAATTTCTGCAATAGGGGCAGCGCAAACGCGGCCGTCTTGCCGGAACCCGTCTGCGCGCAGGCCCACACATCACCGCCACCCAGCACCGCTGGAATGGCGGCCGCCTGGATCGGCGTGGGCGTTAAATATTTCCGAGCGGCGACCGCTCGCAGTAGAGGCGCCGATAATCCTAAATTAGAAAAAGGCATGGCGAGTCGCGCGACCCTTAGGCTAATTTAACAATAATCACATGGCCGTTGGCTTTTACCTTGTCGCCGACCACGAGCTGCTTGCGCTTTTGCGTCTCCACCACTCCGTTCAATAATACGAGCCCCTCGCTGATCAGCTGTTTCGCTTCGCCACCGCTCTCGGTCAGCCCACCAAATTTGATAAATTGACAGAGCTCGATCGGTACAGCCCGCACCGCGACGTTACGCGGACTGGAGGAATTCGTTTCCTGACGGGGCAATTTAGCTTTGTTCATAACCATAGAATGAAGGCGGGTTGGCGCTGAGTCCATCCTCAGATTTTATCCTCCGGCGTCGCTAGCCGAATGCCATCAGGCTCGATATAAATACGCCGCTCACGGAAAAGTAAACCGATTGCCTGCTTAAAAGCTTTTTTGCTCATCCCAAAGACTTCCCGGATTTCTTCCGGCAGACTATTATCGTGATAAGGCAAGCGACCACCCTTGGCTTGGAGAATAGCGATAATCTGATCGGTCAGTGGGCCAATCCGGCGATAACCAGCCTGCCCAAGCGCCAAGTCGAGCTTTCCATCGGGTCTAATTCTCCGCACATAGCCCGCCAGCAAATCGCCAATTTTTAAGCCCGCGGGCAGCTCCGAATCGTAGATCAAACCCCAGTGGGCGTCATTCACGATCAGGTTATAGCCGAGTGGACTCTTACTTGCGACCAACAGCTTAACGGATTCGCCTTCACCATAAGTAGCAGGAGTGAGATCGAGCCGACGATTTAATCGGGCGCTGGCGACCAAGCGGTCCGTTTGCTCATCAAGCGCCACCTGCACGACCACCCAGTCTCCGGGATTCAAAGGACCATCCATCTCTCGAATCGGCAGCAGCAAATCCTTCTCCAACCCCCAATTCAGAAAAACTCCGATGCGCGGACTGACGGCCGCAACTTGCAAATAAGCGAATTCCCCGACCGCCGCTTTGGGCTTTTGCGTCGTGGCGACCAAGCGATCTTCGGAATCACGATAAACAAAAACATCAATGCTTCCACCTGGGGTTGCCCCCGGCGGAACATAGCGGCCCGGCAGCAAAATTTCCCCATGCGTCCCCCCGTCCAAGTAAAACCCGGGTTGAGCGGAACGAACGATAGGAAGTAAATTGCGTTTGCCGATAAGTGCCATAACTCCCGCAACCTGAACACAACCACGCGCCTTGGGGAGGCAATTCGCTTAATTTTTCAACGCCGCTCAGATTAGCGTAGTTACGCTGAACCGATTCCCCTACAGCCGGAGCAGACGAATCGCGCGGAAGGCGACGGGGTCATTGTGACCGGCAAAACCGAAGGAGCCACTTGTCCGAGTCTGGCCGGGATGAAGGCGGTTGGCCAAACTCTCCTTCACCAAAGCCAGATCGCCATCGAGAATAAGCGTGCCGTTCAATTCGACCTTTAAGGTCGAGCCGCGCACAGTAACTTCTTCGAAATTCCACTCGCCCGTCGGTCGCTGATAACCGCGCGCCGCCGCGATCATCCCATAGGCCGATCCATGAGCTTGCCGAGGATCAATCTTTTCGCCCGTCACCTGTTCATAATGGTCATCAAGTACCTGCGACTCACACCAACCCGTATAGGCAGCATCCCCCGTACCCGCGTAACGTAAAGCCAAGCCATTGTTGCCTCCCGGCGGCAGCTTGAACTCTAAGCGAACAACAAAATCCGAAAATTCCTCAGTCGTGTGAATCACCCCGCCTTGCTTAGGCCGGCAGACGATTGCCCCATCAATGACAGCATAGCTCGCCCTGGCCCCCGCCCAGCCCGTGAAATCATGACCATTAAAAGCGCTACGAAAACCAGCGTTTTCACCGTGGCTCGCCAACCACTGGTTCGCCTCCGTGGCGCCAATTTCGCGGATAAAAACATTACGCCAGCGAATTTCCCCACCATGCGTTTGCAACTCGATCGGTCCGCGAACCGGAATCGGTTTGGACCGATCATAATAATTCTCTAACCGGGCGTGATCGACCACGAGTTGTTCATTCAACCAAACCGTCACGCGAGAGCCTACCATCACGATCCGAAAATGATTCCACTCCCCCAATGGACGATCCGCTTTAACCAAAGGATCTTTGCCGGCAGCACCCACTGAATTGTTCCATAGCCCGCCCGATCCTTTGTCCGCGCCCAAACTGAACTTAGCCGGGTCAGTATAATCCCAAATCTGCACCTGCGGACAGCCGCGTAAATAAATCCCTGAGTCGGCCCGTGCTACGGTGCGATAATCAACCAATAGTTCGAAATCACCGTAATCGGCTACCGTCGTGGCGTACTTGCCATTGCCATCATTAACCAATTCATCACCCACCGCGTGCCAATGCTTGCGCATATCAGCCGTCCACTCGGCCTCTTGCTGCGTGCGCGCGGTGGCGGCCAAGGCCAACCATTGCCGGTGATCAAACGTATCCCCACCGCGCCAACCGGTAAGATCACGTCCGTTATACAGAGCGGTGAAGCCGACCGGCGGCGTGACCGCCGAACCGACCGTCGCCGCAAACAAGGCAGTTAAAAAAAATATCTTAAGAATGGAGCGAAGCGACATGCGGTGGTGGGTTGATCGTTAGAGTTTAATGGTACGGCCTTCGCGAAAGGATTGATCAGCCGCTAGGACGATGCGCAGACTATCGAGCGCACTTTGCCAATGAGCGGTCAGATCGGTTTTTTCGCGAATAGCGCGAAGAAAATGCTCCTGCTCCCGGCGACACAATTCATCATGGTTTGGCTCGTCGCGGACGGGAATGACTTCATCCGCTTGCAAAAATTTCCCATCCGCACCGCGCGCGGCATGGTGCAAGCGCAACTGCTCGGTCTGCGTGTGCGCCTCCACGTTCGCCGATTGGCCCACGCCCGCCGCCGCCGCCGCGAGAATACTGACCGCCCCTTTCGGACCGATCACGTCTTTGACAAAATAAGCGGTCTCACTCATCATCGGCCCCCAACCGGCTTCATACCAGCCAACGGACCCATCCGCAAAAGTAACCTGCAAATGACCATAATTAATCTGTCCGGGCGCGATTTCATCGGAGAGCCGGGCACCGATTCCATTAACACTCACCGGCCGCGACTCAGTCATCCGGCACATCACATCAACATAGTGTACGCCGCAATCGACGATCGGTGAGGTCGAGCGAAGCAAATTTTGATGCGTCGCCCACTCCCCGCCCGAGCTTTGCTGATTTAAATTCATGCGCATCACCAGCGGCTTCCCTAAGGTGCGGGCTAATTCGGTGAATTTTTGCCAGGCGGGATGGACTTGGAGAATGTAACCCACCACCAGCTGACGTTGCAGGCGACGCGCCGCGGCAATAACCCGCTCACAGTCCGCTAGATTATCCGCGACAGGTTTCTCTAAAAAAACATGCGCGCCAGCTTCCAAGGCGGCCAAGGCGTACGGGGCATGGGTCTCCACGTAAGTACTAATACAAACGACGTCAGGTTTGGTTTGCGCGAGCGCCTGATAATAATCCGCAAACTCCGTGTAATTTCCGCCTAACTCCGCATTCAGTTTCCCCCGAGAAGCTGGCCCGCGCGCGACGAGACCGACGATCGTAAAATCATGCGGTAAATTATGATAAGCCCGCGCATGCGATTTCCCCATGTGACCGCAGCCTACCACGAGGACCCGTAATTTAATGCTCATGGTTGCACACCCTCGCTTAAGATTGCGCCACTCCAGGTTCCGCCACCACCGCGGGACCAGCGGTCGGCGGCCGGAAAAAAAGCGCTAGGCCAATAGCGGCGAGTGACGCTGTCGCCAGCGGCACCAGGAAAAGCCCCCGAAAATCAGTCCCCGTGCCCGTGGTGTAAATTTTCTGAATGAGGTACGGACAGAGAGAGTTCGCGAGTAAAGCCCCGACCCCGAGAATCTGTAAATTAAAGAGCCCCTGGGCACTGGTCCGGATATCTTTCGGACAATAAGCATCCACGAAAATATAAACGGTCGCGAAGAAGAAAGCGTAACAGATGCCATGCAGCACTTGGACCAGAATGATCATAGCCGCACTTTGGGGATAAAAAGCATAGACCGCAAAACGGGCGGCGTGCCCCAAAATCCCCACGATCATGGTCGTGCGCCACCCGAATTTCTTCAACGTCGCCCCGAGAACAAACATCGTAAGAATTTCGGCCACCTGACCGATGCTCATGATCGGCGTAATCCAATTAGCCGCAATGCCGACGCCCCCAGCGGCGCGCGCGGTACCGAGAAAAACACCCGTCCAATTAAAATAACAATTATGCACAAAAGAATCCACTAGCGTCACCAACCATAGCGTTAGCAGGAAGGGATGACGCAAGAGCTTGAGGGCTTCAATCCACGCCAATTTTTCACCGACCGGGCCAGCCACTTTCGGTGCGCTCCGCGGCAGGGTTAAACTAAAGACCGCCAACACGAGAGAGGCGAGACCCGCGACGATAAATGTCCATTTGGTCGCCGCTTGGGCGGCTGCCCCCGTCAGGGGATTAGCCAAAGCGGTGCTTAGCCACGCCACCAGGCCAACGGGCTGCGCCGCGCTCACGGCCGACCAATTAACAAAAATAAAAGTAAAAGGCCACGCGGCGAGAATCCACCCGAGGGTGCCGCCCATGCGCACGAGACCAAATTCCTTGTCGGGATTGCGCATATTGGCAAAGGCGATCGAATTGGTGATCGAGATGGTGGGGACATAAAACAAACAGTGCGCGAGCATTAGAAAAAAGAACGTGCTAAAGTCGCGCGTGAACCCGCAGCCGAAAATGGCGAGACCGCCAACGAGATGAGAGAAAGCCAAAAATTTCTCTGGGACAAAGCGCCGATCGGCCCACTGATTGCTAAAAAACATTCCGACAATAGAGGCGACCGGAAAGGCATTGAGAATCAGTGATTGCTGGCCCGGCGTAAAACCCAGACTCGGTAAATAGCCAAAAATTAGCGGGAGCCAGGCCCCCCAGATAAAAAACTCTAGCACCATCATAAAAAAAAGCTGAGCCTTACTGGTGGAAGCAGGGGAAGTCATAGAAACACAGCAGAGCGATTCAAAATAATTTGACGGGGTGAAACAAACACAACGGTCCCAGTCATCTGGGCAAAGGAAGCCCAACCCCGCCAGCGCAAAATAACTCGCGACCTGAAATCAGCCGCGACCCGCGCCAATCTTTCACTCGTTAAGGATTGCGAGTGACCCAGCTCTCGGCCACGTACGTGGGCGCGGCCCCACCCCTCCCCATGAAATCTCCCCTGATGCAATCCCGTCGTGCTTTTGTTAAAACCATCAGCACGGCCACCTTGGCGGCTCCTTTTATAACGCGTCAATTGATTGCCAATCCGCCGAGCACAATCCTGCGGCACGCTAGCTTTGGTGCTTCCGGCATGGCGTGGTCCGATCTCGAAGTTCTGTGCAGCAATCCGTTCGTCAAACTCGTCGCCGTGGCCGAAGTTGATTTAAATCGACTGGAAAATGTGAAGGCCAATTTTCCGGGAGTTAAAATTTATCAAGACTGGCGCGAACTGTTGGACAAAGAAGGCTCCCAAATTGACTCCGTTAACGTCTCTGTACCCGACCATCTCCATGCGCCGATTGCGCTTTCCGCGATGCAACTGGGCAAACACGTCTACTGTCAAAAACCGCTGGCGCATGATTTGTACGAGACGCGTATCCTAACCGAATACGCCCGTGAAAAAAAGCTCATCACGCAGATGGGCATCCAGATTCATTCCCAAAAAGTTTACCGACAAGCGGTCGCGTTAGTGCAGAGCGGCGCGATTGGTAAAATCAAAGAAGTTCATACTTGGAGCAGTAAAAAATGGGGTGATACGGGCGCCCCCCCCATCCAGGGCGCCACTCCTCCCAGTGGCTTCAATTGGGATTTGTGGCTAGGGGGATGCGCGGATCGGCCTTTTGTCGGCAATGACTATTATCACCCAGCTCAATGGCGCCGGCGCCTCGATTTTGGCACCGGAACTTTTGGCGATATGGGCTGCCATATTTTTGATCCAGTTTTTGAATCACTCGCATTGACGGCGCCGCTGTCACTGCGTTCCGAAGGTCCAGCCCCCGACGCTTGGAATTGGGCGAACAATGCGAATATTCGCTATACTTTCCCAGGCACGCGCTACACGGAAAATCCCACGATTGCGGTGACGTGGTATGATGGGGACAACCGACCACCGGTTGAAATTCAAGCGCTGGTGACCGCGCCTAAAGTGAGTACGCGAAAATCTGCCACCGCAAAACCCGAGGATGAACTCAATCAAGGGTCAATTTTCATCGGGACCGCTGGCGTGCTGCACGTGCCGCATATCGCCACCCCTAAACTTTATCCGGCAGAAAAATTTCAGGATTACCCGATGCCCCCCGTGCAAGGTTCGCACCATTGGAACGATTGGGCCCAAGCCTGCGTGGGCGGCCCCGGCAAGCCGACCGCCTCGTTTGACTATTCCGGCCCGCTGACGGAAACCGTCTTACTCGGCACAGTGGCGGTGCGCTTTCCGCACACTACCTTAGATTGGAACGCGGCGCGCCTGCAATTCACCAACGTGCCCGCGGCCAATGCATTTTTGCGCCGGACTTATCGGCCAGGCTGGAATGTCGCCGGACTTTAACCCCACTGGATTTAAAAATCTTGCCACCATCGTCTGTTTAAAAATAACCCACTTATGCCTTCTACCTCCGTTGCTCGCACTGCGGCTCACCGCCTGACCCCCGGCGAAGTCGCCCAATACCACGACCAAGGTTATCACATATTCCGGCAGCCGGTTTTTTCCCCAGAAAAGTTTGCCGGACTCAAAAATTGCTTCGAGAAAATTTTGAGCAACCTTGAGACGGACGTTCGGCCTGAGTCGATGGATGTCCCCCACTTTCAGCATCCCGAACTGTTCGAGTGGCTGATGGCCGATGAAGTGCTCGACCTCGTCTCGCCTATCCTCGGACCAGACATTGCTCTTTTCGCTAGCCATTTTATCTGCAAACCACGCGGCAATGGTAAGCGCGTACCGTGGCATGAGGACTCCCACTATTGGAACACGATGATCACACCGATGGAAGTGGTCACCGTCTGGGTCGCGATTGATCCTTCCAGCACTGAAAATGGCTGCATGCGCATCATCCCGCGCACGCATACCTCCGGTAAACAAGGTTTCTCTGATTACGATGACCTCAAACCCGGCGAGGCGGTTTTCAATGATGAGATTAAAGCGGCGCAGCGTGACACCACTCAAGCTATCCCCATCGAACTCGAGGCCAACCAATGCAGTTTACACGATGGCCGCATTATTCACGGCAGTGAGCCCAACACGAGCAGCAAGCGGCGCTGTGGCTACACGATGCGTTTCGTGAGCACGCGCGTTCGCGCTAATCACGAACAAATTGGCGCATGGCATCACCTCTATTTAGTTCGCGGCAAGGATCACGCGGGCAATGTTTATGGCGACACTACCAAAGCCTATCCTGAGCTCGCCCGCTTCCGAGCCAAGCACGGGAAAAACGGTCATTAAGCATCGGACTATCAATTTTTCCCAGCAGCTGGCGGTTACGAGAGCTTGCAGATAATCTAGCCCCTTCCCCGCACATGGAAAACTTGGCCAGCTATGGATTCGCCATCCTCGTTGGCTTTTCTCTGAGTGCAGCTTGCGGACTGCGCATCTTCGCTCCCCTTGCGCTGGTGTCGATTGGGCTGCACTTTGGCTGGATTAACCCCGGTCACGGGTTTGCCTGGCTCGGTTCGCTACCGGCCATGGTCTGTCTTTCCTGTGCCTGTGTAGTAGAAATCCTCGGGATGCTGATTCCGTGGCTTGATCATGCACTGGATGTGGCCGGGGCGCCGGTCGCAGCGCTGGCCGGCACGGTTATCATGGCCGCGCAACTCGCCGCAGCGTCGGGCCTCGATACGAGTGCCGTACCCCCATGGTTAACGGGGACGCTAGCCATTGTGGTGGGCGGTGGCGCCGCGTTCAGCGTACATGCCGCGACCGGCATCCTGCGGGCAGGTT
>CAIVJE010000127.1 GCA_903906135.1 uncultured Verrucomicrobiota bacterium | reverse complement strand
CTGAGTCCCTCCGCGCGGCCTCCCGAAGCAAGCATTTCGAGCGAGTAGCGAGCAATGATCGGCTCCTACTCGCTTTTTTATGATGCCTCTTTGCCGGTGATTCATTCCTTATTTCTCTGCCCTCATGTCGAAATTTAAATCTATCCGTGATCTCACTTTGGCTGGTCAACGCGTGCTGCTGCGCGTCGATTTTAATGTTCCTCAGGACAAGATCACCGGCGTGATTACCAATAATCAGCGCATCGTCGCTGCCTTGCCCACGATCAAGCACGCGCTTGCGCAAGGCGCGGCGGTGGTGTTGATGTCGCATCTGGGTCGGCCTGATGGACAAAAGATCGCCAAATTTTCCCTGCGGCCGATCGCAGTTGAACTTGAGCGGTTGCTTGGTCAGCCGGTAAAATTTTTGGATGATTGTGTGGGGCCGGCGATCGAGGCGGCTTGTGCGCACCTAGCGCCAGGCACGGTGGTGTTGTTAGAAAATTTGCGTTTCCACCTCGAAGAAGAGGGCAAGGTGAAGCTGGCCGATGGCACCACCCAAAAAGCCGATCCGGTGGCGGTGGCCGCCTTTCGGGCCTCGCTGACGAAATTGGGCGACGTATTTGTGAACGATGCTTTTGGCACGGCGCACCGGGCGCATTCGTCGATGGTCGGGGTGGGTTTGCCCGTGAAAGCGGCCGGCTTCCTGATGGCAGCTGAGCTGAAAGCTTTCGCGGCCGTCCTTGATCAGCCGCAGCGGCCGCTGCTCGCGATTCTCGGCGGAGCTAAAATTGCCGATAAAATTCCGCTGATTCAAAATCTCATTAAAAAAGCCGATGAGATCATCATTGGTGGAGGCATGGCTTACACCTTTAAGAAAGTGACGCATGGGATGGAAATCGGCACGAGTTTGTTTGATGCCGATGGGGCGAAGTTGGTGCCCGCGCTCGTCGCGCAGGCCAAGGCGCGCGGAGTGAAATTAATTTTTCCCGTGGACTATATTTGCGCTGATAAATTTGATCCGCAAGCCGCCACGCAGCCGGCGAGTGATGCCACGGGTATTCCGGCGGGTTGGATGGGGCTCGATGGTGGCCCCCAGTCGAGCGCGCTCTATCGCGAGGCAATTTTACGAGCTAAGACCGTGATCTGGAATGGTCCCTCGGGCGTCTTTGAATTTGAGCAATTTGCTGGCTCGACCAAAGCGATGGCGGCGGCTGTTGCCGAAGCAACGATCCGCGGAACGATCACGGTAATTGGGGGCGGCGATACTGCGACCGCGGCGAAGAAATTTAACATCGCCGATCGCGTTACGCATTGCTCCACCGGCGGCGGCGCGAGTCTCGAATTCCTCGAAGGCAAAGTATTGCCCGGGGTGGCTTTCTTGGAAAATTAAATTGTAGGAATCAATTTATCCCTGAGTCTTACACGACGATTAATTTAAAATTACACCTTACATGCATCGCAAAAAACTGATCGCTGGCAATTGGAAGATGAACAAGACGGCCTCGGATGGGGTTGTGCTAACCCGCGAATTGATCGCGGCGCTTGGTCGGGAAACTTCGGTCGATGTCGTGCTGTGTCCGCCCTTTACCGCCTTGGAAAGTGTGGGTCGCGCGCTGGAGGGGCATGCGCTTAAGCTCGGGGCGCAAAATATGCATGCGGAGAAGAGTGGCGCCTTTACGGGAGAAATTTCCGCGGAGATGCTGCGGGGTCTTTTTGTGACCCACGTTATTCTGGGCCACAGTGAACGGCGTACTTACAATGCTGAGACTGATGCCAGTATTAATCAGAAAGTTTTGGCGGCGTTGGCCCATCAATTGAAACCCATTTTGTGTGTAGGCGAGACGCTGGCTGAGCGCGAGTCCGGGGCTACCTTGGCCGTCGTGCAACGGCACGTTGAGCGCGGGTTGCAGGGCGTGACGCCGGAGCAAATGGGCGCATGCATTATTGCCTATGAACCGGTCTGGGCGATCGGCACGGGCAAAGTAGCTACCACGGCTCAGGCCCAAGAGGTGCACGCCTTCATTCGCGAGCTGCTAACCAAGCTTTATGGCGCACCGCTGGCCCAGAAGGTCCGGATTCTTTACGGTGGTTCGATGAAGCCTGCCAATGCGCCTGAATTATTAGCCGCGCCGGATATTGATGGCGGCCTAATTGGCGGGGCCGCCCTGGAGGCTAAATCATTTATCGAGCTCGTGCGGGCAGCGGCGGCCCGTTGAGGCACCCGCAACTCGGGCTTAATGCGAGCGTGTGCCCAAGTGGGTGGCGAGGGCGGCGAGAAAAGTGGTATCCCCTGATAATTGACTGAGGGCCGCCAGCGCCGCCTTGGTTTGGATCGCGGCGTGCTTGGCTGAGGCTTCTAAACCGTGGATTTTTACGTAGGTTGTTTTGTCCGCCTGCGCATCTTTGCCGGCAGTTTTACCGAGCGTTGCACTGTCGGCGGTGGCGTCGAGAATGTCGTCGGTGATTTGAAAGGCTAAGCCGAGATGCCGGCCGATGCTGCGCAAGCGGGCGAGTTGTTGGTCGTCAGCCCCGCCGCACAGCCCGCCCACCACCAGCGCCGCGCTGAGCATCGCGCCGGTCTTGTGGTGATGAATATATTCTAGGTCGGCGGCCGTTACATCGGCTTTTTTTTCCGCTAGGAGATCTTCCATTTGGCCGCCAATAAGTTGTTCACTTCCGGCCGCATCGCCGATTTCGCGGGTCAGGGCGGCGCACAGCGTTGGGGTGGTGGCGTAGTGGCGGGGGATAAGTTGGAAGGCAAAGGTGAGGAGTGCATCGCCGGCGAGGAGGGCGGTAGCTTCGTCAAATTGCTTATGGGCGGTGGGGTGGCCGCGCCGGAGGTCATCATTATCCATGCACGGCAAGTCATCGTGGATGAGCGAATACGTATGGAGGCATTCGAGTGCGATGGCCGCGGGGAGGGCCTCGATGGCCGCCCCGCACGCATCGGCGGCGGCCAAGACTAAAACTGGGCGGAGTCGTTTGCCGCCGGCCTGCAAGCTGTAGCGCATCGCCGTATGGAGGCGACTGGGCCGCGTGGCCGCCGTCGGAACTAAGCGATCGAGACCTTGCTCAATGCGTTCACGATAGTGCTTAAGTTGGCCGTGAAAATCCATCGGGCGGTCAGAATTTATCCCTGCGGGGGAGTTGGCAAACGGATTCCACTGCGCTCACCACTGACGGCGCCATAGGCCTAAGAAAGGCTCGCCAAGCGCGTGGCGTCTAATCATACCCATGGTCAATTTTTCGGATGCCCACCTACGAATACATTTGTGCTAAATGCGGTCATGAAATGGAGGCATTTCAGTCGATGAACGACCAGCCGCTCAAGCTCTGTCCAGCTTGCAAGCGCCGCGTCCTCAAGCGCCAGATCGGCGGCGGTGCTGGCCTGATCTTCAAAGGCACCGGCTTTTACATTACTGACTATAAGAAGAAATCTGGCGATAAAAGCGAGGGCGCCTCAGCCGCGCCAGCTGCCAGCAGTAACTCGGCGGGCTCGGTCGCCAAAAAATAATCTCCTTCCCGTGAGCTTTGATAAAATGAATCAAACGCTGCTGGGTCCTAGCACGATTGAAGTCGCGCTGGGAGCGGTCTTAGGCCTCACGCTCGGGGCCATGGCGGCGGCGGCTTATTTGGTGCTCAAGCCGGTGATTGTCGTAACCCAAATGCCCAAGGAGATGTCTCTGACTGCGGTTTATTATCAACCGGGTTCAGCGAACAAAGCTAAGGGCACGGCTTGGCCGGCGAAGCAGGATCAATTTATTGCGGGAACGACGGTGCAAGTGACGGAAGATGAATTAAACGCTTGGTCTTTGGCTGGGGGTACGCCGCCGCGAAACGCGAAGGCTATGCCGATGATCGCTCCATCCATAAAATTAGCGGAGAAAGCCAAATTTGCTACGAATCCCAATAAAACCAAACCAACCGATAAGGCCAGGCCGAGCGAATCCTTAGAGGCGCCTCAGCCGGCGGAGACAGCCAAGCCGGCCGGGCCGTCGTCCGCTGATAATTTTCTGACCACGACGGTGCCAGATTTTCGCATCGTAGGTGATGCCCTCCAGATTGGCTGGAGCTGTACTTTAAATGCATTTGGCCTCACGCGCGAGGTTGCCCTTGTGGCGACGGGTCATTTTGAGACCTCGGGGACGCAAGTGAGCTTCGTTCCGGACAAAGTTTTTTTAGGTTCCTGCCCGCTGCATTGGCTGCCCAGTGCCTCCAGCCGATTGCTGGCTTACGTTTTCAAAAACCAAAAGACGCCCGATAATATTCGCCTTGCCTGGGCTAAGTGCACCGCGGTGCAGGTTGTCGATGGTGGGTTAAGGTTGAGCTTGCCTTAAGGCTTCGCGCGTTTTTTTGCCCGCGCTGTGTCGAAGCACTTAAAAAATATCAGCGTTATCGCCACCGCTACGGTGGTGTCACGAGGGTTGGGCTTAGGGCGAGAAATGATGATTGCGGCAGTGTTTGGCACGAGCGCGCTGAGCTCAGCATTTGTTTCAGCTTTTACCTTACCCAATCTTTTTCGCCGCTTACTGGGGGAAGGGGCGCTCACGGCGGCGTTTGTGCCGACCTTAAGCCAAGAATTGGAGCACGCCCAGCGAGCTGGCGCTTTTACCCTGGTCAGTAAGGTGGCGAGTTGGCTGTTAGTGGTGACGGCGGGCGTGGTGGCCTTGGCGATGCTGGGATTGGCCAATGCCGGCTTATTTTTGCGGCTGCTGGGTTCGCTCGGGTTGTCCTCGGCGACGGCGCAGCGTTTGTTGTTAGGCGCTGATCTCGCGGTTTTTTTATTCCCCTACTTGGTTTTAGTTTGTCTCGCGGCGGCCTTCAGCGCCGCTTGCCAGGTGCTGGGGCGATTTACTGAGCCCGCGCTCTCCCCGATTTGGTTGAATCTGGCGATCATGGGTGCACTGGGTTTGGGGGGCTGGTGGGCTTGGGGCGATGCGGCGCGGATTAATTTACTCTGCGGTGGCGTGCTCGTCGGGGGATTTTTTCAAATGGCGGTGCCCGCTTTAGTGCTTTGGCAAGAGGGCTGGCGCCCCCGTTTTGATTTGCGGCCGGATGATCGCGTGCGGGCGATTGTGCGGTTGATGGGGCCCACGGTAATTGGCTCCGCCATTTATCTCATAAATATTTCAGTTTCCCGCTTCATCGGGCTGTCCCTAAATGATCAGGCGGCCGCCGTGCTTAATTGGGCGACCCGGGTGATGGAGTTGCCGATTGGGGTCTTTACGGCGGCGATTACGACCGTGATCTTCCCCCTGATTGCCCGCCATGCGGCGCGAGCTGACTGGGATAAATTAGGGGAAGATTATCACAAAGGCCTGCGATTGGTATTGGTCCTGAACGTGCCGGCGGCCATTGGGCTCGCCTTGTTGAGCCAGCCGATCGTGCGATTACTATTTCAGCGGGGAGCTTTTCAGGCGAGCGATACGGCTTTGATGGCCCCCATTTTGGCGGTGTATGCGCTCGGTTTGCCGTTTTTGGCTTTCACCACAGTGGCATTGCGGGGCTTCTATGCCTTGCAGGATATGGCCACGCCCGTGCGCGCGGGCTTATTGAGTTTTGTCATTAATTTTATTTTGAGTATCGCGCTCATGACGTGGTTTTCAACGGTGGGACTGGCGCTGGCCAGCACCTTGGCGGTCGTGGCGCAGGCGTGGTTTTTGCAATCTCGCCTTACGCGCAAGTTGGCGGGGTTGGGGTTCGCGCCCTTGCTGCCTAATTTAGTTAAAATCGCGATTGCCAGTGCATTGATGGGCGTCGTCGTGTGGGGCGGTCTGCGCGCTCTGGCGTCACTCGCGCTCACGAGCCAGCGTCACGATTGGCTGGTGGTGGGCGGTTTAATTCCTGTCGCTGGGCTCATTTACGGGGCGCTCCTTTGGCTTTTCAAAATCGAAGGTCGCGCTGAGCTCGCGGCGCTGCTGGCCAAGGTCAGAGCTAAATTTGCGTGAGGGCTGTTATGGCTGAGGAATGTCAGAAAATTAATCATGGGGTCGGTTCATTTTAAATTATTTCTATGCCTGAAATTTTGCACCACGTCGGGGCTCACCGCTATGCCGTAACCGTTGATGGTCATTTGGCGGTTTGTGACTACGTGCTCTCTGACGGGCGGATGATCTTCACCCATACTTTGGTTCCGCCTGAACTCCGGGGGCAGGGTTGGGCGGAGCAACTCGTGCGCCGGGGATTGGCTGATGCCCGTGCGGCTGGTCGCCAAGTCGTGCCCACCTGTTCCTACGTGGCAAAATTCATCGAAAGGAATGCGGAATTTCAGGATCTGCTAGCTGGCTAGGGTGGAACGTATGGTCTCCCGGCAGCTGGTTGTGCGGTCAAGCGGTGCACGGTTTTGAGCGGGCACAAAAAAACCCGCAGCCAGGAGCCGCGGGTTGAAAGAGGCGAAGGGGCTTAGGCCTTCTGTACGAGTCCGGCCTTGATGGCCTTGACTGAGACCCACATGCGTTTGGTGCCACCATTGGGCAGCTTGACCTTGATCCACTGAAGATTGGGGCGAAACAGGCGCGTCGTCAGGCTGGTGACGTGCGTGCCGATGCCTCCGCTCTTCTTGGATTGGCCTTTACGGTTAATAATTCTGCCCTTGGTGGGGCGTCTGCCGGTGATTGCGCAAATTCGTGCCATGGTGTTTCTTGAGTTAAAAGGTCGGAAGTAAAGGATCGTCCGACCGCTTGGCAAGGGCAATTTTGGTTTTCGTCTCAGCCGCTGCCTTATTTACGTAAAGCATAGAGGGCCTGAAACTTCTGGCCCATGTTTGCGGGGTGCATCAGCTGCATCAGCATGCGCTTTCTAGGACTGAAACTGCTCGTCTCTGTGGTGGTTATGTGAGCGAGCACTTTGGCGGCATGGGCCATGAAAAAACTTTCTTGGGAATCAACGCGAGTTTCCCCAAAACCGGCGCGGACTAGGCCATCTTCGAGCCAATCCCAGCAAATATGACAGGTGAGATCTTGTTTGCCAGGCCGGGCGAGGAGGTCGTTGCCCATTTTTTGACGGTGGTAGGTACGGCCGGTGCCGCTGGGGAGGTGTTCAGCCAGCTCAGGCCAGAATTTTCCGTAATCGAAGGCGATGAATAGGCCTTTCCAGTTAGGGCCAATGATGCGCTCTAAGATCGGCATCGTGCGCAGGGGCATATCGATATGGTAATTTTCCTCAGATTGCTTGGGGAGACGGTCGGTGTGGGCTGCGAGTTCAGGGGTTAATTCCGGTAGTTCCACTTCCCGCAAGGTGCGGCCCGTTAAGGCGACACCCAGCTCGCGCCAGCGCCCCTGGCGCCAGACAACCCGGTGAAAGGGTTGGGCATCGAAGAGTTCATTGGAAAAAACCACCGCGTTGGGCGGGAGCACGAAGGGCTGGCCGAGGGAAATGATCTGATAACTGCCAAAGGGGTGCGCGAGGTTCCGTAAAATGCCGCCGCCGGGTTCGGCGCCGATCTCAACAAACACAAAATCTGCCGGCTGGGCGGGGGCCAGCAGCTTAACGACTGCGGCGATCACGAGCTCGCCAAAGACCGGACTAAAGGTCGTGGAGGTGAAAAAATCCGCTTTGTCATCGCGGCCGACGCGCTTGAAGTTACGCGTGTAATAGCCCGCGGTCGGGTGATACATGGCCAGCTCCATGAAGCGGGCAAAAGACACGCCAGTGGCCGCCGTTGGCTCTGTAGCGAAGATTTCAAAAAAGTCGGAAGAGGAACCCATTTGCCAATACAGGCAAATGTGCCCACTGAAAGCCATGACCAAACTATTTTTCGCGCAATTGAGGTCTTGGGCTAATCCCTGACCCGCCGTCCGCTGTTATGTTTAAACGTATATTCTTCATCGGGGCAGCTATTTTGGCCAGTTATGGCCTCGGACAATACGTGGCACACTCAGGGGCGCCCAGTTGGTGGCCGGACCGCACGCGGGACCAAAGCGTGCGTTATTATCGGGAGGTGATGCAATTAGTGCAGGAAGGTTACGTGGGGCAGGCTCCCGCCGACTACGAGGAGCTCACCCGGGCAGCCCTTGAGGGCATGGTCAAGACCCTCGACCCGCATTCGCAATTTCTGCGGGCTGACGCTTTTCAGGAAACGGAGGATGAGTTAACGAATGCCTTTGGTGGGGTGGGCATTCAGGTGGAACAGCGGGATGGGCAAATCGTCATTGTCTCGCCCATTGCGGGCACGCCGGCTGAACGCGCGGGGATGTGGCGCGGGGATCGCATCCTGCAAATTAATGGGGCCGTCTTAAAAAATCCGACAGTGGATAAAATTATCAAGCTGGTGCGGGGCGAACCCGAAACCGAAGTGGCCCTGACCATTTTCCGTCCCAGTCAAAATCGCAGTCTGGAATTTAAACTCAAGCGGGAGCGTATTCAGCTCAATAGCGTCCGCAATGCCGCCCATCACGCCGGCGGGATTGGCTATCTAGCGATTACCCAATTTAGCGAACGCACCGGCGATGAATTCAAGGCGGCCTTGACGGGCCTCGAGGCTGTGGGGATACGGGCTTTGGTCATCGACCTACGCAATAATCCCGGCGGCTTGCTCGATGCGGCCATCGCCGTCTGCAACGAGTTTTTTGAACGCGATGAGCTCATCGTTTATACGCAAGGGCGCACGCCGGAGTCGCGGGAGGATTTTAAAGCAGATGGTCAGCACGTGCGCCGGACTTATCCCATTGCGATTCTCGTCAACGGCGACACGGCCAGCGCCGCCGAGATTGTCGCGGGGGCCATGAAAGATACGCGGCGAGCGTTCATTGTGGGCGAGAAAACCTTTGGTAAGGGTTCAGTCCAAAGTGTGATGCCGTTGCGCCATGGCGAAGGGTTGCGGCTGACGACGGCGCGTTATTATACGCCGAGTGGCATTACTATTCATGAGCGCGGCATTACCCCGCAGGTCGAACTGGAGATTTCCACGGAAGATGAAGCCAAGTTACGCGTGCAACAAACGCGACTTGATCTGACGGCGGCCGCGGAATTCCAGGAGCGGTTGGGCTTTGCGCGCCTCGAGGATTGGCAACTCAACGCGGCGGAGGAAGTGCTGGCGGGTGTGCTCGTGGCTCAGAAAAAATGATCAGCTGGTACTCATTCTGCCGCGGAGCGGGCTTGCGCGTCTCGCCTCGTCTCCACCAGATTAACGACTAATTCATGATTCTGGCGCTTGAAAGTTCCTGTGACGAGACCGCCGTCGCCTTGTTTGATCCGGGTCACGGCTTGGTGGGCGAGTGGGTGCATAGTCAAATCGCGTTGCATGAAATTTATGGTGGCGTGGTCCCCGAGCTCGCCAGTCGTGAACATTTGCAAAACTTTGGGCCGCTGTTGCGGTTGGCGCTTGCGCAGCAGCCGGCCTCGGCCGTCACCAAAATTGCCGTAACCGCCGGTCCTGGGTTGGCCGCGTGCCTTGCGATGGGGTTGGCCGCTGCTAAAAGTCTTGGCTTGGCCTGGAAGGTTCCCGTGGTGGGGGTGAATCACCTCCGGGCCCATGCCTTTTCGCCGTTCTTGGGTCTGCACGCCGCGCACCCCACAACATTTGAACCCGAGTTCGCTCGGTTGCTCCCGCATCTGGGTCTGCTGGTGTCCGGTGGTAATACGATCTTACTCTCCATCGATGAATCGCGGCGGATTAAATTATTAGCGACCACGATGGATGATGCCGCGGGTGAAGCTCTGGATAAAGGCGCTAAACTCATGGGCCTCGGCTATCCGGGTGGACCCCAGGTAGAAAAATTGGCGGCGACTGGGCAGGCAACGGCCTTTGAATTTCCCAAGGCGGTGGCGCAAAATGCTTCGCTGGAATTTAGTTTTTCCGGACTTAAGACGAGCCTGCGTTATCAACTGGAAAAAATGACCCCAGCCACCATTGAGCAACGGCGGCCTGATCTTTGTGCGAGTTATCAACGGGCGGTTTTTGAGTCGCTGGTGCGCAAGTCTCGGCTGGCGCTGGAGCGGGGTGCCTATCGCAGCTTTGGTTTGTCCGGTGGCGTGGCGAATAATCAGACGCTGCAGGGAGAATTGGGCAAGTTAGCGCGACAACAGGGCGTGGTTTTTTGCCGCGCCCAGCCACCGCACACGGGCGATAATGCCGGCATGATCGCCTTCGCCGCTTGGGTGGAGCGGGAGGTCGGGGGCCTTAATGTTTCCGGCCATGCGCTGGGCATTAGCCCAAGTCAGCCACTCGTCGTGGCATAACCGACGCGTTTCAGTGCCGCCGCTGAGCGGTCGGGCTAGCTGGTTTTAATTTTGCGCGGAGATACGGAGCGGTGGGGCTGCGCTTAACCGCTAATAAGTCGGCGAGTGGCCCCTGATAAATAATCTCGCCGCCGTGCGGCCCGCCGCCGGGCCCGAGCTCGATGATGTAATCGGCTTCGGCCAGCAGATCGAGGTGATGTTCGATCACAATGACGCTATGGCCTTGCTCGACGAGATTGTGCAGCACGCGAATGAGCTTTTCGCAGTCACTCAGATGAAGCCCAATGGTGGGTTCCTCGAGTAGGTAGAGATTGCGCACCGTGAGATCATGCGAGCGTTCGCGAAAGCTTGGCAGGCCCTTCGCCAATTCGGTGACGAGTTTTAGCCGCTGCGCTTCCCCGCCCGAGAGTGAGGGGCTGCTTTGGCCCAAGGTCAGGTAACCCAGTCCGCAATCGATCATCAGTCGGCAAACTTGCGAGAGCTGCGAGTGGAAATCAAAAAAGAGCGCGGCCTCATCGAAGGACAAGCGGAGCACTTGGCCGATAGTTTTATTTTTCCACGTAATGTCGGCTAGCTCCGGGCTATAGCGGGAGCCGTTGCAGTCATCGCAGGGCAGATAAGAATCTGGCATGAAGGCCATTTCCAATTTGATCCGGCCGGCCCCGGAGCAAGTCGCGCAACGGCCGCCCGTGGTATTGAAGGAAAAACGACTGGCCGTGTAACCGCGCAGTTTGGCTTCGGGGAGCGTCGCGAAAAATTGCCGAATGAGATCAAAAATTCCGAGATAAGTTGCCGGCGTGGAACGCGGGGTCTTGCCGATGGGGTTTTGGTCAACCTCAATGACCGCTTTGAATTTACTGACCCCCGTGAGTTGGGCAAAAGGCGGCGTCGGGTTGGTGGTTGTATTTTTGGCCTCCGCCGCAAATTTCGCCCAACGCACAAAATCTTTTCCGGAAAGCTTAGCTTTACCATGTTGAATCGCGCAGTTCACCGCGGGGTCCAGAATATCGCGAAAGAGGGTCGATTTTCCCGCGCCGCTGGGACCGCAGACCATGACGAGTCGACCGAGCGGCAGGCGCAGCGATTGGTTGCGCAGATTGCGATAGGTTATCCCTTTCAATTCTAGCCATGCGACCGGGGCCGTGCCGGGCGCTGGCTGGCTCGGAGGGTGCCGGCCCGCCAGTTTTATTAATTCTAGAGGACGATATGCGCCGCGCAGCGGGTGCATAATACCTTGTTTTAGGTAGCGGCCAGTGAGCGAGGCAGCATTTTTTTTAAGTTTAGCGGGCGAATCGTTCGCGAGGACGGCGCCGCCGTGAATACCGGCACCGGGCCCGAGGTCGATAATCCGATCAGCCCGTTCCATGAGGCCATCGTCGTGTTCAACTACCAGGAGGGTATTTCCTTTGGCCCGCAGGGCTTCCAGCGTATCGATGAGCTGATCATTATCTCGGGCGTGCAGTCCAATGGAAGGTTCATCGAGCACATAGAGCACGCCGGAGAGATTGGAGCCCAGCTGGGCCGCTAGGCGAATGCGCTGCGCTTCTCCCCCCGAAAGAGTTTCGGTGGGTCGATCGAGTTCGAGATAATCAAGACCCACTGATCCAAGAAAACGGAGACGTTCGGCAATTTGCGGAATGATGTCTTGGGTGATGAGGCGGCCGCGGGCTTCGAGTTGCAGATTGCGCAGGGTGGCAAGCAACTGATCGGGCGTGAGCCGGCTTAAGGCGGGCAGCGTGATGGGGTCACCTTTTTTTAGCGGCAACTTGACGGCCCGCGCGATGCGGCTGAGGCGTTCGCCCTGACAAGTGGGGCAGAGTTGACCGTCGGCGGACGGATCATCGGGGTCGAAGGAGCGGAGGGCATCGACCACTTCCACTGGGCGCTCCTCCTCCTCATCGGGTTGCAGCATCCACGCATAGATTCGGCCATGGCCGCGGCAGGTGGGGCACCAGCCTTTGGGCGAATTAAAAGAAAAGTTTTTCGGATCGAGCGAGGGGAAGGACTCGCCCGAGGTGATATCTGTGCGCGTGGTGGAAAACCAAGAAAGAATTTGTCCGTTGGGGGTGAGTAAGAAACAAGCGCCTTGGCCTAATTTGAGCGCGGTCGTGAGCGCGGTCGCTCGGCTGAGTGGCGGGGATGCTTTCAGGTCGGCGACAACCACTTCGATGTCATGTTCTTTATAGCGATCGAGCTTCTGGAAATTTTCGACGCGGATGAGTCGGCCATCATTACGCATCAGTGGGTAGCCCTGTTTTTCGATCCACTGAGCAATGGGTTCGTGGTGACCTTTGCGGCCGCGAATGAGGGGAGCGCAGAGGTAGAGATGCTTAGCTTTACGCGCGGCCGGCTGGGCGATAACTTTCTCGAGGAGTCGTTGCAGCTGAGTGGGGGTCAACGGCGTGACGGCGCGGCCGGTTTCCGGATGATGCTGCACGCCGAGGCGGGCGTAGAGGAGGCGAAGATATTGGGCCACTTCGGTAATTGTCGCGACCGTAGATTTACGCGAGCCGCGGGTGCTGCGCTGTTCGATGGCGACGGTGGGAGGAATGCCCGTGAGTCGATCGATATCAGGCCGAGGAAGTTGTTCCACAAATTGGCGAGCATAGGGCGACATTGACTCCATGAAGCGCCGTTGGCCCTCGGCAAAAATAATATCAAAAGCTAAGGTGGATTTACCGGAGCCAGAAACGCCGGTGACGACGGTGAGCTGGCGATGGGGAATGGTGAGCGAGATATTTTTTAGATTATTTTCCCGTGCCCCGATCACGGTCAACTCGGGTGCCGCGCGTCGCGGGGTGGTTTCATAATGCGCGGCCGGCTCAGCGACGCGCCGCGCGGCATCCGCTTGGTTGAATTCACGATTGCTGAGCGCCGCGCGAAGGAAGGGCGAAGTTGCCGTGGTGGCGTGGGCGAGATCCTCCGGGGTGCCGGCGAGCACAATGT
>CAIVJE010000126.1 GCA_903906135.1 uncultured Verrucomicrobiota bacterium | reverse complement strand
GTTCCCGCCGTAGCCGACGTAATAGGGTAATAGATTATCGTAATCCTTAAAACGGCCTGAACGCCCCGCGGGCAGGCCGTCGGCGGATTGAGTCGGGTCTTGCGCCATCCAGAAACAATTTAGATCTGACAATCGATCATGCGCTCCGCCGCGGACAACCACTTCGACCT
Source organism: uncultured Verrucomicrobiota bacterium (assembly GCA_903906135.1). Lineage (GTDB taxonomy): Bacteria > Verrucomicrobiota > Verrucomicrobiia > Opitutales > Opitutaceae > Lacunisphaera. The sequence goes on along the minus strand of CAIVJE010000126.1, from coordinate 3,879 downwards.
CATAGCTAATTTCGAGGGGTGCCACCAGACGCGAGCGGAACCACACGGTCGCGCCGCCGACGTCTTCGATAACCAAGGAGCCCTGTTGAACGGCGGTACGCCCCCCGGGCATCTGTTCGACGGACCATTGTTCGAGGGAATGCGTAAAATTGTCGGTGAATAAAATATCCGAGGAGGACTCGTTGGCCGACGCCCAGAGCAGCGAGGTTAAAAACCAGCCGCCGATTAGAAGCAGATAAAACCAGCAATGCGGTCGGGCGTGAGTGGTCATAAACGCGGGAAGAGGTGACGGCTGGGTGGGTTAAAAAAAGCCCGATCCCAGCTTGGGGATCGGGCCAGTGTTCATTTACCTTACCGAGCTAAATGATCGGCGCAAGCACGTCGCCGGTGTCAGAACTGGCTGCCTTTGTGATTGATCGTGTAGGTAATGAAGAACGAGCGTTCATCCCCCGCAAGAATACGATTAGCGCCACCTGAGCCAGGCTTGAAGTAAACTTCGTCGGCTAGATTATTGATGTTAAGCGCAATGGTGTGCGAGACGGAGGACTTGCTCGGTAGTTTATAACGGAGGCCGACACTCCAGATGGAGTAGGCGGGTGCGGTAAGTTTCCATTGCTCAGTCGAGCGCGAGATCACGGTAGAAGTCGTGCTGAGGTGAGTATCACCAGCGATCGGGTCTTCCGTTGGAGTCTCGCCCACAAAGGTTACGCCGATGTTAGCCGACAGACCTTTGAGGGCACCGCTGCTAGGCGTATACTTGAGGCTCAAGCTGCCGTTGTAAGGGGAAACATACTGCACCTTGCGGCCAATCGCTTGAGGGTTGAAAGTACCGAAATCGGTGTAGGTCGAGTTCACATCACCGTAGCTGCCCAAGAAGGAAAATTCTTGGCTGAGGTTCCAGTTCACATCGAGTTCATAACCCTTCACGCGTTGATCACCATCGCGCCGATTGAAAGAGAGGCCGGTGATAGGATCGATATCTGCGACGGTAACATTTTGTCGGTTAATCAAAAACCCGCTGACCGTATAGTTGATACGGTTGTTGAGGATGGAGCCCTTGAAGCCGTAATCCCAGCCATCCGCTGTTTCCGCTTTGTAGGAAGGCGCGGCGACATCGACTGGGTTATCACCTTGGGCGATGAAGTAACTCTCACTGTAGTTAGCGAAGATGCGGAAGTTTTCCTTAATCTTATAGTTCACTCCGACGTTAGGTTTCATCGCGGTAACGGTCTTGTCGATGAGATCGCCGGCTACATAGCTAGGGATGAAGGACGTGAATGAAGATGCGGCTGTGAGGTAGTCACGATGGCGGAAATGCACGGAGTCAAATCGTGCGCCAGCATAGGCGAGCAGTTTTCCGTCTAGGAGGGAGGTTTGTTGGCGCAGGAGACCACCGGTTACCGTGGTGCGGCGTTTCATTTTACGGGACGGGACTTGTCCATTGATGGGGTCGTGCTCCTTGGTGAAGTACGCCAACGGACCTACGGGACTGTAGTCAGAATTCAAAGTGACCGTCCGGAAAGCATTCCAAGCGACGATGTCGGGATTAGTAGCCGCCGCATATCCAATAGTCGGATCCCAGCGGTGGTAATCATTGTAGTCGAAGGTTAGCAGCGTGCGGTGTTCCATGGCCTTGTTATTCGTCCAATAATGGGCAAGCAGGTCAGCTTGGAAGGCGCCGCCATCCTCAGTGATTCGGCCCCATTGCGGGACGGAGGTATTGCTGCCGCGTTGGGAGGTTGGCGCCAGCCCGGTGGACCTGTTGATGTTGATCGCGCTCCAACCTTGGTTGGAATTGTAGTCATCACGGCGAGCCATGTAGCGGTTGGCAGAAACGCGGGCGCTTAAGATTGAATTAATTCTCTTATCATAAGTTCCCGAGAACGAGGTATTGCCGCGATTGAGTCGGCTATTCGGGCCGTAGGCACTGTAACGGCCGAGATTGAGGGCGTAACCGATCGCACGATCATCGGCGGTGTCGACCGTTCCTTTTTGGTCAACGACAACGGGGGCGGGCGCCGGTGGCGAATTGCGGATCTGGGTAAAATCCTCGACGGAGACGCTGAGCTTAGAGCCGTCATTAAATACATGATCAACGGCGAGCAGGTACTCTTTGTTGCGCATCAAGGCGTACTCCATGTCGAAGTCGCGTTGATAATCGCTGGCCGTCAGCAGGTAATTCGTCTTGCCCAGCACGCTTTGCAGCAACGGGCCCGTGGCCTCTAGGGTCATGCGCTTCGTGCCGTAGTCACCGTAGTTGTAGGTGAATAGTTGGCTCGCATTTGCTTTTGGCTGCTTGGAAATCATATTCATCATGCCGCCGGGGGCGGAGCGACCGTAGATGGCCGCGCTCGAGCCCTTGATGATCTCGATACGATCAACATTGCTCGAGCCGTAGCGACCAAGACGGAAAAAACCGTCGCGCAGTTGGTTCGTGGAAATAAAACCGCGGAGCACAAAATTGCCGCCGACATCCAAGCCGGTGAAACCGCTGATGTGCGTGACGTTATCGGCCAACTCGAAGAGGCCAAAGTCTTCCAGGAACTCGCTGGTCATGACATTGACCGTGTACGGCAGATCGATGATCTGGGTTTTAACGCGGCTGCCGGTCATGGACTCGGAGACGTTATAACCACGATCAGGATTTGTGGTAACGGTGAACGGCGAAAGGGTAATTGTTTCACTGTCGGGCGGTGTTGCGGCGGTCTGGGCAAACGAACTGGTCGAGACCAGCAGCCCCAGGGCGGCGAGTCGAAGGTTTGAGCGGAATAGCTGGGATATCATGGTGTAGTGTTGGGTTCTCAAAAATTATTGGCTAAATTTAAAAGTCTACGGCTTGCCCTATAGGTCCTACGTACACGTAGCGGGGGTAGAGCGAACAATGCAGATAAATGATGATCGCCTTGCAAAAGAAAGCGCAGCCTTATTTATATGCTTAACCGTTCGATGAGCGACTTTGTTACCATGAAGACAGTGGCGGCGCAGGCTGGGGTCACCCAGGCCACGGTCTCGATGTGTTTGGCCAATAATCCCCGCATTCCCGTGGCCACTCGCGAACGCATCCGAGCGGTCGCTGACAAGCTCGGTTACCGGCCTAATCCCTATATAGCCGCTTTGATGCGCGTGCGTCGACAAGGCCGCGAGCAACAAGATAAACCAATTATCGCGCTCATTAATGGTTTGGAAAGCGCTACGGCTTGGAAAGATTCGGCCGCAGAAACGGTGCGTCAAATGCGGGCTGGCGCCATCGAACGGGCATCGGACCGTGGTTACCGCGCCGAAGAATTTTGGCTGCATGCAAACGGCATGACAGCTGAACGGCTGAGCAACGTCCTGCAGGCGCGCGGTATTCATGGTTTATTACTCGGGCCGCTGAAAGTAGGGGCTCCGACGCCCGATTTGAAGTGGGCGAATTTCGCGGCGGTGCGTTTGGGTGTCCCCTTGCCAACTTTAACGGTGGCCACGGTTTGCAATGATCATTTTTTTTCCAGCCTCCAAACGATGCGTGAGTGTTGGCAATTAGGCTATCGGCGACCAGGCTTGGTGATGCTCGATACGCATGCCGTTCGTTTTCAAGGGCGTTGGAATGGCGGCGTGCTCGCGGCCAGTAGCTTGCTTGATGGGCTCGCCTCGGTTCCGCCGCTATTGCTCAAGTCTTGGACCGATCTAGCTCCGCTAGCTGCTTGGTTGCGTCGCGAAAAACCCGATGTTTTGATTTCTCCGGCGATTCAAGAAATTCAACCCTACCTGCGGGCTCAGGGCTGGAAAATACCCAAAAATCTGGGGCTCGATTCATTGGCCTGCTCACAGCTGGGTGATCCCGTGAGTGGGATTTTTCAAAATGGCGCGCTGATCGGCGCAACCGGCATCGACGTGGTG
>CAIVJE010000125.1 GCA_903906135.1 uncultured Verrucomicrobiota bacterium | reverse complement strand
GACGATGCGCTGATTATTGGTAATCACGCCGGTGATCTTGTCCTGAGGAACATTAAAATCGACGCGCAGCAGCACGCGTCGACCAGTCAAAGTGAGATCACGGATAGATTTAAATTTCGACATGAGGACAGAGAAATAAGGAATGAATCACCGGCAAAGAGGCATCACAAAAAAGCGAGTAGGAGCCGATCATTGCTCGCTACTCGCTCGAAATACTTGCTTCGGGAGGCCGCGCGGAGGGACTCAGAGCTTGGTTGCGATTTTCTGGGCTAGCTCAACCACCCGGTTGGAGTAGCCCCACTCGTTATCATACCAGCTCACGAGCTTGAAGAACTTGCTGTTTAGCTCGATGCCCGAGCTGGCATCAAAGATCGACGAGGACTTGCAATGAATAAAGTCGGACGAAACCACTTGGTCGCTCGTGTATTCAAGAATGCCTTTTAAGTAGGTCTCGCTGGCGCGTTTCATGGCTGCGCAGATTTCGGCGTAAGAGGTTTCTTTAACTGTTCTCAGGGTCAAATCGACGGCGGAGACGGTTGCGGTGGGCACTCGGAAAGACATGCCGGTGAGCTTGCCCTTAACTTCTGGGCAAACGAGCGCCGTGGCCTTCGCCGCACCCGTGCTGGCGGGAATAATGTTCTGCGCGGCGGTGCGGCCACCCTTCCAATCTTTCTTGGAAGGACCATCCACCGTTTTCTGCGTAGCGGTATAGGAATGGATCGTGGTCATCAGACCTTCCTCGATACCAAAACCTTCCTTGAGGAGAACATGGACGATCGGCGCGAGGCAGTTCGTCGTGCATGAAGCGTTGGAAATAATGCTGTGCTTGCTGACATCCAGCTGATGGTCATTTACGCCCAATACGATAGTGATATCTTCGCCCTTCGCCGGGGCCGAAATAATGACCTTCTTGGCGCCAGCAGTGATGTGGCCCCTCGCCTTCTCGGCTTCGGTAAATAAACCGGTCGACTCAATGACGAGTTGGACGCCCAATTTGCCCCAAGGAAGTTCCGCCGGCGACTTGGCCGAGACGACTAAAATATCTTTGCCGTTAACGACCAAGACATCGTCCTCTGCTTTATCAGGCGAAGATTTCTTGGAGGAGACCGTCCCCTTAAAGCGACCTTGGGTAGAATCATACTTTAGCAAATAGGCCAAATTATCGGCAGGAACAATATCACCCACCGCGACGACATCGAGAGTCGTGCCGAGGAGATTCTGCTCAACGAGCGCGCGGAAAACGAGGCGGCCGATACGACCAAAGCCATTGATTGCTACTTTAACTGCCATGTGGGTGATGAGTTGGGAACGTTTGGTCTAACCGATAGAAATATCGGTAGATGCCGCCATGAAAAGCAGGGCGTCTAGCTTGGCAAGCGAGATACGTGCCATATTAAAAACCATTTTGCTGATAAAAAAATCAACGATTCTCCGCCCCGCTTACCGTTCGGTTATCCACAGACCACAACCCAGCGCCGGTATACATAGGTCGACTGAAATCGACAGCAACGGACTATGCCCTTTTGCATAAAAGCTTTCACGGTCAGCAATCTGCCGCCAACCCCAGTCAGCAAATTTACCCAGCTTAATCGTTGCCGCTTCCATGTGTGGATTGAGCGCCAACAGCATCCGCTGTGGTCCTTGACTCCCATCTGCATTATAAACCGCCACCATGGCGGGCCCGTCGAGCTGAGCGAGGCATTGAAAAAATCCTTCGCTGGGCCTCGACCACTGGCGCAACAGGTGTCCGCGGGGCGAACGCCGAAACGCAATCCAATCAGCAAAATACTGATGCGTGGCGGCGAAACGGGTAAGCCGGTCGTAATCGAGCGCATTCAGATCTCCGCGCTGATAAGTATTAGCTACGCCATATTTTGAACGTAAAAAAT
>CAIVJE010000124.1 GCA_903906135.1 uncultured Verrucomicrobiota bacterium | reverse complement strand
GGTAGTGGGCGGTTAATGATTGGGGCGTACAGGAACCGCCCCAGTCCGGCGGCATGACCATGAGCAGATCAGCCCCAGCGTCTCGCGCAAACTTGGCGAAGGCGATCGCTTGCGTGGTATGATAATAACGATCAGCGGCTATGATGAGCGCCCGACCGGCGGTATGCTCGATGGTGGTTCGAGTGACCTCGACAATTTCTTGTTCCGTGAGGGCAACATAATGGCTGTCGCCCGCCGTTAACATCAGCGCTTTGGCGCCCGCCGCCAAATTGAAATCGATGAGATTTCTAAGCCCGTCGAAATCAATCCGACCATCGCGGTGGAAAGGGGTTTTAATCGAGGGCAACGGCCCCGTTAGACGGGCGCGCATTTCTGCTGAGCAACTGGTGGCTTTTGATTTCAAGGGTAGGGATGGGGGCTCATTAGGTGACTGCACCCAGGGTGATTAATAAAATTGGTCGGCAGATTAAATGAACGGTGGGCTCTGCTGCACCGTCAGGCCGCGAGGTATTTTGCCGGCCGCGCAGCGGCGTTCTCCGCGACGGGATCGGCGACATGGATGCTGCCGGCGGCGTCGACATGGATGCCGTGCGGATAACCAAAGGCATCCCGTCCGCGGCCGACAGTCTCGCGGTTCCGGCCGTCGCGGGTGAAACGGTAGATGGCGTTGTCGCCGTAGCCGGTGCCGACGTAAACGTGCTCGCCCTTCACCTCGATGGCGTCGGCCCGGCAGAGATCCGGCCAGAGGGCGAGGGCGCGGCCGTCGGGAGAAAAGATCTGCACGCGGTGGTTCATGCGTTCTGATACATAGATGTTATCGTCGGCATCGATGGAGAGCCCGTGCGGGGTCTGGAATTCGCCGGGGGCGGAGCCCCTGCGGCCCCAGGCCAGCTGAGGCCGCCCGTCCGCGGAGTATTTCACGATGCGCGAGTTGCCGTAGCCGTCGGCGACGTAAATGTGGCCGGAGCGGTCGACGACGACGGCGGTCGGCTGGTTGAAGCGGTCCAGTGCCTCACCCGGCTGCCCGGATTGCCCCAGAGTCATGAGCAGCCGGCCGTGCGGGTCGAACTTGAGCACGAGGTGGCGGCCGAGGTCGGTAACCCAGATGTTGTTCCATGGATCGACGTGCAGGCCGTGCAGCCAGTATTCCCGGCCGATCGGTTGCGGCGGGTTTTTGCCCAGGTCGTAATTGACCGACTGGGGCAGGTCCGTCTCACCGAGAGATTCGAGAAAATTGCCGTCTCGGTCGAACCGCACCAGCGGGCGGGCGCCGCGGTGGACGAAGTAAAGGCGCCCGAGAGAATCTTCGGCGATATTGCTCACCATGCGGAAGGCAAACCCATCGGGCAGCTTGGGCCAGCCTGTCTGCTTGGTATACGATGCATGCATGAGGGGGTCGGGCTCGCCGGGGGAGAGAGTTTCATCTCTGTGCGGCGCAGGCCGATCAATCCGGTGGCACAGGCAACATCAAGTGACCAGTTCCGGCGGCGGACAAACTAGGGCTCGCCGCCCAAAGTTGCGCGATGAGGAGGGTAATCAACGCCTGTTCCCAGCTGGGGTGGGTTGCCCTCCCGGTGCATCACTGTTGCATCCGACTGAACCTGCCCGGGGCCAACCATCGATCGCATGATTCTGAAAAAAGTCCGCCCCTGTCCCGTCGCTCATTGCTTCAGTTCTCCGGCCTCGCCGGCACCACCGTGGTCTTGGCCGACGACAATGCTGGGGTCGGCATTTCCCATGCCAGAATAAACTGCGAGCAGATCCTGGTTAGTGAGTCGGGCGAGACTGACATAGCGGGGCGGGATTTTTATGCACGAGAGGCCTGAGGAACGAAGTCGATCTGCACGCGGTCGACTTCGACGTAGCTCAACGAATTAGGCATTTTCGTGGAGTCAGGGAGTTAAGTCAGAATTTCCTAATCGGCCGAGTTGGGCGTCAATCAGCGGTGGTTCGGTCGACTTAGGGGAGGAGCGGCGCTACGGTCGAAATTGGCGTGATTTTTTTAACGCGCTGATTCAAGTCACGCAGGGCTCCTTCCATGAGCATGGTCGGTTCGGCCAGTCCCATAAAGCTGAAGCCGCGTGGTACGAGGGTGTCGGGGTTCCCGATAATCCAAGTTTTTTTGCCGACGGCTTCGCCGGCCTGGCGGATCGTATCAAGGGCGCGGAGTAATACGGGGGCATCGGGTTGCCAGCAGCAACCAAGTGAAGCCGAGAGATCATAGGGACCGATGGCTAAGGCGGTGGTGAGCGGGTGGGCCGCCAGCGCGGCGGCACAAGCCAGCCCAGCTTGGTTTTCGATCTGCGGTAAAATGATGAGGTCCGCTTCCACTTCTGATTGGAAATTCTCGTAGTGATAACCGCTGACCCAGAAATTGCCGTGCCCACCGGGTCGGCGCCGACCGCGGGGTGCCATGTACACCGCTTGTTGAATCATATCCATCGTCGCGACAGACGAGACATAGGGCAGCAGTAAGCCACAAGGCCCGAGGTCGAGCGCGAGTCGCATCGGCGTGAACTCCGTTTCCGGAGGGCGAATGAGGACGGGAAAATCCGCGCGCCGCGCGATGGCACAACAATCTGCCACCAGCTCGGCGTTGTGCGTCAGATGTTCGAGGTCGATGATGGCATAATCGATTCCGCTGCGAATCAATAACTCCATCAAGCCCGGCCAGAGGTGATAAGTGATGATCACGCCAGTGGTCACACCGGGTCCATTAATTTTCGCCTTAAGAATTTGAGCAGCTTTCATTTTTTGATGAGGGGAGGAGAGGGTACGCGGGAGGTTGAATCAGAAATCGACGAGCAGCACACGAGTCGGCGGATACGCACGGAGCAATCTCCTAACCCAAGTCCGGCTTGGTGAAATCAAGTGACCAGTTGCGCGCTGGCTACCATTCGGCGCGGAGCTAAGCGGAGCCATCACCGCAACCCTCGAGGAGTCTCCCCGGTATAATATATTACCAGCGGAACTGCTTTGGGCTAGAGGGTGATCTTCACCATGTGATGACTCGGTTGCTCGTTAATCTTTGGCCGCATTATCTATGACCCCATCATTACTTTCACTTCCGGCTCGTTCCCTTGGCCTCGCGGCAGCTGATGCGCGAGCGCTGACCGTCAGCCTCGAGTCCGGCGGAAATCGCTGGCGCGTTACGTGGGCGACGCCCGCGGGGCAAGTGGTCGCATCGACCGCCGCAATCACTGGCGAAATTTGGTCAAAGGTGGCGCCTGTTTCGGTGACGACGCCTGGGGCACTCTCAGCGGAAATTAATTTGCCGGTAGGGGGCTTCGCTTCAGTGGCGCATCCTCGGGGACGGGTGGCCGTGCGGACGGGGCGCCGCGTTATTGGGATCAGGCCTGAATTTCCTGGCGCCGGTCTGATCGTGAGTCGGTCTCAAGCTGAAGGGTGGGTCGATCTCGCTTTTTCGGACGATCCGCCTGACACGGAAGTGCTGGCCGCGGCGCTGGGAATCAGCGGCGATAATTTATTGGCGGCTTATTTGGTGAAGGAGAATGGCGGTGAAATTAACTGCCGTGTCTTGCACTATTATCTCGCAGGCGAACGAGCGGAAAGTACCGCGTGGCACCAGTTGCCGGACTATCCTTTGAAGCCCGGCGTGGCCGCGGTGATGGCGGGCGTGCACCACGGCGTCTTGATCGCAGCTGGTGGAGCAAATTTTCCTGATCAGCCACCGTGGGAAAATGGGGTAAAGCGAACCTACGATGAGATTTTTGCCTTATTGCCCAATGATTCGACGTGGCGATCGGCGGGGCGCTTGGCCACCCCGCGGGCTTATGCCGCAGTCGTCTCCATTCCGAACGGCGTGCTGGCCCTTGGTGGGGAGAATGCCACGGGTGTCTTTAATGATGCGTTATTATTTCAATGGGATGGCAAGCAAGTGGTCGTCACCGCGGCGCCCGCTTTGCCGGTGGCGGTGGCGAGCCCGGTAGCGGCTGTATTGGCGGGAAAGGTTTATCTGGCCGGGGGCTATGAGCCCGGTCCGCCACGGATCAGCGGGAAAGGTTTTTTCTGCCTGGATCTCGAAAATTTATCTGCGGGCTGGCAGCGTTTACCCACTTGGCCCGGTCCCGCGCGGGCTCTCGGGGTGATGGCGGCTTTGGATGGGGCGATTTATTTGATCAGTGGCTTAGAGCTTAAGGTCGGGGCTGATGGTCAACCGCAGACGGTTTATCTCAATGACGCCTATCGTTACCGGCCCAGCAGCGGCTGGGAAAAATTACCCGATCTACCGTGGTCGGTGCTCGCCGCGCCTTCGCCGGCCCCAGTAACCACGACGCCCGCGCGGGTATTTATTTTTGGCGGGGTGGATGGTCGCCAAGTCGGCAAAGCTCCCCGCGACAAACGGGTGCCGGAAGATATTATTTATTTTGATGTGGCCCGGCACGAGTGGTGCCTCTGGCCCGAGCGCTGGCCGGAGCCGGTGGTCTGCACGCCCCCGGTACCGATGAATGGAGCCTGGGTTTTTGTTTCCGGCGAAACGAAGGCGGGTAATCGCACCACCGCGGTACCGGTTTGGCGGCCGAACTTACTTTGAGGGTTCGTTCATTTTTGCCAAGGTGCACTTTATTTGTTGAGTGAAGCGCACATAAGGCGTGGAGGCTCCGGGGTGGCTGGAACAGGCGCCGGCGCGATGAGGTAAGCGCCGGGGCCTCCGATCAAATAATGTTAGCAGTGGGAACCGTACCGGCAGTATCCGGTCAGCAGATGTTACCATTACATCCTATTTGTGGCTGGTCAAATAGTTGAACCAGCCTTCGCGTCGCCTAATAACCTTGGTCCATTTGTGACCAACCTAAACACCCATAAACTATGAATAGAAAATTACTGCTCGGAGTGTGCTCGACCACGCTCATGTTAGTGTTACGTCTTCCGGCCCAAACCTCAGCGGTTACTGGCCCAGCAATCGCCAATCCGGCCAAAGAACCCGTGTTGGAATTGTCCCCGTTCGTCGTATCCGGTGACGATGGTCAGGGTTACCGCTCGCAACGCACCCTAGTGGGTAGCCGTTCAGTGCAGGACCTAATTAACCTGCCGGTGAGCGTCGGGCTCATCAATCTCGAGCAACTTAATGACTTTGCCGCGATCTCGGTGCACGACGCTCTGCGCTACAGTGTTAGCGGAGTCACTCAGAATCAGTCGTTCAACGATGACGTGAACATCCGTGGATTCCGGGCCGGTTCGCCGCTCCGCAACGGCGTGGTGACTGTCACCAACAAGAGCACCCCACTGTTTGACATTGAGCGCGTCGAGGTCCTCAAGGGCCCAGCGGCCATGCTTAACGGCTCCAACGGCGGCATTGGTGGAAGCATCAATTACGTTGCCCGGAGACCCACCGCGACGCCCAAGGGGGAAGTGCAGTTTTCTGTCACTGATGCGGGAGCGTCCCGCGGTGTCGTCAACGTCTCTGGCCCGGTCAAAAAATCGAATGACTTCAGCTTGGACTATCGCGTGACACTGGGTGCGCTTAATTCCGACGCGCCGCACGGCAAGTCGATCGAGTCAGAGGACCAAAAATTCTACGGCGGCGCCTTAGCGATGTATTTTGGCAAGCAGAGCAGCCTGCTCGTCAATGCCTACTACTTCATTAACAATGATTATCTCTATCTGGAAGATTTCCTAGACATCTCGGTTCCGGTCAACCTGACGACCAACCTCCGGGACGCTAAGTTCAACAAATACTCCACTCAGAGCTACTCACCCGGCCGCCAGAAAGATGCTTTCTGGCCGCTGAAGAGCACGGCGATCGATGCAACATTCCTGAGCAAGCTCACGGATACGGCCGATCTGCGCGCGGCTTACTACTACGGCAACAGCGACGACCGGCGCGAAAACAATCGCGGCATCACCGTGGCGGCCGATAATTACACTCTGAATCGTCAGGACATCCGCAATAACAATGGCAGCACCACGCATTCGTTGCAGGTTGATCTTCTCCACAAGCTGGAGCTCAAGTTGGCCACGATCGACTCCACACTAGGAGTCGACGGAGCCACCACCAAGTCTTGGGAGAACCAGTCGATCACCTTTATGCCATCGATCGACACTCGCACGGGCGTTTCCCCAGACGACTCGGCGTGGTTTGCGCAGTTCCCCAACGATAATGCCTACTTCATCACTCCCCGTTCGAGCACGATCGGCACGCCGGCGACGCGGACCAAGACAAAGATCACCCAGGCTTCCTATTATTTCCAGGAAAACGTTTCCTTCTGGAAGGACCGCGTGATCGTCGTGGGTGGCTTGCGCTGGTTTAAGCCAGGCGGCACCAATGAGAATCTAGTCACCAACACGCTAACAAACCGTCCTGACCAGAGCTTCCGCACCCACAAATATGGCATCGTCTTCAAACTGTTGCCAACGGTGTCGCTTTATTACACTGACGCCCAGAACGTGTTCCCAGCGGCACCGGGTCGCACCGACCTCGTGATCCAAGGTGACCAACTGGGTGAGGCCTTCAAGGACGCAGAGGGCAAGCTCAAGGAGGCAGGTGTCAAATTTGAGCACAAATATTCCGACCGCCTCAGCTTCTACGGCAGCGCGGCCTACTTCAAAATGGAGCAGACCAACATCCGCACCTTCGGTGTTCTTCCCTCGGGCGGCCAGGGCCTGATCCAGTCCGCCAAGGACTCGGCCAAGGGATGGGAGACGGATATCGGCGCGCAGCTCAAGACGAGCGGTGGTCGGACTGACTTGATCCTCACCTACTTCTACGGTGATTCCGCCATCGCGGATGACGCGGGGAAGGCCTATGTCCGTCAGACCAACGCGTTTGTGCCCCAAAAGTTCAGCATCTTCGGCAAGTACACCGCGACCACCGGTTCCCTCAAGGGCCTGCGCTTCGGTGCTGGCGTGGAGGTCGAGCATGACAAGCGCTACGGCGCCACGATGCTCGAGCACCCACCGCTGGCGGATGCCTTCATCGGTTACGCGCTCAACAACCGCTGGGATTTGCAGCTGAACCTCAACAATCTGACCAACGAGCGCTACATCATTCAGGTGGCAGCCACCGGTCTGATTCAGGGTTCCGATACCTTCCGGTCCAAGTTGACCGTCAAATATAAGTGGTAGTCAGGTAGGTTTCGGCGGCGCTGGGGCAGAACTATCGCTGCGCCAGCGCCGCCCGAATCCTTTCATCTGTTTTCACCTGTCGTCGCTGCCGCTAGTGGCATCGGCTGTTTGCTTCCCCGCTTCCAGTCGGACTTTCGCAGACCGGTCTGGGTTTTGAGTGCAATGAGTTGTCCTCCTTAAACACCATGTCCACGCTTCCTTCTGGCCGTCATATCGCTCCCTCTTACGCGATCTTTGCTGCGATTTTCCTGTCGCTTGGTTTGTCCCTGTACGCCGCCACTGCGCCAGCTGGCGCCACAACCATCGGCTCGCGCCGCGAGCTTTTCGTCGACGACGCGCTGATCGAGCGCCTGCACGGGAAGGCCGAGCTGCGCCTGCACCCGCCGGTGCCGCGCGAGGTAGTCATCGTGCACGATGCACCTTGGGAAGGCGCGGGGAGCGGCTATCACAGCCTGTTCCAAGACGGGAACCTCTACCGCATGTATTACAAGGCCTGGCAACGCACACCCGGCCCCGGCGTGCCTAACACCGACAAGAATCCGCTGCTGTGCTGTTACGCCGAAAGCGATGATGGCATCCATTGGCGCAAGCCGGAGCTGGGGCTCTTTGCCTTCAATGGCTCCAAGGCCAACAACATCGTCATGGCCAGCGGCCCGCTGGGCGGCCTGGAAGTGGACGCCGGCCACCCGGCAGTGTTCAAGGATGAGAACCCGGCGGCGGCGGCCGACGCGCGCTACAAGGCGTTCTTCCGCTCGGACAAACCGAAAGGGCTGCTGGCCTTCAAGTCGCCGGACGGCATCCATTGGGCCCCGCTGGCTCATGCACCCGTCATCACCGACGGCGCCTTCGATTCGCAGAACCTCGCGTTTTGGGACACAGAGCGCGGCGAATACCGCGCCTACTGGCGCTATTTTGCGAAGAACGGCGAATACCGCCATGATGAGCGCAATCCCGTCGGGCTGCGCTCAATCCGCACCGCGACCTCAAAGGACTTCATCCACTGGGAAAACCAAGCGAACCTGAAGTTCGTCGATTCACCCTTCGAGCAGCTTTATACCAACCAGGTCAAACCCTACCACCGCGCACCGCACTTGTTCATCGGGTTCCCGATGCGCTACACCGACCGCGGTTGGTCCGACTCTATGCGGGCCTTGCCGAACCTCGCGCATCGCGAGTGGCGGGCCGGCATCACCGAGCGCCTGGGCACGGCCGTTACCGACGCGCTGTTCATGGCCAGTCGCGACGGGGTGACCTTCAAGCGGTGGAACGAGGCCCTGCTGCGGCCGGGCATCGAACGCGACGGCACCTGGACTTACGGGCAGCTGTGCGTCGCCTGGCAGGTGGTGGAGACCAAGTCCGCTCTGGAGGGCGCGCCCAATGAATTGTCCATCTACGCCGATGAACACTACTGGAGCGGGGCGAGCGGCAGCACGGTGCGGCGCTACACGCTGCGCCTTGACGGTTTTGTTTCCGTGCAGGCGCCAATGAGCGGCGGGGAATTGGTGACCAAGCCGGTGCGCTTCACCGGCCGCCAGCTGCGGCTCAATTTTTCTACCTCGGCCGCGGGCAGTGTCCGCGTGGAGCTCCAGGATGAGGCCGGCCGGCCCCTGCTGGGTTTCTCGCTCGAGGACTGCCCACCACTTTTCGGCGACAGCGTCGAGCGCCCCGTTTCCTGGCGCTCGGGCACCGACGTCGGCGCGCTGGCCGGGCAGGCCGTCCGGCTGCGCATCGTGCTCCAAGATGCCGATGTGTATGCCTACCAGTTCAAGGAGTAAGCCGCGCCGCCCATGAACCTTGCGCGGCCCAATGAGCAAAATCGGCGCGGGTCCTAGCCGATCATTGCCAGACACGAGACGCACCATGAAAAACGGATTCAGCCGTTCGGCGCTAATCGTCTCGCTGGCCCTCGTGCTGGTCGGGTCTGCCGGAGCTACGGACGCAGCTCCCGTCCGCCGGCCGAATGTGCTGGTCATCCTAGCCGATGACCTCGGGTTTTCCGACCTTGGCTGCTACGGCAGCGAGATCCGCACGCCGAACCTCGACCGTCTGGCGGCCGACGGCATGCGCTTCACGCAGGCCTACAATAATGCGGTCTGCATTCATTCGCGGGCGTCATTGCTTACCGGCGTCTCGCCGCGGCAGGGTCCGGCGGGACTCCTGCGACCCGACATGCTCACGCTGGGCGAGGCGATGCGGGCGGCGGGCTACCAGACCAGCCTGATCGGCAAGTGGCACCTCGGCAGCGTCGCCCCCCTACGGCCGGTCGACCGCGGGTTTGATTATTTCTACGGGTTGCTCGATGGCGCCTCGAATTATTTTAACCCCGCCGATCCCGATCCCGCGTTTCTGGACGGCAAGCACCGGCAATTCGCGGACAATGCTGGCCCGGTGACGGAATTTCCCGCGGGGTATTACACCACAGATGCCTTTTCGGATCACGCGATTGCGCGCATCCGCCAGGCGGCCGGGGCCGGGCAGCCCTTTTTCATCAATCTCTGCTATACCGCGCCCCATTACCCGCTGCAGGCGCCGGCGGAGGATATTGCCCGCTACCGGGGCAAATACCACGGAGGCTATGAGCAGCTCCGCCGCGAACGGTTCCAACGGCAGGTCGATCGCGGTCTGGTCGATCCGGCGGTGACCGGGCTTTCGTCGCCCGATCACAAGACCGGTTCCTTCCGCTATGATTACGAGGTGACGCCTTGGGAGCAGCTGACCGCCGGCGAGCGCCGGCGCGAGGAGGAGCGGATGGAAGTCTATGCCGCGATGGTCGATCGGCTTGACCAAGGCGTCGGGCGGGTGCTCGCGGCCCTAGCGGAAACCGGCCAGGCTGAGGACACGGTGGTCGTTTTCCTGTCGGACAACGGCGGCTGCGCGAGCCTGCCGGACGCTGCGCAGCTCCAAGACTACATCGCTTTCAACCGGGATATTCCCATTGGTGACCGCCGGGGTTATGAATTTGTCGGTCCCGGCTGGGGCTGGGCGCAAAACTCGCCGTTCCGCCGCCACAAGACTTGGACTTACGAGGGAGGGATCAGCACGCCGATGATCGTGCGCTGGCCGCGGGTGGTGCGGGCCGGCGCAGTGAACGCGGAGCAATGGCACCTCGTGGATTTCATGCCTACGCTGCTGGAGCTGGCCGGCCAGGTCTATCCCGCATCTGGGGGCAGCCCGGCGCTGCTGCCGCTGGAAGGACGGAGCCTGCTGCCGGCGCTGCTGGGCCGGGCCGCGGGGGCGCGGCCGGTCCCGCTCTGCTGGGAGCTTTTCGGCAACCGCGCCGTGCGGGATGGGCGCTGGAAGCTGGTCTGGGGGGCCAGCGACCGGCGGTGGGAACTCTACGACCTTTCGGTTGATCGCTCCGAGACGCACGATGTAGCCGCGCGCCACCCCGACCGTGTCGCCGCGCTAGCGACCATCTGGTCGCAATGGGCGCAGCGCACCGAGGTGCCAGATCAATGACCCGTCCCGCCGTCCTGCCACTTTTATGAAAACCAACACTAGTTATATGCTTTTCCCCCTAAGTTTGTTCGTCCTTGCGGGAGCCGTCCTCACGTCTGTCGGTGCCGCAGCTTTGGAATCTATCGACATCGGCTCGCGGCGCGAATTGTTCGTCGACAGCGCGCTCATCGATCAGCTCAAGGGTAAAGCTGAGCTGCGCTTGCACCGTCCGGTGCCGCGCGAGATCAGCCTGGTGCACGATGCCCTTTGGGAGGGCAGCGGGAGCGGGTACCATAGCGTGTTCCAAGATGGGGACAAATACCGGATGTACTATAAGTCGTATGAGATCAGCCCGCTCCACGAGGCCGATTCCAAAAAAAATCAGGAAGTACATCCCCTGTTTTGCGCCTACGCGGAAAGCGATGATGGCATTCACTGGCGCAAGCCGGCGCTTGGCATTCACGAATTTAATGGCTCCAAGGCCAACAATATCGTGATGGTGAGCGGCGTCATCGGCAAAGTTGACGTCGACGCGGGACATCCCGCGATCTTCAAGGATGACAATCCTGAGGCGGCTCCTGACGCCCGGTACAAGGCCATTTTTCGTTCCCGCGGTCCACGCGGGTTGCTCGCGTTCAAGTCTCCCGATGGCCTGCACTGGTCACCAATGAGTGATGCGCCGGTGATCACCGACGGGGCCTTTGATTCGCAGAATCTCGCATTTTGGGACGCAAGTCTGGGCCTGTATCGTGCCTACTGGCGTTACTTCGACCGCGGTACGTCGACCGATCCTTATGTGGGAGTTCGCGCGATCCGCACGGCTACATCCAAGGATTTTCTGCACTGGGAGAATTATGCCGACCTGCAGTATCCCGACGCGCCACCGACCCACCTCTACACCAACCAGGTCAAACCCTACCACCGCGCGCCACACCTGCTCATCGGCTTTCCGGCGCGTTACGTGGAGCGCGAGTTGAAGGGGACCATGGACGACTCACGCGGCAAGGCGGCGCCGGAAAAAATGAAACAGTGGTCACCATCGATGCGGGCCCTGCCTGAGTTGGAGCATCGCGAGATGCGCGCCTCCGCGAGCGAGCGCTACGGAGCGGCCCTGACTGAAACCGTGCTCATGGCCAGTCGTGACGGCGTGAGCTTCAAGCGTTGGCAGGAGGCTTTTCTTCCCCCGGGGATCGAGCGGGTTGGTACCTGGAACTACGGGAACCAATATGTTGGGTGGCATCTGGTCGAAACGAAGTCCGACCTCGAGGGCGCACCCAACGAGCTTTCGCTTTATGCGGTGGAAAGCTACTGGACGGATCACAGCAGCACGCTGCGGCGCTACACGCTCCGCTTGGACGGGTTTGTGTCCGCCCAGGCTCCCATGAGCGGAGGGGAACTGATTACCAAACCGCTGCGGTTTCGCGGCCAGAGTCTCGCCCTCAACTTCTCGACTTCCGCTGCGGGCAGCGTGCGCGTCGAAATCCAAGACGCCAACGGCCAGCCGCTGCCGGGTTTCACTCTGGACGACTGCCCGCCGATTTTCGGTGATACCATTGAGCGCAGCGTGACCTGGGCGAAGGGTCGCGACGTGAGCGCTCTCGCCGGCCAGACCGTGCGTCTGCGCTTCGTCCTGAACGACGCCGACCTCTTCGCGTTTCAATTTAAGGACTGAGCGACAAATCCGGTCCCGCGCCTCGCGTTTTTCCCACTCCCTTAGCCAACCCCGACTATCCATGAAAAATTCTCCACCCCTGC
>CAIVJE010000123.1 GCA_903906135.1 uncultured Verrucomicrobiota bacterium | reverse complement strand
CCTATCGCCTAGTCTGCTCAAGACGGTGGGGTGGCGGCCTTTCGCACACGGTATCATCCTGTGGCTGGCAGTGAGTGTTCTCTCACTGTGGGCTATCCGGCATTGGGGCTAGGGTAATGCCGTCCCCAAGGGGAGAGGGGTGGAGCCGACCCCCGCTTCCCGCTAGGAACGGAGGTGGGTTGGCCACAAAAATGCTTGCCTCGCTGGAGGCAAATGCGCCGAATGCCGCTCCAGTTTTCGCCGCTTTAGCTCAGTTGGTAGAGCGACTCATTCGTAATGAGTAGGTCGTCGGTTCAAATCCGACAAGCGGCTCCAGTTTAAGCTTACGGGGTTAAAATGTTGGATCGACGACGATCACTGCTTCCCTGCGAGAGCTATGACCACATCGTAGTTGAAGTGGACGAATTTATAGATCGCCTCCTCGAGAATCCGTTCTTGGTCGCTGTGGGCACCGTAGCCCTTACGACCATCCTCGCTGTCGATCATGGGACCAATCCCAAAAGATTGGATACCGCGGGCGCGCAAGTAGGCCATATCCGTCGCGCCGGTGCTCATGATCGGCAGGGTGATGACTCCGTAGTGCCGTTTGATCATCGCCTCAATCACCTCGAAGGCATCCGTGTGCAGGCTGGATGGCGGTGCACCCGGCCGAGTGTGGCCTGGGGCCACTTCCACCGTGATGGCGGGATTATTGATTAACTGCCGCATCTGTTCGAGGAAGCGTGGCATCTCCTCATCGGGCAGCGCTCGCACATCCAGCGTGGCTTCCGTCTCCGAGGGGATGACGTTCACTCGGTAGCCGCCACCGATGATATTGGGCGAAATTGAAGTGTGCAGCGTCGAATAATATCTGGGCTCATGCACGGCCAGATGTTCTTGCGCGGTGCCCGCTTCATCGCCCTTCAGAATCAGGCGGTAGCGAGCGGCATCCTCCTCGTTACTAATCGTGGCCAGTCGCTCGAAGAAGGTGCGGGTGGTTTCGTTGAGGCGCATGGGGGTTTGCCACTCGGCAATACTGACAATGGCGCGGGCGAGATGGACGACCGCGTTCGAGCGCAACGGCACAGAGCCATGACCGGCCACTCCTCGGGCGATGAGCCGAATGCGTTGGGGGATTTTTTCTGTAGTCTGCACCGCGCCGTACTGCACCTGGCCGCCGGTGCGCACGACACTCGCGCCCTCGGCGAGACAGAACTCGGCGTCGATTTCCGCCCAGTGCTCTTTCACCATGAATTGGATGCCGAACTGGGTTGATCCTTCCTCGCCGGCCTCGGCCAAGAAAATGACATCACGGTCCAGCGCCACTTGGTTCCGTTTGAGCAGCAGCATGGTCATTAAGCAGGCGGTCACGTTGTCTTTATCATCAACCGTGCCTCGCCCGTAAATGTAGCCGTCCTCGCGGGCGGCTGAGAATGGTGGGTGTTTCCACTTCTTCGGATCTACGTTGACCGTGTCGGTGTGGCCCATGATGAGCAACGGGCGCTTGGAACCGTTGCCGCGCAGTCGGGCCACGAGATTGGGCCGATTGGGATCATTGGAGAAAACTTTGTTTTCTATGCCCGCGGCATCGAGCACGCTCTTGAGGTACTCAACGGCCAGGCGCTCGCCGCCCGGAGGATCGGAGGTATCGAGTCGAACTAGCGCCGAAAAATGTCGCAGGGACTCTTCATTTACCGCCGCCCAATTCGCTGTCCCGGTCGGCTCGGCCGCTGGGAGGTTTGAATAGAGTAAAAATGCGACAAGACAGACCAAGCGGTAAAGGGGCATGGGAGGGATGGTTGAGGTATTTTCGATAAAATGAATCTCGTCAGGACCTGTTAGCGCAAAGAAAACAACCCATTTTCGGGAGCTGATTTAATTATCCACGATCTGGTCGTCTGTGAGCGGGCCTTGTAGTTTGCGGCGCAGGCGTTGCGCTTGGATCTCGGCTTTGAGTGAATTGGCAAAAAGCTGTAGCCGGCGGCGCGTCTCGAGCGTTTCTAGGAGTTGCTGTTTGACGGCGCTATCTTCGCAGAGATTAAAAGCCGCGATGTCCGCAAAGGCATCAATATCATCAATGCTCTCAAGGAATTGCGTGATGCCCTTTGGGGCTGGCGTGCCCAGTCGCCGGCGTAAATTGATGAGGCGCATAACTTCTAGGCGAAGGATTTCCAGTTCGGCCTGATTAGATCCAGCGGTGGTGACGATCGGCTGGACGGCGATAACTCGATAGGGCTCCTCTCTGACAATCGATTTCACTTCCACGCGGCATAGTCCTTGGAGGAGGAGGTTCGAGGTGTCATTGTCTCCTTTCTGGCAGGCGCGAATAATGCCAACCGAGGCGATGTGGTGCAGGGGTTCTGCTTGGCCGGATTTTTTTTTGCCCAGAGGATTAAGTCGAGCGATGGCGAAAAGCCGATCATGGGCTAACACGTCACGCAGCATCTCTTGGTAGCGGGGCTCGAATATATGCAACGGGAGCAATGCCTGCGGAAAGAATACTGTATCGGGCAGGGTCATCACCGGAAGGGTGGCGGGCACATGCAGTGTTTCCATGGCAGTCAGCGTAGGAAAGTTCGGCTAATTTTCAACTGGGGCTTGCATCCGGAATTTTGGGCTTAGCTGAGTTTAGTCAGCAGATGCTGAATTCCTTGTGAGTCATGGTGGGACATTTGCTTGGCTTGGCATGTGTCTTTTTGGCTCATAATCGATTTAATCAGGAATGGGTAAAAAGATTCATAGAATCATAATATGCTATCATCCATAGATATAATAAAGATTAAGGCTGCAGGCACGCGCATTGCTTGGAGATGCGCATGAGCAGAATTTTAGGTATCGATCTAGGCACAACAAACTCCTGCATGTCTATCATGGAGGGTGGTGAACCCGTGGTTATCCCGAATGCTGAGGGCGCCCGGACCACACCCTCGGTTGTGGCATTTACCAAGACTGGCGAGCGCGTCGTGGGCCAAGCTGCTAAGCGTCAGGCGGTGACGAATCCAAAGAACACGGTGTTCTCCGCCAAGCGTCTTATTGGCCGTAAATTCACTGAGGTCAGTGAAGAGGCGAAGAATTTACCCTACAAGGTAGTCGCAGGAAAAAATGGCGATGCTTACATTGAGGTACAAGCCGGTGACAAAACCGAGCAGTTTGCTCCGCAGCAAATTGCCGCGTTTGTATTGGGCAAGTTGAAGGCCGACGCCGAATCTTACTTGGGCGAAAAAATCACCCAGGCTGTCATTACGGTGCCCGCTTATTTCAACGACGCGCAGCGTCAGGCGACTAAAGACGCTGGCAAAATTGCCGGCCTCGACGTGCTGCGCATTATCAACGAGCCGACGGCCGCCTCACTCGCTTACGGTTTAGATAAAAAGAAGGACGAAAAAATTGCGGTCTTCGATTTGGGCGGCGGTACGTTTGACGTGTCGGTCCTTGAGATCGGCGACGGCGTGTTTGAGGTCAAGGCCACTAATGGCGACACTCACCTCGGCGGTGATAATTGGGATGATACCATTATCAGCTGGCTCGTAGATGCCTTTAAGCAAGAAAACGGCATCGATCTCCGCAAGGATCCGATGGCGTTGCAGCGCTTGAAGGAAGAAGCGGAGAAGGCAAAAATCGCGCTCTCCTCGGCGACCACCTACGACATCAATTTGCCCTTTATCACGGCAGATGCCTCTGGCCCTAAGCATCTCAACATCCAGCTCACGCGGGCGAAGATGGAGCAAATTTGCGAAGCGCTTTTTGCGCGTTGCGTGCAGCCCTTTAAAAATTGTTTGAAGGACTCCGGCGTCAGTTCGGATAAAATCGATGAGCTCGTGCTCGTCGGTGGCATGACGCGCATGCCGAAGGTCTTGGATATTGCCAAGACGCTCGGGGGTAAGCCTCCGCATCAAGGCGTCAATCCCGACGAAGTTGTCGCGATCGGTGCCGCGATTCAAGGGGGTGTCCTCAGGGGGGATGTGCGCGATGTGCTCCTGCTCGATGTTTCGCCGCTGACGCTGGGCATCATGACCGCTGGCGACATCGCCACCGCGATGATTCCGCGCAACACGACGATTCCGACTAAAAAGACGCAGACCTTCTCTACCTATAGCGATAATCAACCAGGTGTTGAGATTGTCGTCTTGCAGGGCGAGCGCCCGATGGCGCGGGATAATAAAAATCTGGGTACCTTCAAGCTCGACGGCATTCCGCCGGCGCCACGCGGGGCTCCCCAAATCGAGGTCACATTTGACATTGATGCCAACGGCATTCTCCACGTTTCCGCGAAGGATCTGGGCACAGGTAAAGAGCAGAAAATCACCATCCAGGGTTCCTCGGGTCTCTCGAAGGAAGAGGTGGAGAAAATGACCAAGGAAGCTGAGCTTAACGCGGCGGAAGACGCCAAGCGTAAGGAAGCGGTGGAATCCCGTAACCAACTCGACACCACTATCTATCAACTCGAAAAGACCCTGAAAGATGCCGGCGATAAAATCCCGGCGGACGTAAAGGGCAAATTTGAGGCAGCCCTGACTGAGGCTAAAAAGGAGCTGGAGAGCAATGACCCAGCGCGGATGAAGGCTTCTTTGGAGTCCTTGTCCAAGATTGGGGCTGAGCTCTATCAAGCGGCGCAGGCGGCCGGTGCCGCCGGCGCGGCTGATCCCGCGGCTGAAGCTGCGGGGGCCGACTCTGCCGCTGAGCCCAAGCCGGCTAAAAAATCGGAAGGCAAAGTAGTCGATGCCGATGTCGAGATTGTCGACGACGAGAAGAAGTAATTTTTTAACCCTGCCCCGTGGCTTTGAGCCGCAGGGCGGGGTCAATAATCCTAGTAAGATAATTCAACCCCGAAACAAAACCAATATGGCTAAAGTAAATATCAAACCCATCGGTGATCGCGTGCTTGTGCAGCACATCGAGGAAAAAGAACAAGTCCGCGGCGGGATCATTATCCCGGACAGCGCCAAAGAAAAACCGCAGGAGGCTAAGGTCATTGCCCTTGGCACCGGCAAGAAAGATGAAAATGGCAAGGTCACGCCCTTCGAAGTGAAGGTCGGCGACAAGGTCCTCATCTCCAAATACGGTGGCACCGAAGTCAAAATCGATGACCAGAAATTCACGCTGGTCCGCGAAGATGATATCCTTGGGGTTATCGCCTGAGGCTTTCGCTGATTATTAAAAAAATTAAACCTTAAAATCTCTACATATCATGGCAGCTAAACAACTCCTGTTCGACGAAAACGCTCGGCAGAAAATCCTCCGCGGCGTTGAAGTTCTTTCTCGCGCGGTTAAAGTCACGCTGGGGCCTAAGGGTCGCAACGTCGTCATCGACAAAAAATTCGGCTCACCCACCGTCACCAAGGACGGCGTCACCGTCGCTAAGGAAGTCGAACTTCCTGATCCCTATGAGAACATGGGCGCGCAAATGGTGAAAGAAGTCGCCTCCAAGACCTCCGACAGCGCCGGCGATGGTACCACCACCGCCACCGTGCTCGCTGAGGGCATCTATCGTGAGGGTTTGAAGAATGTTACCGCCGGGGCCAATCCGGTCTACCTCAAGCGGGGCATCGACAAGGCCGTAGCGGCCGCGGTCGCTGAGCTCGCGCGTGTTTCCAAGAAGGTCAATGACCGCGAGGAAATCCGCCAGGTTGCGACGGTCTCCGCCAATTGGGATGAGACCATCGGCAACATCATCGCTGATGCGATGGATAAGGTCGGCAAAGACGGCACCATTACGGTTGAAGAGGCTAAGTCCATCGAGACGACCCTAGAGGTCGTTGAGGGCATGCAATTCGACAAGGGTTACCTGTCGCCTTACTTCGTCACTAACGCTGAGAGCCAAGAAGTCGTCCTTGAAGACGCTCATGTGCTGATTCACGAGAAGAAGATCAGCAACTTGCAGGAAATGCTCCCGCTGTTGCAGGTCATCGCGAAGAGCGGCAAGCCCCTCCTCATCATTGCTGAAGAGGTGGAAGGCGAAGCCCTCGCGGCTCTCGTGGTGAATAAAATTCGTGGCACGCTCAATGTGTGCGCCGTCAAGGCCCCTGGCTTTGGCGATCGCCGCAAGGCCATGCTCGAAGACATTGCGATCCTCACCGGTGGCAAATGCATCACCGAGGATCTCGGTCTTAAGCTCGAGAACCTCACCCTGGCTGACCTCGGCAAGGCCAAGCGCATCACCGTGGACAAAGAGAACACCACCATCGTTGAAGGTGGCGGTAAAACCTCTGAGATCCAGGGCCGCGTTAAGCAGCTCCGTCGCCAAATCGACGAAACCACTTCGGACTACGATCGCGAGAAGCTCCAAGAGCGCCTCGCTAAGTTGGCCGGCGGTATCGCCGTCATCAATGTGGGCGCTTCCACCGAGGTGGAAATGAAGGAAAAGAAGGCTCGCGTCGAAGACGCTCTCCACGCCACACGGGCGGCAGTGGAAGAGGGGATCGTCGCCGGCGGCGGCGTCGCTCTGCTCCGTACCATCAAGGCCATCGAAGCCCTCAAGCTCGAGGGTGACGAAGCCTTCGGTGCCCAGATCGTGCGTCGCGCCATTGAACATCCGATTCGCGCGCTCTGCGCTAATGCGGGCGTTGATGGTGGTGTCGTCGTTAAGGAAGTCCTTGGCTCCAAGGGTAACATTGGTTACAATGTTGCGACCGATAAGTTCGAGGATCTCGTTAAAGCCGGTGTCGTTGATCCCACGAAGGTCACGCGCACCGCGCTGCAAAATGCGGCTTCGATTGCCGGCCTGCTCCTTACCACCGAGTGCATAATCACCGATTTGCCTGAGAAGTCAGCTCCGGCAGCTGGTGGCGGTCATGGCCACGGCGGCGGCGGTGGCATGGGTGGCATGGACTACTAAGTCCCTGCTCTCGTCTCGCTCAAAATTCTCAAGGCGCGCTCTTCGGAGCGCGCCTTTTTTTTGCGCAGATCGGAGTGAGCCGGCGCTGAGCCGGAGTATTTTGAGCTACCTCGCCCCGAGGATCATCGCTCGACCCACACGCCTCTGGAGGAATCATAAAAAAGCCTCAGCGAGTAGAATCGCTGAGGCCGATAATCTAAGGGGCTAGATTTTATGCCCCTGAAGCGGTGGCTGCTGCTTATTACTTCCGTGGGGAAGCCGCTTCGATCTCTTGAATGCGCTTCTCCAGATTGTTCATCTCGCCGACCAGGCGCTCTTCCATTTTCTTGCGATCAGAGCTAGTCACGATGCTCATGCTGGCCGCATCCCGGACAACATTGGCGGGGAGCGTGAGGAGGCGGGTGATGAGGCCCTGGTCCTTGAAGCTGCTCAGGTAGAGGGCCGTGATCTCGTGAGAAAGTTTCATGGAATCATGCGCGACCGCCTGCGAGGTGAGCAGTTGCGTATTGAGCGCTTGATTGCGGGACATTTCGGCCGTGAGCACGCCGCCGACTTGAGCGGAGATGCGCTGGCTATAGGCGTTGATCGCCTCGCGGGTGAGATTTTGGTCTTTAGACATCTCCGCGAGGATGGGGGAGATTTTCTCTGCCATGCGGCTAGAAACTTTATCCACCTGCTCGTTTTGCAGCTTCTCGGCTTCCTCTGGGGTCTTAGGCAGTGGGCTGTTAGGCTGAATTTTTTGGGCGATGGCTTCGGCGAGTTGGTTAACCTTCTCGGCGTTGATTTTGGCGAATTCCTCATCCGTCATCAGGGCATCGGCTTGGCGCTTGGCGATCGCGTCCTTCAAGAGCTGGTTAACCGATTCAATGTGCCGGCGGGTCTCTTCGGCGGAGGCCTTGAGCTCAGCATTCGTCTCTGTGCGGAGTCGGTTGATTTCAGTCTGCTGTTTAGCGGCAAGTTCACTGACTGTTTTCTGATAGAGCCAGAAAGCTGAGCCGATAACGAGCGCGGCGGTCAAAATGATCGCCGGAATTTGTTCTTTGAGTTTTTGCCACATAGGAGATTCGGGTTGAATGAGTGTCGACATCACTAGCAGAGGAATGTTCAAAAGCAATGCCGCCCTTGGGGCTCACCATTACGCACCATGAGTCTAAATCGTTATGAACAGGCCGTTTTTGATTATCTCGAAGCTCAGGTTGATGAGCGCCGTCACTGGCAAATGAAGATCACAGAAAGTGGGCGGCGGGCGGAGCCCCCGGGGGTCTTGACGCATGAATTAGAACGCGAGCTGTGGGATTATTTTGTTGAGCGCAGCCCGCATGTGCCGCGTTGGCGTGACCTCAACCTGGTTGGTTTACGGCGGGTAAGCTTTTTGAATTTAGCCGAACATTTGTTTCACCGCTGGGGGCCACCGCCCAAGCCTAAAAAATTACCTGAGGGGTCGCGGGGCTAGGGTTCCGTCACCTAGAATTTTCATGGAATTATAATTCCGGTATTTACAACGCGAAACAGCGGATGCATTGGTTGCTTACCAGTCATCCACGCGATGGAAAACCCTACAATTGCGGTATCCCACTCACCGCAGCATCCGGTTAAGGTAAGAACGAAAACCTACGTTCTGGACACGAACGTATTGCTGCACGATCCCCAATCGATCTACAAATTCGAGGACAATAACCTGGCGATTCCCGTCGAGGTTCTTGAGGAGCTCGATGCGATCAAGAGCGAGCAGTCCACGGAGCGGGGGCGCAACGCCCGGCGCGTGCACCGCATTCTGCAGGAGCTCCTGCCGGATTCGCATTCGATGCACGAGGGGGTAAAGTTGCCGAATGGCGGCACTCTTTCCGTCGTTATCAATCGTTATCTGGTAGAGAATAATTGGTCTTCACCGGCGATGCAGCGTTTGCGGGCGGTCCTCTCAGATTTCACCAAAAAAGATAATCGGATCATCGCCAGCGCGCTGTTTGTGCAAGAGACGCACCAACCCCCGACTATTTTGGTAACCAAAGATGTCAACGTGCAGCTCAAGGCGCGCGCGGTGGGGCTCGAGGCTGAAGATTATTTAAATGATAAGGTGCCCGCCGCGGATACGGATGAGGGGGATTACCAAACGCTGCCCTTAGATATGTACGAGATGCAGCGCTTTTGTTCAGAAGGGGAGTTAGCGCTGTCCGCCGAAATCGGGGCGAAACTTTATCTTAACGAATACGTGCTGCTCATGACCCCGGAGGGCAAGACGATGCCCGGTCGTTATTATGGCAATAATTTAGTGCGGCGCTTGCACCTGCCTGATTTCGTGAAAGCCCCGGGCGGAATCCCCATTCGCCCGCGCAATCTGGAGCAGCAATTTTTTGTCGATGCGCTCATGGATGAAACTATTTCCTTGGTGACATGCTACGGGAAGGCCGGCACCGGCAAAACTTTGCTTTCCACCGCTTGCGCACTTTTTCAGACTACCGATGAAAAATCGCGCTATGATGGGCTGTCCATTTCGCGGCCCGTCATCTCGCTCGGCAAGGATATCGGATTCTTGCCCGGCACCTTGGAGGAAAAAATGAAGCCCTGGCTGCAGCCCTATCACGATGCTTTGGAAGTGTTGATTCCCGCGAAGCCAGCGAAAGAACCGCAGTTCGCGCAAAAAAAAGCCGGCAAGAAAAAGAAACAGAAAAATGACGAGGTGATGGCGATGATGTCGCAGCCGCAACCGACCCACGGCGGTGGTTCTGGTGGTCATCATGGTCCGCCGGCAATTAAGCCTTACGAGCGGCTTATTAGCAGCGGGGTAGTGGAGATCGAGGCCCTCTGCTTTATCCGGGGGCGTTCCATTGCTCGGCGCTTCTTTATTTTGGATGAGGCGCAGCAATTGACGCCGCATGAGGTCAAGACCGTGATCACGCGTATTTCGGAAAGTTCGAAGCTCGTACTGATTGGGGATCCTGCGCAAATCGACAATCCGTACGTTGATTCACGCAGCAATGGGCTCGTCTACTGCCATAACCGCATGAAAGGTCTGGCGCTGGCGGCTCATGTGAAATTGACCAAAGGCGAGCGCTCAAAGTTGGCTGAGCTGGCGGCCGATTTACTCTGATGGGTTAACGACGGGTGCTCGCTAGTGAGTCGAGGGCATCAGCAAGCCGCTGGCCTTTTACTCTAGCTCATCACCGTCTTCTGGATCCACGACTGTTTCACGGCTAGTTTCGCTCATCATGCGCGGCGCCGTGAAAGGATTAGTCTGTTTGTGCGTGGTCAAAGATTGGTCAATGAAGGCCAGCAGTTCTGAGCGCCCCGTTTTGGTGGTCGTGGAGGTGGCGAAGATCGGCGGCTGCGCGTCGGTCGATTTAGCCATGGCTTGCTTGAATTTATCGATGGCATTGCGCGTATGCTGAGCGGCTTGTTTGTCGACTTTGGTAAACACAAGCGCGAAGGGAATTTCATTGGTGCCGAGCCAATGCACAAATTTGAGATCCATTTCTTGCGGGGGGAGGCGCGAGTCGATCAGGGCAAACACCCGCTGCAGCGTGGGGCGCTGGCTGAGATAATCGCGCACGGCGGTGTTGAATTCAATGCGATCAGTTTTGGAAACCTTGGCGTAGCCGTAGCCGGGGAGGTCCACGAGACTCCACGTGTTATTGATCGTGAAAAAATTAATCAGCTTCGTTTTGCCCGGTAAATCGGAGACGAGGGCGAGATCTTTTTTCTCGGCGAGTAAGTTAAGCAGGGAAGATTTTCCGACGTTGGAGCGACCGATAAAGGCAAATTCGGGCAGTACGGCGCGGGGGCAGGTGGCGAGGCTAGGGGCGCTGGTGGCAAAAAGGGCGGATTTAATTTTCATACAGTCAAAGGGCGAGGGGGCAGTTTGACCGAAGGTTGGTCCAGACCGCAAGCGGCATGGTCAGATGATTAGTAACTTGGCCAGTTGTTAAGCACGAATGGCCCAACGCAATTTTGCCGCGGTGCTCCGTGGATTTGCTCGGCGTTCCGCGGGGCCCGCTCGGATGACCTCTTCGTTGGTGGAGGTGAAAATGCCCGCGCGGACGCCGTCGCGGAAAGCCTGTTTTACCCGCCGATCTTCCCCGGAATGAAAGGTGAGGATCGCCACGCGACCGTTGGGGTTAAGGCAAGCGGGCAGGTGGCGCAAAAATAGATCAAGCACGCCGAATTCGTCATTTACGGCGATGCGCAGAGCTTGAAAGACGCGGCGCACACTATCGTCGTCGGTTGCTTGGTCATGGCTCGGTTTAGCCTGCAATAAAATCTCTCGAATAGCGTCAGCCAGCTGCCGCGTGCGGATGAATGGGGTGCGCGTGCGGCGGACGATGAGCTCACGGGCGAATAACTCAGCGTGGGGCTCATCTGCATGTTCAGTGAAGGCGGCCGCCAGTTTCGTTTCAGTCACTCGGGCGAGCCAGTCAGCGGCGGAAGGTGGGCGCGATGGGTTCAGGCGGAGGTCGAGCGGGCTGTCGATTTTAAATGTGAACCCGCGGGTTGGATCGTCGAGTTGCATGGAGGACACGCCGAGATCAGCAAGGATCGCATCGACTCCACCTAGCCCGAGGTTCGCCAGCACTTTGGGTAGGCCGGCAAAATTTGAGCGGACGGCCGTAAAAATATCTTCGCCGAAGCCAGCGGCACGGAGGCGGGCCGTCGTTTTGGCATGTTCTACTGGATCAACATCAAGGCCGATGAGTCGCCCGTTGGGGGCAAGGCCGGCCATTAATTCGCGGGCGTGACCACCAAAGCCGAGGGTGCAATCCACGGCGATCTCACCTGGCTGGAGGGCTAGTGCCTCAAGAATTTCGGCGACCATAATTGGTCGGTGGCTACCGGCGGGGGTTTTGCCGGCTGCCAGCACTTTAGCTACGTCGGCGCGATAACGCTCGGGGTTGAGCTCTTTGTATTTATCTTCGAAGCGGCGAGGATTTTTCCCGGCATAGCGCGGGCGCCGCTGATGCGGAATCGCCGACTGGGCAGGCGGGACCGAGGGCTGCGGTTGCTCAGACATATAAATTTTAAGTGAGCAGCAATCCGGCTAGTTGCAAACATCCAAGAGCCCTTAGGCCTCGGTGTGGAGCTGTTGCAGTAAGGCTTGGATGTAACCAAAGCAGAAGGCGAAGGCCTTGTGGCCTTGGGGATCGCCTGCGATTTGGGGAACGTGATCAGGCATGATCATCCCGGTATAGCCCACTTCACGGTAAGTCCGCAGCGCGCGAGGCATGTCCATATCACCCTCATCGGGGAAGGTTTCCTGGAATTTGAGATAGCCGCCGCGAATATTACGAAAGTGAACATTAAATATTTTCCCCCGTTGGCCAAAGTAGCGAATGACGTCATCAATCTGTTCGCGTGGGTGGGTGAGCATTTCCGCAATGGAACCTTGGCAGAAATTGAGCCCATGGTAAGCGCTGGGGACGGTTTCAACAAAACGCTGCAGGCCCGCCACGGAGCCGAGCACGGTATGCACGCTGCGCCAGCCAGTGGCTGGCATGGCGGGATCTTGGGGGTGCAGCGCGATTTTCACCCGAGCTTCTTCGGCGACGGGCACGACGCGTTTAAGAAAATATTCAATCCGATCCCAGTAGATCGCCTCGCTGATGGGACCGGCCACAGTGAGTGGCTGATCTTGTTTGGCTGCGGCGTAGTCAAAGGAGCTGCGGCTGGCGCCGCCGCGGCCAATGGTCCGATCGGTTCGGACCACCCCGATAAAGGTCAGATTGTATTTTACCATTGGGATGCCCGCCGCCCCAGCATGGCGGATCATGGTACAAATATCATCAATCGCCCGCTCCCGCTCCGGATCCTTTGCCAGTAGAATTTCCGGCAGCTCGGCTTTGGAGATTTCCCGCGAGCTGAGCGGCAGGGGCACGGTGTCCAATTTGATCCCGAATGACTCAACATGGCGGCGCAGACGGGTCAGGGCGTCGATGGACCAAGCATCCATCTTGGCTTCGAGATGGCCGCTACAAATATGGTTAACGCCAAACGCGGCTAACGCCTTCAAGGTATCGGCTGAGTGGTCGTGCTGGTGCCCAGCGTGAAATAATATAGGCGGCTTTGGGCGGGCCGGAGTTAGTGCCGCTGTCTCGGCGGCCAGACCCGTAGCTCCCGTGAGGCCCAGGGCGGCGGCGCGAAGGATGAAATCCCGCCGGCTATTATTCTCAGCTGGGTCTGGGCTACGAGACGGAGCCTTCTTTATCGCAAAATTCCCGCCCGGTGCGAGAGAGGCCGCAGGGTCTGAAGAAGGGAAACTCATCACCGCAAACGCAAGAGGCGGGGACTCAAGAAGCGAGCGAGCTCGATGGCAGGGGTGAGGGTGTACACGCTACTGATGAAATCACTCCCGTAAGTTTTTCCAGGAGTGATTTTGGTCAAAAGCGATCTAGCTTTAAGGCTAGTCGCGGCGAGGCGGATCACTGACAAGCTTCGCACTCTTCGCCATTCTTCATGGCTTCAATCGAGCACGTTTTTTTCTCTTCAGCGGTGAAAGATTTCTTGGGCGCAGGCGTGGCGATATTATTTAAGGCTTCGGCATCGCGGGTGGCGGTTTCGGCCTTAGTTTCACCCGCCGCTCCGCGCACATCTTTCTTGGCGGCGAGGGTAGCTTTTTCGATGCCGGAGGCCCCGAGGCTACGGAGATAATAGGTGGTTTTTAGACCGGCATGCCAAGCGGAGCGGTACATATGGCTGAGCACCTTTAAGTCAGGAGCTTTGAGCCAGAGGTTTACGCTTTGCGATTGATCGATCCATTTTTGCCGCCGAGCCGCCGCGGCAATGACCCATTTGAAATCTACGCCGAAAGCGGTGAGATATTTTTCTTTTAGGTCGGCGGGGATCGCCTCGATATCTTTGAGTTCGCCGTCGAAATATTTCAGCGCATCGCTCATCTCTTGGTTCCAGAGGCCGCGGCTCTTGAGGTCGCGCACGAGGAATGGGTTGAGGACCACGAATTCCCCCGAGAGGTTGGATTTAACGTAGAGATTTTTGTACGTGGGCTCGATGCAAGGCGACGTGTTGGTGATGTTCGAGATCGTCGCGGTGGGGGCGATGGCGAGGACGTTAGAGTTGCGCATGCCTTGCGCGGCGATCTTGGTGCGGAGGGCACTCCAGTCCATCTTGCCACCGCGGGGCACTTGAATGGGGACGCCGCGCTCTTGCTCGAGCAGATCAATGGTGTCTTGGGGCAAGAGACCACGCTCCCACTTCGAGCCCTTGTAGGTCGAGTAGGCGCCGCGCTCCGCCGCGAGATCCGCCGAGGCCTCGTAGGCATAGTGCGAGATTGCCTCCATGAATTCATCGTTGAATTCAACGGCGGCTTCAGAGGCGAAGGGCACACCCTTCATGTAAAGAGAATTGGCGAGACCCATTACCCCAAGGCCGATCGGGCGGTGGCGTTGGTTGGAAGTCTTGGCCGCAGCGGTTGGATAAAAATTGATATCAATGACGTTATCGAGTGCGCGGACGGCGACGCGAATGGTGTCGCGCAGCTTTTCGTGATCGAGCGAGCCATCGGCCTTCAGGTGTGAGTCGAGGATGACTGAGCCAAGATTACAGACGGCGGTCTCGTCGTTCGAGGTGTTGAGCGTGATCTCGGTGCAGAGATTGCTCGAGTGAATGACGCCGCAGTGATCTTGAGGAGAGCGCACGTTGCAAGGATCCTTGAAGGTGATCCAGGGGTGGCCGGTCTCAAAGAGCATCGACAGCATTTTCTTCCAGAGCTCGAGGGCTTCGATTTTGTGGGCCTGGATTTTACCTTCCTCGCCGAGTTTTTCGTAGCGCAGATAGGCTTCTTCAAATTTACGGCCGTAGAGATGGTGCAGGTCAGGGGTCTCGTTCGAGCGAAAGAGGGTCCAAGTGCCGCGGGCTTCCATGCGTTTCATGAACAAGTCGGGAATCCAATTCGCCGTGTTCATGTCATGGGTGCGGCGGCGGTCGTCACCCGTGTTGCGCCGAAGCTCGAGAAATTCGAAGATATCGTTGTGCCAGGATTCGAGGTAGGCGCAGCCGGAGCCCTTGCGCTTGCCGCCTTGATTGACCGCGACGAGCTGATCGTTGTGCAGCTTGAGGAAAGGAATGACGCCTTGGGATTCGCCGTTGGTGCCCGCGATATGCGCGCCGGTGCCGCGGACGGAGGTCCAAGAACCGCCGAGGCCGCCCGCCCATTTAGAGAGTTGGGCGTTTTCCGCGATCCCTCGGTACATGATAGACTCCAGCGAGTCATCGACGTAGTAGAGGTAGCAGCTCGAGAGCTGGGAGTGGAGCGTGCCGGAGTTGAACAGCGTCGGGGTGCTGCTGCAGAAGCGGCGGGACTTGTAGAGTTCGTAGAGGCGAATGGCCCAATCTTCGCGGGTGCGCTTCTTTTCTTCAAGGAACAGGCCCATCGAGACGCGCATCCAGAAAAATTGGGGGGTCTCGAGGCGCTTGGAGCGCTTGCCGGTCTTGTCGATGATGAGGTAACGATCGTAGATGGTCTGGACGCCGAGAAAATCGAGTTCGAGGTCAGCCGTTGGATCGAGGGCGGCAGAGATTTTGCTTAAATCGTATTCCTTGAGGCGGGGCGTAAGGCGCTTGATAGCGATCCCGCGGTCGATGTAGGCGGCGAAGGCTTGTTGGTGGAATTTCTTAAGGGCGCCGATGCCGTCGCGGACGATATCCCAGCCGAGCACTTCTTCGTAGATATAGCTGAGTTGGATCCGGCCGGCAAATTTGGCGAAATCAGCATCTTTCTCAATGAGCGTCTTAGCGTTAAGAATGATCGTGTTGTTGAGATCGCCGAGCGCGATGTTGTCGAACAGCGCGCGCCGCAATTCCGCTTCGATTTGATCCGAGGTGAGGCAGAGCTCGAGACCGATGGAGGCAAACTCGATACGCTTTTTGAGGTCGAGGCCATCCCACAAGAACGTGGTGCCGTCAGCGCGAGCGACCACGACCATAGAATTTTGCTGAGCCGGAGGGGTCTCGGGGGAAGTCTCGGCCACGGGCTCAGCGAGACGGTTGGTCGCGCGCGCCGCCCGATAGAGAATGTAGTCTTCCGCGACTTTGTAATGGCCAGACTTCATCAGCTCTTCTTGGACCATGTCCTGAACTTCTTCGATATGGAGAAAGGCTTGTTTGACCTGGAGGGCACGCTCCGTGATCGCGCGGGTAATGGCGGTCGCGGGCGAGGGATCCTTTTGCAAAGAGAGAAAGGCTTTACGGATGGCGATCTCGATTTTGCCTTCGTTCCACGGCACCACTTGATGGTTGCGGCGGATGAGGCGGACGGAGACACCATGCGTTTCGCGGGAAATATTGAGCTTGGAAGCGCGCTTAAGCAGGAGGCTCTTGGCGACGTCGTGGGCGTTATTGTCGACTAGGGTTTTTTCGATGAGCACGTAAAGATCGTGAAGGGAGACGCGGATCGGGCCGCGCTCGAGGGCTTTCTTGGTGAGATGTGAGGCAACTTCGCGCGTGACATCGGCGACGAAGCGTTGGTTTTTCTCGTTAAAAATATCTTGTTCGCCCTTGGCTTGGAGCAAATTGGCCAAGGAACGACCAACGGTATCGGCGACCTCGCTCAGGTCGAAGCGCTCTTCGCCGTGGGGGCACAGTACTTGAACTTCAGGAACTGGGACCAACTCATCGCGTAGAATGTCGCGCCAGTTATAATTGGGCTTCTGATCTTTGGGGGCAACCGTAAGTTTTTTAAGGGCAAGATCTTGCGCTATAGAAGGGGTATGCATGAGAAAATAAATACGAGAAGATTAACCAAAAAATGGGGGCAATAACTCAGAGTTCGTCGTCGCTCGAGCCGTGCAGAGCTGAGGATTTTTGATATTCGGTGACGCGACCTTCGAAGAAATTTTGTTCCTTCTTGATGTCCATCATTTCAGCGAGCCAAGGCAGGGGATTTTTAACGCCCGGACTGAGCGGAGCGAGGCCGCAGCCTTCCAGGCGACGGTCGGCAATGTAGTCGATGTACGTCAGGAATTCTTCGATGGACAGGCCGACGGCGTTCACCGGCAGGCAGTCGCGGATAAAAT
Source organism: uncultured Verrucomicrobiota bacterium (assembly GCA_903906135.1). Lineage (GTDB taxonomy): Bacteria > Verrucomicrobiota > Verrucomicrobiia > Opitutales > Opitutaceae > Lacunisphaera. The sequence continues at coordinate 80,825 of CAIVJE010000123.1, read as the reverse complement.
CTTTCTCGAGGAGAATGCCTTCCGCCATCGTCTGGCGCAGCTCTTCTTTGAACTCAGCGGTCCAAATCTCGCGGTTCTCTTCGATGAGATCCATGAAGAGATTCCGGAACAGCTCGATGTGATTGGACTCATCGCGGAGTGTGTAGCGGAACATCTGGCCGATGCCGGGGAATTTATTCTGGCGGTAAAGCGCGAGCACCATGCCGAAGAGGCCGTAGAATTGGGTGCCTTCCATGCACTGGCCAAAGGTGAAGATATTTTTTGCCAGCAGTTTTTTGTTTTCAGGCTTCGTCAAATCGAGGTCGCGCCGGAGATCGCGGGAGACCTTGTTGACGAATTCATTCTTCTTTTCGATCGACTTGATATCCTCAAACATGGCCTCGCACTCATGCGGGTTGATGCCGAGGGAAGAGATCATGTAGAGGAGCGAGTCGGCGTGAATGTTTTCCTCGTGGGCGTGACGGCCGAGAACGAGTTTCAACTCAGGGGCGGTCACGAGTTCGCGGACGACGTGCTGGATGTTGTCACCGACAATGCCCTCGGCGGCGGAGAAATAGCCAATGCCCATGCGGATGATCCAGCGTTCGATGTCGCTGACGGTTTTCTCGTCGCGCCACTGCTCGATATCCTTGCCCATCGGGACATCCTCTGGCTCCCAGTGGTTGGCCTTCATCGTTTTGTAGAGGTCGTAGGCCCACTGGTATTTGAGCGGGAGAATGTTGAAATAAGGCACCTGGCGACCGTTGATGACTTTCTTCGCGGCGAACGCGGCTTCCGCTTTGTCCTGATCGAGCACGAACGTCTTATTGCCGACGGAGAATGATTTTTGCATAGCGGTGCGCAGCTGAGAGAGAAACTTTGGAGAAAAACGGTGTGTGCCCCGTGGTCTAGAGACGGTAAAAAGCTTCTGACGACCTGACGTCGCCAAAATCTCCTAACACGTTGTAGACCACCACAGGATGTGGATGCCCGGAACCTTGACCACAACTAATGGGAATCGCGCGAAACCTCGTCAATAAATATTGATGTAGAAAAGTAAAAATAAGGCTATTTTTTGTGTGGACATGAAAAACACCGTCCTCTTCGCCGTAATTTTTTTTTTAAAAAAACCAGAAATCTCTTTTCTCCTATGAAAAACGATCAGAAAGCAGGCGAGAGAATGTCCGGAAATATTTTCTTGACGTGAAAAATTTTGTGTCGCGCGGGATTTATTTTTTTCAAAAAAATCGGACGCAAGGTATTTTTCTCCGTGAAATATCAGGGGTTCATGCCGACGCTGAGCTCACCTGAGTTAGGGGCCTTTTTTTCGAGAGAAGCAGGGCGGCACGGAATGATTTTTCGCAGACGGAAACAGCCCTTAGGCATATTATAGGCAAGATACCCCATTTTGTGATTTGGTTTTGGCCAAAGTGTTTTGTGGGGCGAGAGGGTGCGCTTGGCGACTGCGTCTCGACTGAGTAAACACCGTAATCGCGAGAGCAAATGAGCTGGTCGGGTTTACTGCCTTGGGTTCCTTGGCTGATGACCTCGAGGATCGCTGGTTTTTGATAAATTCCGCCTTGGGCTCAGGCTTGAAAGTAACCAAGTACCGTGTGTCCTCGTGAGTGCTGACATGCCGACCAATTTAGTACCTTCAGGGCCGTCTCGTGCGAATCCTGCGACCACTCGTATGGTCGGGTGGCGCGCTGTTGGGGCCGGCTGGTTACTCATTTTTTCGGTCATGGTTGTTTATTGGACCAGTCTATGGGTGCCATTCCAGTTCGATGACCAACCGGCCGTACTCTATAACTCAACGATAAGACAATTGTGGCCCCTCGGCCCAGTTTTGCAGCCGCCCGCCGATGGCGCCGGGGTGACGGGTCGGCCGCTGGTTAACTTATCGTTAGCAATTAATTATGCGTGGGGTGGGCTAGCGGTGCCGGGGTACCATATCATGAATCTGCTGCTGCATGGGCTGACGAGTTTGACGCTCTGGGGTGTCTTGCGGCGAACCCTCTGTCGGCCGATGGTACCGATAAAATATCGAGACCACGCAGAGAGTCTCGCTGGGAGTATCGCCCTCTGCTGGGCGGTGCACCCGTTGCTGACCGAGTCGGTGGTCTGCGTGGTGCAGCGCAATGAAATCATGGGAGGATTATTTTACCTGCTGGCGCTTTATGGATTTATTCGTTCAGCCACTTCGGCCGAGAGTGCCGGCGGCCGTGAACAGGGGGCGGCTATTGTCTGGGCGGGAATTGCCGTGGCGAGTTGCCTGTTGGGCATGGCCAGTAAGGAGATTATGGCGACGGCTCCCTTCATGGTTTTGCTCTATGATCGCACCTTTGTGGCCGGTAGTTTTATGGCGGCGGTGCGGCAGCGCAGCCGATTTTATCTTTTGCTGGCCGCCACGTGGCTACTGCTAGCTTGGCTGATGCTGGGGAATAATCAACGGGCTGGGGCCGTTGGTTTCGGGCTCGGGGTGAGTGGGTGGGAGTATTTACTGACGCAATGCCGGGCGTTGGTCATTTATCTGCGTTTATCGCTGTGGCCGCATCCGTTAGTTTTGGATTATGGCACGGATATTGTGCGCAGCTGGCGCGAAGTATGGTGGCAGGGTTTGGTGGTCCTCACCTTGCTGTTCGGCACCTTGCGCGCGCTGTGGCGGCGCCCAGTTTTAGGTTTTGTGGGTGCCTGGTTTTTTGTGATCTTGGCGCCGAGCTCGAGTTTCATCCCGCTGACCACACAGACCATCGCAGAGCATCGCATGTATCTACCGCTCTTGGCGGTAATTATTTTAGCGGTCGCTTGCTTGTATAACATAGCGGGCCGCCATTCTATTATTTTAGTCGGTTTATTGGCCTTGATCCTCGGTGGCGCCACTTACTTTCGGCAGCAAATTTACCAAAGTGAATTATCCCTGTGGGCTGACACGGTAGTGGGGGCGCCCAACAATCAGCGGGCGCATCTCAATTTTGGGCAAAGCTTGTATCGGGTCGGACGATTTTCTGAAGCGGAGCAGCATTTTACCACCGCGCTACGGCTCAAGCCGGCTTATGCAGAAGCACACTACAATCTAGGTCTGACCAAAATGAAGCTCGCTCGTCCAGTGGAGGCGATTACGCAGTTTGAGGCCGCGCTGCAATTGGTGCCCGATTATGCGGTCGCGCACAATGATCTAGGAATCGCGCTGGTGCAAACGGGCCAGATCGCCGCCGCTCAGCTTCATTTTGAGAGTGCCTTGCAGGCGCGGGCTGATTTTGCCGGAGCTCATTTTAACCTCGCGAACCTCCTGCTCCGACTCGGTCAGCCCGCCGAGGCGGTTATTCATTATCAGGCGGCTCGCAGACAGAGTGCCGAGGCGGTCGAATATCATAGCAATCTGGCCATCGCTTTAATGCAAACCGGGCGGCCGGCGGAGGCGGTGACCGCGTATGAGGCTGCGCTGCGCTTGGCGCCAACTTCGCCTGAAATCCAGCTGCACCTAGCGCTAGCCTTGGCGTCGCTGGGCCGCTTGCGCGAGGCCGTGGAGCATGCGGCTGAGGCCGTTAAATTGCGTCCAGATTTTTTACCAGCCGTGCATTATCTCTCTGAAATGAAGGCGGATTTGCTTAAAATGGAGGCCAAAGCTAAACGATGATAGCGCCGCGCAAGAGGGATGATTTTTCAGGGATGAATTGGCCAGTCGCGCTGGGGGCAACTCTACTCGCGGGGGCCGTATTGATCGCTTATTGGCCGAGCTTTCAAGTTCCCTTTCTCTTCGATGATTTACCCACGATTTTAGAGAATACGACACTCCATGCTTTGCGCACGGCCTGGTTACCGCCACCTAATGTTACCACCAGTGGGCGACCTCTCCTGAATTTATCATTGGCGCTAAACTATGCTTGGAGCGGTGAACGCGTCTGGAGTTATCATGTTACGAATCTAACGATTCATTTATTGGCTGGCCTGGCCCTTTTCGGGCTGGTGCGGCGAACATTACTCCAGCCTAGATTAGCAATGAACTGGCAGGTTGCCGCCACGCCGCTCGCTGCTTTGGTGGCGGCGATTTGGTTGCTCCATCCTCTGCAAACAGAGTCGGTTACTTATATTGTACAAAGGGCAGAGTCACAGTCGGGGTTCTGCTATTTATTCACTCTCTATGCATTTGTCCGCGGAGCTGCTGCCACTCAGTCGAAGGGGTGGTATTTTTTGACCGTGATTATCTGTTTAGCGGGCATGGCGAGTAAGGAGGTGATGGTATCGGCGCCGTTGATGGTCTTGCTCTACGATTGGACACTCGTGGCCCGTACCTGGGAGGAGCTTTGGCGTAAACGGCGATGGCTCTATGGATCGCTGGCCGCTACGTGGTTACCCTTGATTTGGTTGATCGCCGGCACGGAAGGCCGCGGCGGTTCAGCGGGTTTCACAACGGAGATATCCGTGTGGCAGTATGCTCTGACCCAATGCAACGCCGTGGTTCATTACCTCTTTCTCGTCGGGTGGCCGCAAACACTTGTTTTTGATTATGGTACGGCCGTCGTTGAAAATATGGGATCGGTCTGGTCACAGGCGTTGCTGCTGTTGGGCTTGGGCTTAGGGACCGTGATCGCCATCAAGCGGCGATCGGTCTGGGGCTTAGCAGGATTTTGGTTTTTTGCTATTCTCGCGCCCAGTTCTAGCATCGTGCCAGTGGCGACCCAAACCATGGCTGAGCATCGCATGTATTTACCGCTCGCTGCCCCTGTGGTTATATTTGTGCTCGGATTATATGAGCAGTTTGGGCGCCGTAGCTTTTGGCTCGGGCTACTGATCGCGGTGATTTTCGGCGGACTGACTTTACGGCGGAATGCAGATTATCAGAGCGCCGTATCGCTCTGGGAGGATACGGTGGCGAAAAATCCTAGTAACGCGCGAGCCCATTATAATTTGTCGATCGAACTCACCGCCGTTGGTCGAAAAGAGGAGGCGCGGGCCCAATTAGAGGAGACGCTGCGGTTAGCACCCAATGATACCGAGGCGCATCTTAATTTGGGCAACGCACTCGCTTTAGCGGGCCAACCAGCCGAAGCGCTGCGTCATTATGAGCAGGCCGTAAAATCACAACCGGCCTCACCTGAGGCGCAGCTCAATCTGGGGTATGCTTTGGCCCATGCTAATCGGTTAGCTGAAGCACTTGATCACTATTATGAGGCACTCCGTCTGCGGCCAGAATACGCGGAAGCGCATAACGATCTCGGTGAGGCTTTGGCGCAAGCGGGCCGGTTGGCCGAAGCCATGCCGCATTTTTCGGCCGCGCTGCGCATCCGGCCAAATTATGCAGAGGCGCACAATAATTTAGCGGGCGGGCTATTACAGAATGGCCAGACAGTTGAAGCGATTGCTCATTTTGAGCAGGCGCTGCGCCATAAACCCGATCTCGTCGAGGCGCATAGCAATTTAGCTTATGCATTACTGAAAACGGGGCAAAGGGCTTCCGCCACTTGGCATTATCGCGAGGTCCTGAGGCTCGAACCCAATAATGGAACGGCGCAGGGCAATCTTGGTTATATTGCCTGGCAGGAGGGTCGGCTCCAGGAGGCCATGATATATTACGAAGCTGCTTTGCGTTGCGACCCGGCTAATCAATCGGCACAGAGTGCTTTGAAAGAATTACGGAAAAAATTATAAAAATGATTTTATCCCCTCTTGATTGGGCAAGTTTTTTTGGTCGCGGGTTATGAAGATGGCACGACTTATCCAGTTCTTTGATCGTCATTCGCGTGGGGTGATCGGGGGACTGATTTTAACCGCAGTGGCGCTGGCTTATCATAACAGCTTGCGGGTGCCGTTTTTGTTTGATGATGGACCGGCTATTTTACGTAACCAAACGATACGACAATTGTGGGCGTTGCCGGGGGCGTTGCAGCCACCCTTAGAAGGCGCCGGGGTGACGGGTCGGCCGCTGGTGAACTTATCGTTAGCGATTAATTATGCGTGGGGTGGACTAGCGGTGCCGGGGTACCATATGCTGAATCTGCTGCTGCATGGGCTGACGAGTTTGACGCTCTGGGGCGTCTTGCGGCGAACCCTCTGTCGGCCGGTGGTGCCGGCATATTATCGAGTACATGCGGAGAGCCTCGCGGGGGGTGTTGCCCTGTGGTGGTCCGTGCATCCGCTGCTAACCGAGTCGGTGGTCTGCGTGGTGCAGCGCAATGAAATCATGGGAGGATTATTTTACCTGCTGACGCTTTATGGATTTATTCGTTCAGCCACTTCGGCTGAGCCCGCCGGGGGCGGCGAAAGGGGGACAGCTATTTTTTGGGCAGGAGTCGCTGTGGCGAGTTGCCTGTCGGGCATGGCCAGTAAGGAGATTATGGCGACGGCTCCCTTCATGGTTTTGCTCTATGATCGTACCTTTGTGGCCGGCAGTTTTTCGTCGGCGCTAAAGCAGCGTAGTAGATTTTATCTCTCGTTGGCCGCGACCTGGGCTCTCCTCGCTTGGCTGATGTTGGGAAATAATCAGCGAGATGGGATCGTTGGTTTCGGGCTCGGGGTGAGTGGGTGGGAATATTTACTGACGCAATGCCGGGCGGTGGTCATTTTCCTGCGTTTATCGCTCTGGCCGCATCCGTTGGTGTTGGATTATGGCCCCGATATGGTGCACGGCTGGCGCGAAGTGTGGTGGCAGGGCATGATTGTCGTTAGCTTACTGCTCGGGACTTTGGTGGCGCTGTGGCGGCGCCCAGTTTTAGGTTTTGTGGGTGCCTGGTTTTTTGTGATCTTGGCGCCGAGCTCGAGTTTCATCCCGCTGACCACGCAGCCGATGGCAGAGCATCGCATGTATCTACCGCTCGTGGCGGTCCTGATGTTACTGATGGTAATTGGGCTGCGCTTGCTGCGTCGTGGACGTATTTTGGTCGTGCTGCTCGTTGCCATCACCCTTGGAGTGACCACTGATCAGCGTAATCAAATCTATGGCGACGAGGAAAGGCTCTGGCGTGATCTGTTAGTTAAGCAGCCCGTCAATGCCCGTGCGTACGCTAGTTTAGCGCATTACTTAGTCGGTCAGCAACGTTGGGCGGAGGCGGCCGAATGCTATGAACAAGGGCTACGCCTGCGGCCAGATTACGCTGATGCGCAAAGTGATTATGCCAGTGTGTTGCTTCGTTTGGACCGCAGGGCAGAAGCGATTATTCACTATCAAGAGGCGCGGCGTTTGAAGCCAGCGGATGAAGCGATTCAGTTCAACCTCGGGCTCGCTTTAGCGCAAAGCGGGCGATCAACCGAGGCGCGAGATCTTTTTGCCGCAATCCTCGCTCATGATTCAGGCCGCATGAGTGCCACGCTGTATTATCAATTAGGCAATGCGCTCTTCGATCTTGATCAAGTAGCGGAGTCAGCGGTGGCTTATCGGCAGGCTTTAGAGCGCGACCCCAATTATCCTGAGGCGCACCATAATCTCGCTTTGGTCTTAGTGCGGCTAGGCCGCCCTGCTGAAGCTATCCCGCATTATGAGGCGGCCTTGCGCCAGCTAACAAATTCAGCCCAAGCGCACCATAATTTCGCGATCGCGCTCGAGCGAGTTGGTCGAGTCCTTGAGGCGATCGCGCAGGATGAAGCCGCGCTGCGGCTCGCCCCTGACTTTACGGCCGCCCGCGAGCATCGTGAGCGGCTGCAGCGGCCGTAAGATTAAGCCGATAAGACTGCCTGCAACCGGATGTGATCGTCTGATCATTGCCGCCTCGTGATTAAGCGAGGGGCGCTTGCGGTCGCCTCATTCTGGAAGGGCCTTGGCCCCCACCTAAGCAGGCATAAAAAAGGCGGCTGCGTTGCCGCAGCCGCCTTGAAGTAAAAGGTTGGAATTAGAAGCGCAGACGAATGCCGGCTTGGGCTTGCCAGCGAGAGATCGGCGTGTCGTTCACCGTCATCGGCACGGTGTTAAGCGTGTTGCTGGTGAAGGTATAAGCCCAGGAACCGAGGCCGCCATTGCCAGCGGCATTATAGGTAGCACCCGCGACCGCGCGTTTATAAGAGAAGGGAACTTCCTCTTGGATGCCCCAGTTCTTATCGATCAATTGCCAGAAATTGAGCACATTCAAATAGAGCTCAGCGCGGGTTTTGCCGTGGAGCGGGATCTGCTGAATGAACTTCAAGTCGATCGTCTGTTGCCAAGGCGAGACCTCGCTATTGCGGCCAGGGTTGGTGCCCGCGTATTTAGCGAGAGTCGACGAATTGACAAAGGTGAAGAAGGCATCGCGTTCAGTCGTGCTCGCCCAGGTGACTTTAGCATCGGAAGGGCCAGTCGGCACATAGAGCAAGTCTTGGAACGTGAATCCGTCGCCGTTAGCGTCACCCGCGAAGACCCATGAATAGGCGTGTCCGGTGCGACCCTGATAGACGGCGGCGATGGTGGTTTTGAATTGCTTGATGAATTCAAATTCGCGGGCGAGTGAAATGACGACGCGATCTTTAACATTGGTGTTCGAGATCGAGGCGACGTTTTCGTTCGGGTTAAACACGGCCCGAGCGCCATAGTTAGAACCAGCGACCGAGGAGGTTACGGGCGCAACTTCAGTGGCATTGCTGCGGGTGTATGACGCCGACCAGCTCCAATGATTCTTCATCGGGCGGGAGATCTGCACCGTCGCGCCATTATACTGACCTTTATTTGAATTGGTCATATAATACACATCCGCAAAGGCGGTGTTACGACGTTTACCTTGGGTGGCGGCCGTGCTGCCACTGGTGGGAGCCCCAGCATAACGGATACGGCCATCAGGCAGGGTGGTAGGTCCCGTGGTGGCGACCTGATAGTTCAGGAACTCGTATTGCAGGGCTTGGGCTGTTTGAATGAACGAGAGTTCCGCCGTGAAGGTCAGACCACCGAAGGGTAACTGGTGATCGATCGCCAAATTGCTTTTCCAAGAGGCGGGCTGCTTAAAGCTAGGATCGGTGATGTTGATCGCAGGGGCAGGTGGGTTGCCGGCGGGAGGGACTTGGGCGTTAGGATCAGCCACAAAGGAGAAGCTGGGAATACCGGCTGTGTTGAAAACACCGACCGCACCGGTGGCACCGGCATTCGAATAGGCATTGGAGATCCAGACCGCCGGATTTTTGCCTTGGAAGAGACCCAAGCCGCCGCGGATTTGCGTCTTGCGCTGCGTTTTTAACGAATAGGCAAAACCGATGCGAGGCGCGAGCGTCGCATTGCCGCTGTTCGTCGTATTGTTTTGGGTAACACCGGTGACACCATCAGCGCGGGTGAATCCGGCAGTAGCAAAGCCGGTGGCGGCAGCTGGGCCGTCTGGAATATAAGGATAATCATAGCGCAGGCCGGCGACTAAGGTCAGCTGCTTGCTGGGTTTCCAGCTGTCTTGAATAAACAAGGCGTAGGCGTCATAGCTCCAGCGGGCGATCGCATCGTTGATCGTGAATCCCGTGTTGGCTTTTTGCAGCGTGTAGCCTGTGACGGGCGTGCCGGCTTGCCAAGCGGCGAGGGTCGGGAAGATATAGTAGCCATTCGTGTATTGAACGAAGGCATTGCTGTATTTGGTCGCGACGTCTTCTAAGCCTGCTGTGATCGTGTGGTTGCCAACAGAATAGTCGCCAGAGAAGCGGCCCAAAGATTCTTTGGTGATAATTTGGTTCAACTGACGGGATGATTCGGTCCCGAGGAAAATGGTCCCGTTCGTAATCGAGAGACCATTATCGAGACGGGTGCCGCTGAGGCCTTGAATTTGAACCTGGGGGAAGGCTTTACCGTTGTTAGCTGGAGAGCCGTTGTACTCCGTGTAGGAGGCGGTGGCTTCCGTGCGGAAGTCTGAGCTCCATTGGCTAAATACTTGGCCCGTGTAGCTGTTGGTGATACGAGGTTGGGCATACCAGAAATTGCTCAAGGAAGTGGTATTGCCGCCCGTATATTGGCCGAACACGACGTCTTGGCCTTCATTTTTACGATACGTGAAGGTGGCGCGGTGTTGGTTGGAAATATTCCAATCTAATTTACCAATGGTTGTCTTCTGCTTGGTGATGTTCTCGCCGGCGGTCAGGTTGCCGGCATCGTAACCGAGCGCGGTGGCCTTAGCGATAACGGCGGTTAACTGGGTCGCGTCAGGAATATAGTTGGCCTGGGGGGCGACGGTCTTGCGTTGGAAATCATCATAATCGATGAAGAAGAAGAGTTTGTTTTTAATGAGTGGGCCGCCGACTGCGAAGCCGAACGTGCGTTCATCAAACGCCTCTTTGACAGAGGTGATTGGATTTTTGGCGCGCAAACCCTCATTGGTTTTTTCGTAATAAAGCACGCCATGGAAATCATTGGTGCCCGATTTAATGACGGCATTGAGATAAGCTCCGGTCGCTCCGGCGCGGCGGACATCGTAAGGAGCCAGATCGACGCTAAAGCTTTGGATCGCTTCCATCGGAATGGGGCTGCGCAGGGAGGAGAAGCCGTTGCTGTTTAAGCCGAAGGGATCGATCGCTTGCACCCCATCGACGGTGAAGGAATTGAAGCGGAAATTTTGGCCTTGGGCGCTGAGCTGACCGCCTTGGTCGAGCGACATGAGGGCAAGGCGCGAGTCGAGGACGGCGATATCTTGAATATTGCGCCGCACGGTCGCGACATTTTCAATTTCACGATTACTCAGCGTGGTGCCCGTGCTGATTTTGCCGGTGTCAAAAATACCGTCGCGGCTGGCCGTGATGGTTACTTTTTCTAATTCGATAACCTCAGAGCCCAACGTGTAATTGAGTGACGCGGTGTCGCTGAGATCCAGGTACACATCGCTATTCGACTCAGGATTGAGCCCCGTGGCTGCTACGGTGACGGTATAGGGACCGCCGACGCGAAGACCGGAGACGTTGTATTGGCCGTTCGCACGGGTGGTGGTAGCGGCTTTTGTGCCCGAAGGTTCATGCACAATAGTGACGCTGGCCCCTGCGATGGGCTGGCCAGCTTTGCTGCTGACCGTGCCAGTGATGGCCGCCGTAGTGATAGCCTGGGCGTAGGCGTTAGGCGAAAGTGTCACAGTCAGAGCTGTGATCACTGCAAAAACTAGCGATTTAATGAGCGATCGTTGCATGGTATTAATGCAGTTGGTGTATAATTCTCAGGCGGAAAGCCCAAGACAGGTTTAATCCAGCGAACGCCTCCCATATAGCTGAGTCAAGCCTGCACCCTCGCTTGTTTTATGATTGGAGTTCGAAGTTTCATGACTGTAACTTTTCCTTATAAAGATCCTATATATATCGGGACAGTTAGGTGCAATAAGAGGGGGCGCTCGATCGCCGTTTAAATTTCATGAAACTTAGAAAGTGGGGTAAGCCACTGGATTGCCCCACTTAGCCGCTCATATTCTCAGTGCGATTTTCGCTCGCTAGGCGGCGGGTATCTGCCCAACTCAATTAATGTCGGCATCTTATACGGCCAACGAAGAGCGGGCTAACAGTATTACGCACGGACTGGGTTTGGTTTTTAGTATTTTAGGCCTAGTGCTCATCGTAATTGCTTCCGTGCGGGTTGGGACGGTTTGGCATGTCGTGAGTGCATCTGTTTTCGGCAGTACTCTCGTGCTGCTCTACACGACCTCAACGCTCTATCACAGTTTTCAGAATTCGCGGACCAAACAGTTGCTGCAGAAATTTGATCACGCGGCCATTTTTCTGCTCATTGCAGGGACTTATACGCCTTTCTTATTGGTGACGTTACGCGGGCCTTGGGGCTGGAGTTTATTTGGGGTCGTCTGGGGATTGGCGATGGCGGGGATCGTGCTGAAATTTTGGTTCGCCGGACGCTTTCGCCTCGTTTCCACCCTGATTTATATCGGCATGGGTTGGCTCGTGATGATCGCCCTTAAACCGCTGCGGGCGGCGCTACCCGGCGCTGGATTGGAACTCCTGCTGGCGGGAGGACTCTGCTATACGGGGGGCACAATTTTTTACCTCTGGAAGCGTTTGCCCTATCATCATGCGATCTGGCACCTCTTCGTTCTCGGCGGCAGCGCTTGCCATTGGGTAGCGGTATTTTGTTACGTGTTACCTTTAGCACCATAAGCTCATTTTAGCTCGTGTTAATTGTCCTGCATAAGCCCTACGGCGTTCTTTCGCAGTTCACCCCTGAACCGGGCTCGCGTTGGCGCACCCTCGCTGAATTCAAGCTGCCGCCCAAGGTCTACGCCCTCGGCCGGCTCGATGCTGATTCGGAAGGTCTTTTGCTTTTTTCGGATGAATTAGGTCTCAACTCTCGTTTGCTTGATCCTGACGCTGGGCACCGGCGCGAATATTGGGTGCAGGTCGAAGGCATACCGACTGCTGAAGCGCTGGCGCAACTCTCGCGTGGCGTGAAGATCGGTGACTATACGACTCGGCCGTGCGCGATCCGTCGGCTGGAACCTGTCCCCGCCATCTTGCCTCGAGATCCGCCCATCCGAGTGCGTAAAACCATTCCCGATTGCTGGCTCACGCTGGAGTTGATCGAGGGAAAAAATCGACAGGTTCGGCACATGACAGCCGCGATCGGTCATCCGACCTTGCGCTTAATGCGTCGCCGTATGGGCGAATTTTCGCTTGGCGATTTGCCCGCGGGTCAATGGCGCGAGTTGACCGCCGTGGAGCGGGCCGCCGTATTTGCGTAATAGTTGATCTGCGCCGACGCCTGGTGAGCGTTTGGCTTATTCACCCCGTGAGCGATAACGGCCGACTGATTAATTTAGGATTTCTTCCGCGTAAATAAGAGATCAATTAATCGGTTAACTGAGACCGCCGATGACTCTCGCAAGGGGATGGTGGTGGCTAGACTGGCGGAGGCAAAAGCTTGTGATTTTTGCGGCTCGCGGGCGTCGATCTGGAGGTAAACGAGGTGCTCACCGAAATCCCAGCCCCAACGATCTTGGTAAACAATTACCGCCTGGGTCTCCTCCGGCATCATCGTAAGCGGGCCGATTTCAACTTTTAGGCCGCGCGCCTGCAGCGCGGCCGCGATTTGGTGATCGAGCCCGTGGTTGTCACTTGGATTGTGGATAATAAAAAACCGCTGCGAGTGGGCGAGGTCGTGACCTTTTTCGATGCGGGCGTCGTATGAGGCGCAGCCACTCAGCAGTAGGCTTAGGATAAATAAAAAGCCTAGGAGGGATCGAGTTGCGGCAATTTTCATACGGAAGGCTCCGCCCAGACTTGGGCGAGATGGATGAGAGTTTCAACGGCTTTTGCCATGTCTTGCAAGCTGACCCACTCGCGGGGGCTATGCACTTCATGCATTCCGCAGAAAATATTAGGCGTGGGGAGGCCGCGCTGGGTGAGGCTGGATCCATCGGTACCCCCGCGGATGGGAGAGGAATGCGGCGTGAGGCCGGCGCGCCGAATGGCCTCTCGCGCGTATTCTACTGGTCGCAAATCTTGCTCCAACCAGTAGCGCATATTGCGATATTGTTCGGTAAACGTGAGCGTGAAGCGGGCTTGAGGTTCGGCGAGGCGGAGTGCGGCCGTAATATTTTCGAGCAGCGCGCGCTGCGCCGCGAGCCCCGCGAGTTCGAAGTCGCGCAGGATGAGCCGAACTTTCGCGTGCTCCGAGCTCCCGCTGCATTCGACGGGATGAATGAAGCCCGCACGGCCCGCGGTGTGTTCGGGTGACTGTTCGGGTGGTAATGCCGCCAAAAAGCGGCCGGCGAGACGCAGCGCATTTACCATGACGCCCTGGGCCCAACCCGGATGAGCTGCTACGCCCTGAATTTCCAGGACGGCGGCATCGGCGCTGAAAGATTCAAATTCAATTTCGCCCGGCGAAGATCCGTCCAGTGTGTACCCACAGACGGCGCCGAGCTGAGCGAGGTCGAGCTTGGTCACGCCGCGAGCGATTTCTTCATCAGGATTAAAGCACAGTCGAATGGGCCCATGGGGGATTTCGGGATGCTGCTGCAGATGGCGCACGGCACTCATGATAACCGCGATTCCCGATTTATCATCTGAGCCTAGAAGCGTCGTGCCGCTGGCGGTGATAATATCGTGGCCCAGCGCGGCGCGGAGAAAGGGCGTGGTGTCGATCGACAGCACTTGCGTGGGATCATCGGGCAAAATGAGGGGTCGGCCATCGTACGCGCGGTGGACCATCGGCTGGGCGGCGCTCGGTAAATTAGTCGCCGTGTCGACGTGCGCAAACCAAGCGATCGTGGGGATTTTTTTTTGCACAGTCGCGGGGAGGGTTGCGAGCACGTAGCCATGTTCCGTGAGCAGGACGTCGGTTAACCCCATGGCGAGCAGCTCTTGCTGAAGCAGGCGGAGCAGGTCCCATTGCCCCGGCGTGCTGGGGGTGGTGGGCGATTGCTCATCGCTGCGCGTGTCGATTTGGACGTAACGCAAAAAGCGCGCGAGAAGGTCGGCGGTGTCGATAGACATAATTTAACTGTGCGGAGGCCGACTAAGTCGACAACTCGAAATCTTCGCCGGATTCACTCGTTTTGCATTTGCTAGGCCTGAGCAGCGAAGGGAGAATTTCTTCATGCTTTCTTATCGCTTTCTATTAACGGGATTTTTGTTTTGGGTTTCGCTCTCCGCAGCTCGGGGCGCGCCGCTGAATCACGGTTTTGATCCCGTGCGACTGGGGCGGCTTGATGCCGTTATTCAGGATAATATAAATCACCAACAATTAGCTGGGGCGGTTATGTTCATTGCTCGTGATGGTCAGACGGTCCATTTAAAGGCCTACGGACAGCAGGATATGGAGAAGGGGAAAGCGATGCCAACTGATGCAATTTTCCGGATCGCTTCCATGAGCAAGGCTATCACGACCGTGGCGGCGCTGATGTTGTATGAGGAAGGGCATTTCATGTTAAATGACCCCATCGCAAAATATTTACCGGCTTTTGCGCATTCGATGGTGGCCGTGCCACCACCAGCGGGTTCACCGCCGGAATTTAAATATGTTACCGTGCCCGCGCTGCGACCGATCACGATCCGCGATCTCATGCGACACACCGCAGGTTTGACCTATGGGGATGGTTTGGCGGTCGATGATTATAAAAAAGCTAATGTTTATGGTTGGAATTTCACGGCTCACGATGAGCCAATTGGCGACGCGATCAATCGACTGGCGAAATTGCCTTTGCATGGTCAGCCCGGCGAACTGTGGCAGTACGGCTTTGGGACCGATGTGCTGGGCTACCTCGTTGAAGTTATCTCGGGACTACCGCTGGACCGGTTTATCGCTGAGCGGATTACGGGACCCTTGCAGATGAAAGATACGAGTTTTTATTTACCCCTAGAAAAAGCTGATCGTTTAGCTAATGTTTACGGCATTATTAATGCGCAGCTCGTCTTGAGGGAAACCGCCGCAAAAAGTGACTACGTGCAAGGTCCACGGAAATGTTTTTCTGGTGGGGCCGGCCTGCTATCTACCATCACTGATTACGGTCGTTTTCTGCAGATGCTGCTGAACGAAGGCGAGCTCGATGGGGTTCGTTTGCTCAGCCCGAAGACGGTCCAGTTAATGCATGCGAATCACACCGGTACGAAATATGCCCGCGATCATCATGCCTTTGGCCTCGGTTTTTGGGTTAACGATGATCTGGGCTTCTCAGGTGAACTCATCGGTGCGGGAGCCTACGGTTGGGGAAGTGCTTATCACCCGCAATATCTGGTCGATCCCCAGGAAAAGATTGTCGCGATTTTCATGACCCAACTGATCCCCGCGGGTAATATTGGCCTCAATCAGAAATTTAAGATCCTGATGTATCAGGCCTTAATTAAATAAAGGCTGGAGGACTCTCGTCGTCAGGGTAATTTTCGACAAGGAACTAGCGTCCTATTTATTGGTCTCAGAAATTGCCCCTGTCTTTAATTCTTTTTTTATGAAATCAAAAATTATCTTAATCCTTCCTCTCAGCTGGTCCTTGCTGGTCGTAGGCTGCGTTGGTACAGGTCCGAGCACCCAAGAGGGCGCCGTCGCTGGCGGTGTTTTAGGCGCCATTGCTGGGGCCATAATCGGGAATAATTCCGGTAACGGCAAAGGGGGCCAAGGGGCTTTGATGGGAGCGGCGGTGGGATCCATTTTGGGTGGGACGATTGGAAATCAGACCGACCACAGAAATGGCACGATCTATGGCTCCGAGCAGGCTGCGACCACGCAGATCATCGCCGAGTCGCCACCTCTGCCGCCACCCCCGCAGCGGCAGGTAGTCGTCTATCAGCGTCCCGCGCCCACTGCGCTTTGGATTGAAGGCCATTGGGAATTTGACGGCCGTGGGTATTACTGGGTGGACGGACGCTGGGAAATTCCGCCGCCACGTTATCGTCATTATGTCGCGCCGCATTGGGAGCGCCGTGGCCATAGCCACGTTTATGTTCGGGGCTTCTGGCGGCTCTAAGCCATTACGTAAGCTGCCGCGGCGGGTGGTGATTATTTAACACCGCCGAGCCCGCGGCGCTCGAGGAAAGGGGCGATGTCGGGATCGCCCCCCGTGAAGTCGCGAAACAGCTTCATGGCGTCTTCGCTGCCGCCACGAGATAGCAGCTTCTGCCGCAGGCGATCGCCATTGGCGCGGGTGAGGCCGCCATGCGCCTTGATCCAGTCAACGCTCGTGGCGTCGAGCACCTCGCTCCAAAAATAAGAATAATAACCCGCCGAGTAGCCTCCCCCAAAGCTGTGAGAGAAATAGGTGCTGCGGTAGCGCGGCGGTACGGGAGCAAAATCTAAGCCGGCCTTTTTTAGCACGGCACTCTCAAAGGCGAGGACGTCGTCCGCCTCGATCTTATCGGTGGCGCTGAGTTGATGCCAGGCTTGGTCAATCAGATTGGCCGCCACTAATTCCGTGGTGGCAAAACCTTGGTTAAATTTATTCGTCGCCTCTACTTTCGCCAGCAGCTCGGATGGAATCGCCGCCCCCGTCTGGTAGTGCTTGGCATAATTCGCTAAGATCGATGGCCAAGCGGCCCACATTT
Source organism: uncultured Verrucomicrobiota bacterium (assembly GCA_903906135.1). Taxonomy (GTDB): domain Bacteria; phylum Verrucomicrobiota; class Verrucomicrobiia; order Opitutales; family Opitutaceae; genus Lacunisphaera. The sequence goes on along the minus strand of CAIVJE010000123.1, from coordinate 63,956 downwards.
CATTTATTTGGGAGGGAAATTCGACAAAATCCCGCGGCACGCTGGTGCCAGCAAAGCGCGGATATTTGACGTGGGAAAACATGCCGTGCAGGGCGTGACCAAATTCATGGAAGGCCGTCCGGACTTCATCGTGCGTCAAAAGCATCGGTTCACCAGCGCGGGGCTGGGTGAGATTGAGGTGGTTCGCAATCACGGGGCGGGTGCCGCGTAAGCCATTTTGCGAGACGTAGGCATTCATCCAGGCGCCCCCATTCTTATTGGAGCGGGCGTATAAATCGGCAATGAAGATGGCGAGTTGGGTGCCATCGGTTTCGAACACATCAAAGACGCGGACCGTCGGTTCGTAGACCGGCAGATCGTGACGTTCCTTAAAGGTGAGGCCGTAAAGCTGGCCGGCGGCAAAGAAAACGCCGTCGAGCAGGACATGGTTTAGCTCGAAGTACGGTTTGAGTTGGGTCTCGTCGAAATCATATTTCGTCTGCCGAACTTTCTCCGCATAAAATTGCCAATCGGCGGGGCCGACAGCGAAGCCGCCCTTTTCATGATCAATGATGGCTTGGATGTCGGCCGCTTCGCGGCGCGCGTTGGCCACAGCGGGTGGCCCCAGTTGGGCGAGCAATTGGTTGACTACGTCGACTGACCCAGCGGTCTGCTCTTCGAGCGAAAAGGCCGCATAAGTGGGGTAGCCGAGGAGGCGGGCCCGCTCGGCGCGTTTTTGGGCAAGGGCTGCGACGATCGCACGATTATCAAATTCACCGCCACGACTGCCGCGGGCAAGTGAGGCGGCCATGATTTTAGCGCGGGTCGTGTGATTCGTGAGCGACGTGAGCGGGGGTTGTCCGGTTGTATTTTGGAGACGGATTTTATATTTACCGTCGTGCCCGTCAGCCTTAGCGGCGGTAGCCGCCGCCGTAATTTCTGCTTCGGAAAATCCCCTCAGTTCCTCGCGCGTGTCGATCCACACGGCGGAAGCAGCGACTTCCTTTAAGGTGTTTTGGGTAAAGTTGGTTTGGAGCGTCGCCAGCTGACTGTTGAGGGCTTTTAATTTTTCTTTATCGGCCGGAGCCAGTTTGGCGCCGGCGCGAACAAAATCTTTGTAGTAGCGCCAGAGTACGCGTTGGGACTCAGCATCGAGGTCGAGGGTTTCCCGTGTCGTGTAGAGCGCTTCGATGCGCGCAAAGAGAATGGGATTAAGACGAATAGCGTCTGAGTGAGCCGACAATTGCGGGGAAAGCGTCCGTTGAAGTTTTTGAAGTTCGGGGTTGGTGTGGCAGCTCGCTAGGCTCCCAAAGATCGTGCTGACGCGCGAGAGCAGCTCCCCGGCTTGCTCCAAAGCCACGATGGTATTTTCGAAAGTCGGCGCAGCGGGATTATTGGCAATGCGGGCAATTTCTTCTAGGTGGGCCGCCATGCCTAGGGTAAAGCCGGGAGCGAAGTGCTCGTTCTTTATTTTATCAAATTGCGGGTAATGGAAGGGCAGCGGGCTTTCGGTGAGGAGCGGGTTATCGGTCATGGCGGAAGCAGGGTCGGCAGCTTGCAGGCAAGTGGGCAGCGTTAAGGTGATTACTAGCAAGGAGGCCAGGGAGGCGGTCCAACGAGGGGAGGAGTTTTGCATGGGACAAGTATTGGGCAGAAGCAGATACGTTTGCTAGATTTTTGCAAAATTTTCGCCGTGGAGGGCGATTGTAATAATGAACACGTTACTCTCTCAGGCTAAGTCATTAGCTGAGTGCAATCGCGATATTATGGGTACGGCCCCGCTCGAGTCTGGCTTCGCTTGCGGCTACCCGCTTTTTTTGGGGGGCCGCAATTGGGGCCGACTTGCCCCACAAATTTTACCGCGTTAGCCGGCGCACTTTGCCCGAGATGAGATTGCAAAAAAGCAATTCGCCGTCGGCTGGATTGCTGCCGAAGCTAACCACCGCGTTAGGCTCTTTAGCGATCTCGGTGAAGCGACCGGCCGACTTTGGCTCGAGCGCAAAGATGCGCCCGCTGGCGAAGTCAGCAAAAATATAGGTGCCGCTGAGTTCGGGCAAGGCTGGTCCGCGGTAGATGATACCGCCGGTCACCGAGGCTCCTAATTTGCGGTCATAATCTGCGATGGGCTCAGCCAGACCTGCGCTGGGCTGGGCTTTCCCAAAGGCTTGTTTACCCTCGCGCAGGGGCCAGCCGTAATCTTGGCCGGGTTTGAGGATATTGACCTCTTCGAGCAGATTTTGGCCAACATCACCTGTCATCCAAGTGTGACTGGGCGCATCATAGGAGAAGCGCCAAGCGTTCCGGAGGCCAGTCGCCCAAGTTTCGGTCCTTAATTTAAGCGGATCGATGGGCTTGCCGCGATGCGCCCGTATTCCGATGAAAGGATTGTCGGCCGGCACTGCGTAAAAAGCTTCACCGGAGGCATCTAAGTGCACGGCCGGATCGTTGTTGGGCCGAAGGTTGCCCGGCTGACGATCGACATCGATGCGGAAGATCGCCGCAAAAAATCCTTTGTCGATGTGCCGGCCATGATCAAAAGCGTCGCCGCCCGCTCCGCCGTCGCCGCAGGAAAAATAAAGATAACCGTCCGGACCGAAATGCACGTCGCCGCCGTTATGGTTACCCGCTGGATCAAGTTGCGTGATGAGCGGTTGCTCGCTGGCGACATCGATCGACCCAAGGTCTGAAGCGCTCGTTTTAAATCGGGCCAGTCGCTGATGCAGCTTACCATCAATTTTTAGACTATAGTAGACGTAGATTTGGTGATTCTCGGCGAAGCGCGGGTGCACCGCTAGGCCGAGCAGGCCGCACTCCCCGCCATTCTCAAACTTGCCGTCGCGGGGGTGGGTGAGGTCGAAGAAAAGTTGTTTGCGTGGCTGGTTTGCGCGGAGGCCGGTGACGAGTTGGACCGTGCCATTTTTTTCTAAGACCAAGAGGCGATCACTTTGCTCAGGGATGGCGGCTAGCCCGAGGGGCTGATTAAAGGTGAGGTCACCGAGAGCATCGGCTGTCTGATAGGCGAGCAAACTTCCCTCGTTGAGTAAGATGCTGCTGAGCGCAACCAAGAGGGCGATGGGACGCAGCGAGCGTGGCGGCGAAATAAAGAGAAGGGCGTGGAGTGGGGACATGCTTGGCTAATCATTATTGATAGATTTTAAATTTTCAAGGGATCGCTCTGGGCTAGGCCCGAACATCGCTGTTGCCTCATGGGGCAGACGAATTGAGCATCGGTATATGGCTAAACCGAAGATCAAGTGCGGCGTCGCGGGCGTGGGCTCGCTCGGCCAGCATCATGCGAGGATCTATGCGACCTTGCCGGCGGTAGAGTTGACCGGTATTTTTGAAGTGAGCGACGCCCGCGCGGCGGAGATCTGTGCAAAATATAATTGCCGCCGCTTTGCGACAATTGCGGAATTAGGAGAGGCGTGTGATGCCATCAGCGTGGTCGTCCCGACGGATCAGCATGCGCAGGTTGCCCTGCCGTTACTGGCGCAAGGCTGTCATTTGCTCATCGAAAAGCCCTTATGCGCTAATCTGGCCGAAGCGGAGCAGGTACTCGCCGCGGCGCGGGAGCATCGCTGTCTCGTCCAGGTTGGCCACATCGAGCACTTTAATCCGGTGATGAGTTATTTGGAAAAGCACACGGGGCATCCCCAATATATTACCACGGAGCGACTGGCCCCTTATCAACCGCGGGGCACGGAGGTCGGCGTGGTGCTCGATCTGATGATTCACGATATTGGGATTGTGCTAGCCTTGGTGAAGTCGCCGATTCGCAAGATCGATAGCGTGGGCATTACGCTGCTCTCAAAAACTGAAGATATCGCCAACGCGCGTATTGAATTTGAAAATGGCTGCGTGGCTAATCTCAGCGCGAGCCGTATGAGCCTGAAGAAAAACCGGGAGATCCGCGTCTTCCAAGATAATGCCTATCTGTCGCTAGATTTCATGAACCAAAAAGGGCACCTCGTGAAAAAGAGCGATATCATTGCCTATGGTTTGAAAATGAAGATCGGGCTCGTGCCCGCGGGCGACGCGAGTTCGATTCCGGTCCACGAAATTCCGATCGAGAAAGGTGAGCCCTTGGCTATTGAGTTAGCCCATTTCATCGAAAGCGTGCAGGAAGCGAAGCAACCTAAGGTCGGTGGCGCCCTCGGTAAGTCAGCGCTCGAAGTTGCCATCACCATCACAGAGCAGATTCGGCGAGCGGCGAAAAAATGAGTAACTCCCCATCGTCGATGCGCTTGCCGCTGCCCACTCCAGGTGCGGTGGATCTGCTGATTGTCGCCGGCGAACATTCCGGAGATGAGCATGCGGCGCGGCTGGTGCAGGCTTTGCGGGTGACTCACCCGACGCTCCGTATTTGTGCCTTGGGCGGTCCTCAACTCGCGGCGGCCGGAGCTCAACTCCTCTACGATCTGACGGCGTCATCCTCCATGGGGCTGGCGGTCTTAGCTAAACTTTCTTTTTACCGTGCTTTGATTGCTGAGGTAGTGAGCTGGATTGGGGTGCAGCGCCCCCGCGCCGTTTGTTTTGTAGATTCATCCGGTCTCAATCTGCGTATCGCGCAGGGCTTATTTACTCGTGGTTTTTCGGCCAAGGCCGGTGGTCCGACCAAGACGCTTTATTATATCAGTCCGCAAATCTGGGCCTCCCGGGCCGGTCGCCGTTTTAAAATGGCGGCGCAACTTGATAGCTTAGCGGCGATTTTTCCTTTCGAGCCGGCGTGTTATGCTGACACCGCGTTGCCCGTTGAATTTGTGGGCCATCCCTTCGTCGCGGACGATTATTTGGCTCCGGTGGCCTTTGACCCCATGGGGCCTGTTTTATTGTTACCGGGGAGCCGTCGACAAGTAGTCGCCCGGATTTTCCCGTTGTTGCTGGAGGCTTATCGTCAGTCGGGCACCACCCGACCAGCCGTGGTGCTTTACCCGAGTGAGGAAATTCTCACATGCTTACAGGCGGCTCAATTACCAGCTAACGTCACATTCCGTCGCACGGGGGAATCAGCTGAACCGGTGGGTGCGGCCGCGGTCTTGACGGCCAGTGGGACGATGTCGATGCACTGCGCCTTGGCGGGGATTCCGGGGGCCATCACTTATAAAACCGACCCAGTGACTTATCTATTGGGTCGCTGGCTGGTGAAGGTGGCGTTTATTGGGATCGCGAATCTGTTGCTCAAGGAGTCGATGTATCCCGAATTTATTCAAGGGGCCGCGACCCCCGCGGCCCTTGCGGCGGAGTTGCGCGCAAGTTTAGAGCAGCCCGCGCGGCAGCAGCGGACGCAAGCGCAAGCGGTGCGTTTGCGGCAAATATTACAGGGCTCAAAACCCGGAGCAGCCGCGGCTTGGTTAGCTGGGCAGCTGGCCAGTGGCTCGTTAGGACGCGTGCGGGGCGTTCAATGAGTGAGCTACTTGCGGCCAGAGGGCGGCGGTACGGTCAGCCAGAATAGCCTGACATTTGGCGACCTCGGCCTCGCGTTGAGCTAAATTCTCCTCAGCGATCTCCGCGAGGTCATCGAGATTATAGAGAAAAACATTCGCTAATTCCGCCGTCGCGGGATCGACATCCCGCGGCAGCGCGAGATCGATCAGGAAGAGCGGCCGCGCGGGGCGCCGTTTGATGCCGGCCGCGATTAACTCCCGCGTGAGAATAAAATCAGGGGAGGAGGTGGAGCTCGCGATAATGTCGGCCTCGGCGATGGCCACGGGAAGATCCGCCAAGCTTAAAGCCCAGCCTCCCGCGAGCGCGGCGGCCTCTTCGGCTTTAGCGAGGGTGCGACTGGCCACGGTGATCGCGGTAGCGCCGCGACTCTGAAAGGCTTGCACGGTCTTGAGGCCGATGTCGCCGGCGCCTACGACCAAGATTTTTGTCTGGGCGAGTTCGCCAAAGATGCGGCCGGCTAAATCGACGGCTACGGTTGCAATGCTGATTTGACCGGCGCCGATGCCGGTATTGGTTCGGATGTGTTTAGCGGCTTGGAATGTTTTCTGGAAAACACGATTGAGGACCGGACCAGTCCAATGCTGGGCGAGCGCCGCATCGTAGGCCTGCTTAACTTGGCCGAGAATTTCGGTTTCCCCCACGATTTGTGAATCGAGGCCTGAGGCGACTGCGAATAAATGGCCGATGGCCGCATGGTTTTGGCGCAAGGTAACAGCAGAATCTAATTCCGCTGGAGTGCAGCCGGTCACGGCGCCCAAGGCCGCGTGCAGAGCGGGGAAAGCATCGGACGTGGAGACGACGCCATAGAGCTCGACGCGGTTGCATGTGTTAACGAGAGCAAATTCGTTAAGCCCAGCGATCTGGCCCAGGCGGGTCGCCAAGTCACTAGCGCGCGCGGCATCAATCGCCAATCTTTCGCGCACCGCGAGGGGGGCGGTATGATGGCTCGCGCCGAGTTGAAATAGAATAGCGGGATGCGTTGCCATCGTTCAGCGGGGCGTCAGGGTGACGGGCTGGTAGCCGTGGCGGTTGGAGTTGACGGGCCCGAGTGAGAGCAGGGCCAGGCCAAAGAGAATCAGACACACCCAAGCGAAACGAACAGAGACCAGCCGACCACGCCAACGGAGGAGCAAGACCGTCAGGTAAGCCAGCCAGACGCCGACGGTGACCATGAGTTTGGGGAGGTGCACCGATTCAATATTGCGCACCCACCAAGCAGCGCCGACCGACAAAGAAATACTGAGCAGGGTAACGCCGAGCAGAACGAGGCGGTAGTTGATTTGTTCCAGTTGCACGACTGAGGGAAGAAACCAAAATAAACCATTGAGGCGTTTATTTTTGAGGCTCCAATTTTGGAGGAGCTGCATGAGGGAGGTCAGCGTGAGCAAACCGAAAACCCCGTAGCTAAAAACGGCGAGGGCCGCATGGGCTTCAATCCACGGATTATTACCGAAAAGTTTCTGCCCGCGGACTAAATCCCACTGGGGAATCAGGAGCGAAACAAGCGCGAGGGTTGCCGCATAACCAGCGGTGAAGAGCCCGAGCAGGCTAACGCGAAAAGTGGAGCCGACGAAGAAATAAACCAGCATCGCTGACCACGCGACGAATTGAACAATTTCGAACGTATTACCCAACGGGCAGCCCCGCCCCACGAGACCGCGTTGGTACAGGCCGAGCCATTGGAAACTCCAGCCGCCAATGAGCAGGATATTGAGCATCGTCCGCAGTCCCGCGGGTGAATGCCGCCGCGTGAGTCCGATGAGGCCGACGAGAAAACCCGCGAGGTAGAGGAGGGCGCCGAGCCAGAGGAGGGCGCGGTCAGTGAGAAGTGGGGCCATCTTATTAATTTGGCAGCAGGGGCCCTGTGCCGCAAGGATTACAGCAGAAAATTAATTGCCGAGTCACCTCGTGGGCGACGTTGGGGTGATGGATTTTTGCGCGACCCAGAATCGGCAGTTGTCAGAAAAATTGCGCACTTTTGGCGTTTCGCTCGCGAGTTCATTGCGGGTGGCATCCTCAATGTGCGCCCAATGGGTGGCGGCTAAATCTTCCAGTACTTCGCGCCGGTCCGGGAGATGCATGAAGGTGTTGCCCGTTTCATCGCTGAAATAGCGGTCCCCAAATTCTAATAAACGCGGATTTTGTTCACCGCGGGCCCAGCGCGCCGCTTCTTTCGCCCACTCCTTCAGGTCGGCCGGATCTTCGCGATCGTGCGTGGTAAAAATAAAGTGGGCGTCGGGGCGGCAGGCCTGATGCAGCACCGTCAAGGCGGCGCGCCGCTGGGCGCGGCCGGGAATTTGCATCAAGCCGTTAAACATAAACAGAGCGCCCCCGTAGGGCTGGTGATTGAAAGGAGGATTGGTCAGCGGTTGCGTCGCATCGGCCGGCAAAAAAGTGAGACCAGTGATACCCTGCTCTTGGGCGAGATTGATGGCTTGTTCGATTAATTCAGAGGCGAAATCAAAGGCCGTGATTTGCCGGTAGCCTTGATGCCAAAGTCCCACGGCCACGCGACCGGCACCGCAACCGGCTTCCAAGAGCGGCACCGTTTGATCGGGGAAATATTTCTGAATCAAAACCAGCTCTGATTTCCACAAGCCAATAAAATGTGCCGCGCGCGTGTAATGCAGCACCGTGTTGATAGCATTAAAGTCTGCGCAAACGGTCGCGGCGGTGATTTTTTCTACCGAAGGTTCCAAGGAAAGTTAAGGGTCGAAGGTCGTTTGGACTTTGCGCGAATAAGCGTGGGCGGAATTATTTTCCGTCAGCTCGGCCGCGCTTACTCAAATTTTCTTGCGCCAAGCGGCGATGAACATGCCGTTGGCATTGAGATCTTGCGGCCAGAGGGTCAGGGCGGAAAGGGGTGAGCCCAAGGAAGTGAGGGGGCATGGTTCCAATTCTGGATGCGCCGCGGAGAAGGCCTCGGCTAGCGCGGTGGTTTCCGCGCGGGTGAGGGTGCAGACGGCGTAGATTAAGCGGCCGCCGGGTTTTAAGGAGCCGGTGACATGATCAAGCAGTTGGCGCTGCACCGCCGCAAGTTCGCGGACATCTTGCGGGGTGGTGGTCCAACGCGCATGCGGGTTGCGTTGCCACGTCCCGACGCCACTGCAGGGTGCGTCGACGAGAATGCCATCAAATTTAGTTTTCGTGGGAGGTTTCGCGGTCCCTTCCCAAGGCACGGTGCGGAAGTTAAAAACCTGCGCCCGCGCCGCCCGTTCTTTAAGTTTAGCTAACCGGCGAAGGGAGCGGTCGCTGGCCCAGAGCAGACCCTTGTTCTGCATCAAATCGGAAAGATGCATCGTCTTGCCGCCTTCACCGGCGCACGCATCCCACCACGTTTCCCCTGGTTGGGGGGCTGCCGCCAAGCCGACGAGTTGAGAAGCTAGGTCTTGAATTTCAAACTCCCCGCTTTGGAATTCTGGGGTGCGGTACAGGTCGGTAATCCCAGTGTAGCGCAGGGCGTCTGGTGATTGCGGCGCCGGAAAGAAATGGCTCAGTTTTTTGGTGAGGGCGCTGCCGGTGCCGGCTTTAGCCCGAATCCAGAGGGCGGGTTCGCGTTGCCACTGCGTGAGCATGGCGGGCGGGACGACGTCCATTTCAGCTTTGAGCCAGTCCGGGACGGCGCGTGCGGCGAGGGTTTCCGCTTTTAAGCTCGCGGGATTATGATCAAAGCGCTGTTGGCAGTCGAGGGCGGCGATCAGTTGAGCTTGCCGCGAATCTTTTTCATTCAGCCAGCGCCACCAGCGATAATAAGCAAAGACGGCTCGACTGATCCCGCGACGTTCACCGGGCGCGGTGAAGAGGCGATTCTGCGTGAGCGATTCGCGTAGGGCTTGATCGGCGGGCGTGCCCGTCGCCACGAGTTGGAGGACGCGCGCGGCGTTGTTGATGATAGAAGATTCAGCCATGAGGATCCCGCGGTGGCCCGCGGATGGGGGCGAGGTGGCGTGGGGTTTAGGTTCGTTTGCTCCAGCGTCGAGATTCTTTGATTTCGAGGCGGCGTGCCTCCACTTGCGTTCCCGCCACCGCGGGGTGGCTGCGTAATTCCTGAAAGGCCGTCGCCGATACGCGCCAGTTGAGGCTACCTGGCGCTTCGGCGAGGGGCATTACGTTTCCGTCGAAAATGAAGCCCAATTTAATGCGCGTGTCGCCGCCGGCGGCCATAATCGTGGTCCGGAGTTTTTGCAAAAAATCGGGCAAGGCGGGATGCTCGGGGAGGAGGAGCCACGTGATCTCGCGGATAGCACCGGGCAGGTACGCATCGAGGGGATAGCATTCCTTGATGTTGAGGCGGGCGCCGTCATTTCCGCGCATAACTGTGCCCAGGAGTACCGCGGGTTGATTTTCCACTAAATTCTTCCCGTAATTTTCGTAAGCCTCCGCATACATATTAACGGCCAAGGTTGCTCGTTTGGTAGCCAAGTTGAAAAAAGCCCAGGGGCGATTATCCCGCCGCGAAAGTTTTTTCGTAATGCCGGACACGATGCCGCAGAGGCGGAATTCGATCCGGTCCCCTTCGAGGAGGATTTTTTCCTCGGTGTGGGTGGTGAGCGCCTCGGCGAGACCGAGGTAGGCATTCATGGGGTGGCCAGAAATATAAAATCCGAGCAGTTCTTTCTCGAACTGAAGTTTCTCGGCGGGAGTAAAATCGGGATGCCGCGCGGTCCCCGCCGGCGTCGCATTGGTTTTGCCGACCGGGGCGGGCTCGTTGAGTTCATCGAGAAAAGAATGCTGCCCCGCCGCAATATCGCGGGCCCGCGCGGCGGAGGCCGCGAGCGCTTCATCGATGCGCGCGAACAACGCGCCGCGCGGTTCGCCCGAGAAATCAAAAGCCCCCGTTTTAATTAAATGCTCGAGCACGCGCTTGTTGAGGGCACGGGCATCAACGCGCGCGATAAAATCTTGGAAGTCCTTAAATGGACCATGGGCTTCGCGCTCCGTGATTATTTTGAGCGCCGCTTGTTCGCCCACGCCCTTGATGCCGGCTAAACCAAAACGAATGGCCCCGGCGGCATTTGCGTCGGTCGGTGCGCGAGCGGGCAGGGGGGTAAACATGGCCCGACTATCATTAACATCCGGTCCAAGCACGGTGAGGCCCATGGCTTCGCACTCGGCGACGAAGTGGGCGACTTTTTCGGAATTGCCCAATTCGGAGCTGAGCATCGCCGCCATGAATTCAACCGGGTAGTTAGCTTTGAGGTAACCGGTCTGATAACTGAGGACGGCATAAGCAGCGGAGTGCGATTTATTGAAACCGTAACCAGCAAACTTATTAAGAATATCGAAGATCGAGTTGGCCGTTTTATCGTCGATGTTGTTCACCCGTTTGGCGCCCGCTACAAAGTTGGCGCGTTCCTTGGCCATGGCTTCCGCGTCCTTTTTACCCATCGCGCGGCGGAGCATGTCGGCGCCGCCCAGCGTGTAGCCGGCAATGATTTTGGCGGCTTCCATGACTTGCTCTTGGTAAACCATGATGCCGTAAGTTTCGCGGCAAACTTCTTCGAGTAATGGGTGCGGGTAGGTAACCGTGCTCGGTTCTTTTTTGCCGCGCACGTAATCGGGAATCCACTCCATGGGGCCGGGGCGATAGAGCGCAATGAGCGCCACGATTTCTTCAATCGAGGAGAGGCCGATCTGTCGGCATAAATTCTGCATGCCGCCTGACTCGAGTTGAAATACGCCGGTGGTACGGCCGGAATTTAGTAAAACGTAGGTCTTGGGGTCCTCAAAGCCGATCGTCTCAAGATCGAATTGGGGGTTGGCTGTCCGGCGCACGTTATCCACGGCATCTGCTAGAACCGTGAGCGTTTTGAGGCCAAGAAAGTCCATTTTCAACAAGCCCAGCTTGCCGACGGCATTCATGTCGTACTGCACGGTGACGTCGCCTTCCTGGAGCGTCAGTGGGACGAATTCTTCCAGGGGCCGATCCGTGATGATGATACCCGCGGCGTGTTTACCCGTATTGCGGACCATGCCTTCCAGGACGAGGGCTTGATCGATAATTTTCTTGGCGAGGGGATTCGAGGTGAATTCGTTGCGGAGTTCCGTGGATTTTTCGAGGGCGGTCTTCAGCTCGATATTGAGTTCATCGGGAATCATTTTCGCCAAGCGATCCGCTTCGGCGTAAGGCAGGTCGTGGACGCGCGAGACATCCCGCATCACCATCTTGGCGCCGAGGGTGCCGTAGGTAATGATATTAGCGACGCAGTCGTTGCCATATTTTTGACGAACATAGTCAATGACTTCCCCGCGGCGGCGCATGCAGAAATCGATATCGAAGTCAGGGGGCGAGACGCGTTCGGGATTCAGGAAGCGCTCAAACAGTAATTTAAAGCGAAGGGGGTCGAGATTGGTGATGCCGAGTAAGTAAGCGACGAGGCAACCGGCGCCCGAGCCACGGCCAGGACCGACGGGGATGCCTTGGCGCTTGGCCCAGTCGATAAAATCCCACACGAAGAGGAAGTAGTCGATGAACCCGGTTTTGGTGATGATGGAGAGTTCGTAATCGATCCGCTCAATCAGCGTTTGGGCGAGTGCTGGGTCGGGCGCTTTTTTGGGCTTATGGTAATCGACGCCGTAGCGGTGTTGCAGACCGCCAAGGCAGAGATGTTTTAGGTACTCCGCGCGATCGGTCTTCACTTCGGGGGGCAGCGGATACTTGGGGTAGCGTTCGGAGCCCTTGGGGAAAGGAATTGTGAGATCGCACATCTCGGCCACGAGCTGAGTATTTAATACCGCCGCGGGCATTTCCGCGAACAGCGAGGCCATCTCATCGCGTGACTTCAGGTAAAATTGGGTGCCGCTAAATTTCATCCGATCAGTCTCGGCGATTTTGGAGCCAGTTTGGATGCAGAGCAGCGCATCGTGCGGGCCGGCGTCGGTGTGATTGACGTAATGGACGTCGTTTGAACAAATCACTTTCAGGCCGAATTCTTCACCTAATTTGAGTAGGCCGGGGATGATTTTCCGCTGCTCAGGGATGCCATGGTCTTGAATTTCCACGAAATAGTTTTCGCGACCAAAGATCTCGACGAAGCGGCCGCACGCTTGCCGAGCTTCTTCGAAGCGGTCGTGCAGCAGATGCTGGGGTACGACCGAGGCGAGGCAGCCGGTAAAGCCAATCAAGCCTTGAGCGTGGCGGGCGAGCGTCTCGAGATCAGTTCGGGGTTTATAATAAAAACCCTTAAGATGGGCATCGGAGACCAGCTTGAGTAAATTTTGGTAGCCCGTGAGGTCTCTCGCGAGCAAGCCGAGGTGAAAAATGCTTTTCCCCTCATCGGTGCGAGCGGTGCGTTCTAAGCGCGAGCCGGCTGCCAAGTAAAGTTCGCAGCCAACGAGTGGTTTAATGCCTTTAGCCTTGGCCTGATTGTAAAATTCGATCGCGCCAAAAAGATTGCCATGGTCGGTGAGGGCGAGGGCCTTCATCCCCAATTCGGTGGCGCGATCCATCAATCGGTCGATACGGCAGGCTCCATCGAGGAGGCTGTAGTCGCTATGGACGTGAAGATGAACGAAATTTTGGTCGACGGAACCCACGGGTAATCATGGGAATCCCGTCGGCTAAACCGATCAAGCAGTAAAGTGTAAGGTTATTTGGTGCCGAAGTTTACCCAGCTAAGGCGGAATGCCCGCCTTAACTTTCAGGGCAAGCGGGGGTTGATTCTGGCCAAGCGGGTGATGCCGGGTAAAAATTGGGGTTGACGGTGACGGAACCGGCTGGCTTCGTCCTCCTTTTCTCCAACGCCAACCTGTCTATTTCCCATGTCTATTGAGATCAAAATGCGTAAAAATGAGCCGATCGATCGTGCGCTGCGTCGCATGAAGAAGAAGCTCGAGCGCGAGTGCATCATTAAAGATGCCCGCATGAAGCGCTATGCTGAAAAGCCCTCAGAGCGCCGTCGCCGCAAGGAGAAGGTCATGGCCTTCACCTGCATGCTCCGCCGTCGTTACGCTGAGTAATTCTCGGAACTAGCTGATTTTCAATGGCCGGCATCTGCGGATGACCGGCCTTTTTCTTGCCCCAAGGCTGCCTTGTTGGGATTTAAGCGGCTGATGCCTCAATGGGCAGTGGCTGCTATTATGAGCGGTGACTTGATTCAGGCGCTGGGGCGTGCAGACTGATTCAGTCATGAAACCTCGCGTAGCTCTCTCGTCCTGCTGGTGTTCGTATCGGCATCAAGATGGCTACGCGATGCTGCAGGAAATAGCTGATCTGGGTTTTGAGTGGGTGGAATTGAGCCACGGCATCAAAATTGTGCTGGTACCAGGTATTCTCAAAGCCGTGGCCGAGGGAGTAGTGAAGATCGCCTCAGTGCATAATTTTTGCCCACTGCCAACGGGGGTCATGCATGCCGCGCCCAATCATTATATGCCGTCGGCGACCAATGCCCAGGAGCGTGATATGTGGCTGCGACAAAGTAAGCGGACCATCGATTTTGCTCATCAGGTCCAAGCGACCAAGCTCGTCCTGCATCTTGGCGCGGTGGAATTTTTCTGGTTTAACCCCGCCCGCCCAGTGGATAGCTACGCGCAAGATCACCTCGGGGTCGATCTAGCCGCGGATCCCGTTTATCGGAAAATTTTGGCAAAATCGCTGAAGCGATTGGCGGCTCGTCACCCACGTTATTGGAAAAATACCCAAGAGAGCTTGGCCACTCTATTGCCTTATGCGGAGCAAAAAGGGGTTAAGTTAGGTTTTGAAAATCGAGAGAAATTTGAAGAGCTGCCTCTCGATGCGGACCACGCCGCGCTGATCGCGGCGCTGGGTAAGCCGCAGGCCTGTGGTTACTGGCACGATACTGGCCACGCCCAAATTAAGGACCGGATGGGTTTGCTGAAGCACCGTGATCATCTGGCACTGAATGCCGCCAATACAATCGGCTTCCATCTGCATGATGTCAGCGCTGATGGTCGTGACCATCAAGCGATCGGCTCGGGGCAGATTGATTTTAATATGGTCAGCAGCTTTTGGCAGCCTGAGCACACGTTAGTCATTGAGCTCAGCCCGCGCTTAACGCCGGCTGAGGTGCTTTCCTCGAAGCGGCAGGTTGAGGCACTGCTCGCCGTGCGGTTCCCTTGAGGTGCGACCGTTGGCGGGATGGATCGCATCCCCCTGGCCGTTATTCGGTTAATCTTTGCGGTAATCCTTCCATTGGAAGAAACCAATGGCCTCGAGTTCAGTGAGCATCGCTTTCACGCTGGCGGCATCGGGATTGGCATTGGGCAGTCGGGTGGGGCCGACGGGCACGCCGAGATGTGTCATGAGAGCTTTCGCTGAGCCTAGATAACCGCGTTGGGCGACAATTCGAATAACTTGCATCAGGCGCGCTTGTTCAATTTGCGCGGTGGCCAAATCGTTGCGGCCAAAAGCGTCAATCATACGGTGTAGGGGACCGGCAGAAAAATTATAAGTGCTGCCGATGCCGCCTTGAGCGCCCATGGCGAGGGCGGAAAGAAAGTATTCATCAATGCCCCAGGGTAAGTCGAAGCGGCCTCCGGCCAATTGGCGGCCTAAGAGATAGGTTCCCAGGTCAGGATTGGAGTATTTTACTCCGGCCAAATTGGGGATCCGTTGGGCGGCGAGGGTGAGGAATTGATCCACCGGAAAACTAATCCCGGTCAGGGCCGGAATGTCGTAGTAATAAAAAGGGGTGCTCGCCGCGGCTCGCGCGACTTGTTCACAGCAGCCGACTAAATCTTCCAAGGTGCGGGGCTTAAAATAAGACGGCGCGATCATCGAGATGGCGGCGGCGTGGTTTTTTTCCGCTTGGGCGGCGAGCGTGGCCGCATCCGCCAAGCAGTTGGCGCCGACATGCACGACGACCTGAATCCCGCTGGTTTGAGCAACTTGCGCCCAGCGATCACCCAGAGCGAGGCGCTCAGCTAACGTGAGGGAAGTGCTTTCGCCAGTCGTGCCACCGATGAAGACAGCGTTAATGTGGCGCGCCTGGAGGTAGGCCGCCTGTTTTTCTACGACCGCTAGGTTCAGCGAACCATCGGCGTGGAAAGGCGTATGCGTGGCTGGGCAGAGACCGTGAAACTTGAAGACAGGCATGGTACTGGGAGTGGGGCTGGGGTGAAAATTGAGGCTCGAGGGATAAACTGATAACGGGCGCGAAAGCAATGTCAGGGCGCGAGAACCGTCCGCGTTAGTTAAGAGGGATTATTTTTTGCGTAATTCTTCAATCCATCGTTTATGGGGACCCGATAGAGTGAGGACCGGCAGTTGCTCAAAAGGAATCCACTCCAGATTAGCTTGGGCTTTGATTTTCTTTTTTATGGTCGGGGTCAGGGGCACGCGGTAAATGGCTTCAGTGATCTGGTACCGCGTGATCGCCCGCCGCTTGACCGCGATCAAAAATTTTGCGCTCGGGGTGGAGCGCTTAAGATCCGCGGCTTCGGGCAGCTCGTACAAACCGGCGAGACGCTTGGCCTGAGTATGGCCGCGCCGCAATAATAGCCGATCGCCAGATTCGCACCAGAGGCGGGTCACGGCGCGGTGCTCGATTTGCTTAGGCTGGAGGCGGGGAAATTTTTCGGGCTGACCATCGGAGCGCGCCTGACAAAAATCGGCGACTGGGCAGGTTGAGCACAGCGGATTTTGGCGAACGCAAACGGTGGCCCCCAGCTCCATCATCGCTTGGTTATGTTCGCCCGGTTGGCTCGCCATAACGAGGGCATCGGCCAGTGGGGTGAAATATTTTACCGCCGCCGAGCCGTCTCTAAAAAGTCGGCCTTCACCCGCGAGGCGGGCCAGAATGCGCACGACATTTCCATCAACCACGGCGGCCGGTTCGGCAAAGGCGATGCTGGTGATCGCTGCGGCGGTGTAGGGGCCGATGCCGGGCAATTCGCGCCACTGAGCTGGCGTGCGGGGCGGCTGGGGCTGCGCCGTTATTTGTTGGGCTAATTTATGCAGATTTCTCGCCCGCGAATAATAACCGAGACCTTCCCAAAGTTTCATAACTTGAGACTCAGGGGCCGCCGCGAGTGCGGTAAAATCCGGTAAGGCGTGTAGCCAGCGGTCGAAATAAGGGAGGACCGTCTTTACCTGAGTTTGCTGGAGCATGAACTCAGATACGACCGTTTTGTAGAGGGAAGGGGCCGTGCGCCAGGGCAGCCGACGTTGATGCACGCGGTACCACGCCTGAAGCGCTCGTTGAAAAGAGCGGCGTTGAGCAATGAGCTTTGCGGAATGAGCCACGAAATAACCAGCAGACAGCATAAAAGCTGAAGTGGAAAGAGGCGTTTTCTCGGCGTGCTTTTTAGGGTTTTCTGTGGCTAATCCTCCTTATGCCCAAACGGTTCGACGACGCTGAGGAAAAGAAGCCCAAGGCGATCACTTCCTATACGATCAAGCTTGATGACGCGCAGATGAAAAAGCTGCAGGCGGCGTGCGCGGCCAAGCACTGGGAGACCGCGGAGGTGCCTTACACGCGTTTCGCCTTCAAGGGGCCCAAGGTAAATGTCACCGCCTACACGAGTGGCAAGGTGGTGGTCGCGGGTAAAGAGACGGAAGAATTTGTCCAAAATGTCATCGAAGCTGAGGTGACTGGGGCGCCGAAGCTCGGGTACGATGAAGTCCTTCATCCTGATTGGTTTGAGCCGCATGCTGGTCTGGATGAGAGCGGCAAGGGCGACTTATTCGGGCCCGTCGTGGCGGCGACCGTCATTGCGGAGGGTGAGGCCGTGCGCAGCTGGCTCGCGGCGGGCGTGCGGGATAGTAAGACGATTGTTGATGCGCAGATTTTAAAATTGGACGATCTGATCCGCGCTACCCCGGGTGTCGTGGTGGAGGTGCGTCATCTGGATATGGCCGAATATAACCGGACCATGTTACAACCCTTTGCTAGTCTTAATCGTTTGTTGGCGCAGCACCATGCTGATGCGCTGGATGCTGCGTTGCAGAAAAAATGGGTACCGCGTGGGCTGCTCGATCAATTTTCCAAGGAGCCGCTGGTGCAGCGGGTGATGAAGAAAAAAGGGCTGGAGCGATTTGATCTGCAAATGCGGACAAAGGCCGAAGAGGATCCGGTGGTTGCCGCGGCTTCCATTGTGGCCCGCGCAGAATTCGTTCGGCTGATGCATGCGCTCTCGCGCGAGTTCGGGGACAAGCTCCAGAAAGGGGCCGGCGCACCGGCCAAGGCGCAGGCTAGCTTGCTAATTGAAAAATTAGGGGCTCGCTCGCTCGGGCATTTTGCTAAGCTGCATTTTCGGACCTGCTATGAAGTGGTCGCGGCAGCGGGCAAATTAGCCGAGTTACCGCTGAAAGAACCCAAGGAAAAAACGGAGTGGAAACGGTGAGCGGTTGGTTGGTTCAACTCCCAGGGCGGCGCTAACCTGCCTCCTTTGCTCAAAGCCCATGGCTACTAAGCGCCGTCAGCTTCGTGGATTCGATCTTAAGCAGATATTTAGCTTAGGCAGTCTTATCGGGGTCGATGAGGCCGGTCGTGGTGCGCTGGCGGGACCCGTGGTCGCTGCCGCGGTGCTGGTCACCCCTGAATTTCTCGAAGGTCGCTGGGCGGTGAGTAAATCCAGTCGGGTGAATGATTCGAAGCAACTCAGCGCGCTCGAGCGCACTGAGTTGTGGTTGGAATTTGAAGACTTGGTGCAGCAAGGGCAGATCCATGCTAATTACGGAACGGCCAGCGTGGCAGAAATTGAGGCCGTCAATATTCTCGGTGCCACCAAACTCGCGATGCGTCGGGCGCTTGAGGGCATCTATCCTGCGACGGCATTTGCGCGCAAAGTAGAGCCCGATCTTTTTGCCAGTGAGGCAGAGAAGAAATCATTTCAGCCCACGGTCGCTTGTCGCATTCTGATCGATGGTTTGCCGTTGCGGAATTTTCCGTATCCGCACGAAGGCATTGTCAGCGGTGACGGGCGCTCACTCTGTATCGCGATGGCTTCAATTATTGCGAAGGTCACGCGCGATCGCTTAATGGATGAACTCGATCGCCACCATACTGGCTATGGTTTTGCGCAGCACAAAGGCTATGGGACCGAGGAGCATCGGGCGGCGATCTTGAAGCTGGGGCGCTGTGCGGTGCATCGGGATAGTTTCTTACGCAAACTCTATGCCCAGCCGCGTGATTTGGAGGGACAGATGATACTGTTTGATTGAACGGCGGGAGCGCTTATGGCTTTTCTCTGATGTCAGGCAAAAAACTTAGTTCACTGGATAAAGTGCTCGGTCGGCTTGATCGACTGGATGTGGCTGGTTTGCAGACGTTGGTGCAGCGCTTAGCCCGCGAGCGGACCATGCTCGATGCGGTGTTCAATATTTTGCAAGAGGGGGTGCTGGTGATCACCGCTGATGGGGAGATTGATTATGCCAATGATGCCGCGGCGCAGATGATCGGTTTTAAAGATCAGAGCGGAGCGGCGGCCACGCTATGGCGGTTGGTGCCAGGTTTACGGGCTTCCCTCGAAGGGGAAAGCGCTGGTGGGCAGACGGTGGGGCCGCCGTTAATTACGCGGGAGTTCGAACTCACGTACCCCCAGGCGCGGGTGGTGCGACTCTACATGGTGCCTTTTCATGAAGGGGAACAAGGCGAGGCGCGGTTTGTTATAATCTTGGCGGATATTACGCGGGAGAAAAAGTCTACGCAGGAGCTTATTGAAAATGAACGAACTGCATCGGTCTTGCTGCTCGCCGCTGGGGTGGCCCATGAGCTGGGCAATCCGCTGAATTCGCTGACGATTCATTTGCAGCTCATCGAGCGAAAGTTGAAAAAATTGCGCGATGCTAAAGAGGCGACGGCGTTGACGGAGTCCATTCAGATTTGTCAGGGGGAGGTGACGCGTCTCGATGGCATTATTCAGAATTTCCTTGAAGCGATTCGCCCGCGCCCGCCGGATTTGGCGGACGTTAATATTGTCGAGGTTATTGAGGACGTTCTGCGTTTTCAGGGGAAAGAATTTGCCGACCGGGAAATTAAAATCGAAGGCAAGTTGCCGGAGAGTGCGCCGCTGATCATGGCGGATCGTAATCAATTGAAGCAGGTGTTTTTCAATTTGTTAAAAAATGCGATGGAGGCCATGCAGCCCGGTGGCATGCTGGGAATTCGGGTCCGCGCGGATGACGATTCTGTTTTCGTCCGCGTCGCCGATGCGGGGGTGGGCATTAAGCCGGAGGATCTGGCGAAGCTCTTTTCGCCCTATCACACCACGAAAGTCGGTGGGCACGGTTTGGGTCTGATGATTGTACAGCGCATCATGCGCGAACATGGCGGGCAGGTCGGGATTGAAAGCAAAGAAGGCGTTGGCACGGTGGTGACGCTGCAATTTCCTCAGAAGCACCGGCGCGTTCGAAAGCTGAAAAGCTAATACGGCCAACTTGGGGTCGGCCAAAAATAATTGGCCGCGACCTGCGTTGGGCGTTCCTCGCTTAACTCGCCGGGGGAGTCGTGCGGCGATAGTAGAGATACAATTCTTCAACCTTCGCTCGCGCCCAAGGCGTCCGGCGGAGAAATTGCAGACTGGATTTGACGCTGGGGTCAAAATTGAAGCAGCGAATGTCGATGCGCCGGCCGAGTTCCGCCCAGCCGTAGTGAGCCGATAAGGCCTCGAGAATCATCTCAAGCGTGACGCCATGCAGGGGGTCGTTAGCGGAAGCGTTCGTCATCGATCGGAGGGTTTAACGTTCCAGTTCGTAGCCAAAGATCGCGATTTCTTCCACGCGGGGCGGGAAGGTCACCAGCGATATCTTGCCCGCCACGACGGGATAAACGGGAGCCATTATTTTTCGATTTTCGGTCAGCAATCTCAGCTGTGCTTTGTAAATGAGGTCCTGCGAAAATTTGTTTTCTACTTTTAGGTTGAGGAAGAGTTTTTTCTTCGTCGGATCAGTGGGATCAAGGGTGAGAATAACTTGGGCTTCGGGATCTAGGGTCTGGGAAACTTGGGCCAATTTAATTTTTTTACCCAGCTGGGTGAAGCGCACGTAGATGGTTTCGCCGGGGTGAATCAGGACGGTGTTGGCTTTCTCGGGTGCCCCGTAGGCGAGAGGCCAGCACAGCAAGCCAGCCAGTAGGCATAAAAGTTTTTTCATAATAAATATTGCAGCTAATCTGTTTGGAACCTCGGCAACAGGGAATATAAAAATATGCGGCGGTCGATGCGGGGTGGCGAGTGCGCCGCGGGGTAGCCACGACTGAATTTTCATCACGTCCACCCTTGCGCTGCTCATCGGCGTCTGGCACCCAGAGCAAGTCTTATGCGTGTACTGCGTTATCCGGCTTTTGATCAATTAGAGATCGCTGATTGCGACCCAGCTCCCCTTCGTCCGGATGAAGTTCGGCTGCGCGTCGCGGCGTGCGGTATTTGCGGGAGTGAGCTGGAATCTTTCAAGAACCGCAGCCCGCGGCGGCCGCCACCGTTGGTGATGGGGCACGAGTTTTGCGGAATAATTGAAACAGTAGGGCCGGCGGTGCGTGACTGGAAGGTGGGCGCGCGGGTCGTCAGTAATTCGCTGGTGCCCTGTGGACATTGCGTGCGCTGCCACCGCGGTGATACCCACTTATGTGCACAACGCCAAGTTTTTGGCATGCACCGCCCCGGCGCTTTTGCTGAACAGGTTAATGTGCCGGCGCGTTGTTTAATTCCTTGGCCAGAGCAAGTGCCCGCGGCGGCGGCGGCTTTGGCGGAGCCGTTGGCAAACGGCTTACACGTTGCGCGCCTCACACAACACCTCCCGGCCGAGACGGTCTTGGTGATTGGCGCGGGTCCGATCGGCTTATTTTGCCAGCAAGCTTTGCAGGTGACGCGTGGGGCGCGCGTGATTGTGGCTGATTTAAGTCCGGAACGGTTGGCTGTAGCCACACGCCTCGGCGCTTCGCGGGTGATTAATTCTCGTGTAGAAAATGTGGCGCAAGTTATCGCAGAGATAACGGGGGGCGAGGGGGCGGATCTTACGGTTGATGCCGTCGGGGCGGCGGTCACCAAGCAAGTTTCGCTCGAAGCCCTTCGTCCCGGTGGCGCCGCAGTGTGGATTGGCCTGCACGCGAATGAGCTGACGCTCGATTCCTACGCGATCACCTTGCCGGAGAAACAGGTGTTTGGTACCTATGCGGCCAAGTTGGATGAGTTAAGCCAAGCGCTAGATTTAATGGCTACAGGTCGAGTCGATGCCTTGTCCTGGGTGCAATCCTTTCCGCTCGAGGAAGGGGCGGTCGCTTTTCGCCGCATGTTGGCGGCCCAAGGCACTGATCTTAAAGCCGTTCTCTGCCCAAATTAATCTGCTGATTTATGATAACAACAACGCACTCTCGCCGCCCGCTTGTGGGACGTTTTCAAGGCAAAGTGGCCCTCGTGACGGGCGGGACTAACGGGATTGGCTATGCGATCGCGCTCGAATTATTACGCGAAGGGGCGCAGGTCGTCGTGAGTGGATTGCCGGCGGATGGGGCCGAAGGTGAGCACGCCTTTGCGGCTGCTGGCTTCACACCTTTCGTGGTGACAGGTGATTTAGCCAGCGAGGCTTTTTGTGATGAGTTGGTGGCGGCAGCGCTCGCGCGGCATGGGCGTTTGGATTATCTCGTGAATAATGCATTTTCTTTTATCGCGAAAGGGCTCGACGCGACGCGCGAGGATTTTCTGCGGAGTTTGAGTGTCGGGCCAGTCGCGTTTGCGCGACTCATACAGTTAGTCGCGGAGCCAATGAAGCGGGTGGGGGGCGGGGCGATTGTTAATGTTTCTAGTATTTCTGCTAAAATCGCCCAACCGAATCGTTGGACTTATAATGCAGCTAAAGGTGCGGTCACCCAGCTCACGCGTTGTGCGGCCCTGGATCTTGCGCCGCACAAAATTCGCGTGAACAGCGTTAGTCCTGGTTGGATTTGGACGCGGGAGGTCGACAAAGCTGCGGGCGGTGATCGGGCGACTTATGATCCCATTTGGGGGCAATTTCATATGCTGCGTCGCATGGGCTTACCGATAGAAATCGCGGGACCAGTGCTTTTCTTGCTGAGCGATGATGCCTCTTTTATTACCGGCTCCGATTTACCGGTTGATGGCGGCTACAATGGCCTAGGACCTGAAGGGTTGGGGCAGAATACTAAAATCGCGGGATCGCACTGATCCCCCTCTCTAATTAGCATATTTATGAATCAATTTCGCGTAGTGATCACTGATCACGGTTTCCCCAATCTGCAGCAGGAAGAGGCCGTATTTGCTCAGGCCGAGCTTAATTTGACGGTGGCTCAATGTAAAACACCGGAGCAGGTCATGGTGGCCGCGCGGGGCGCTGATGCTCTTCTGGTGCAATGGGCGCCAGTTACGAGCGCGGTGATCGCGCGATTGGATCGCTGTCGCGTGATCGTACGTTACGGGATCGGGGTCGATAATGTTGATCTGGTGGCAGCGCGCGCAAAGGGCATCGCCGTTTGTAATGTTCCAGATTACGGGGTGCATGAAGTGGCGGAGCATGCGGTGGCCTTGGCGCTCGCCTTGGCGCGACAAGTGGCTCCGATCGATGCACGTTTGCGGAGTGGCACTTGGAAAATCACGCCGGATCGGCCGATGCCCGCTTTGCGCACGACGACTTTTGCCACTGCCGGTTTCGGGCGAATTGCGCGCACGGCTCATCGCATGATGGCGGGGTTTGGTGGTCCCCGCATTGCTTATGATCCCTATGTATCAGCTGAGGCGATGGCCGCTGAGGGCGTGGAGTCGGTGGGGATTGCAGAATTATTTAGCCGGGCTGGCATTCTCTCGCTGCATTTGCCGCTGACTCCCGAGACTCGTCATTTCGTTAATGCGGCCCGGCTCAATACGATGGCGGCTACCGCGATCGTCGTGAATACAGCGCGCGGTTCGCTGATTGATACCATGGCCTTGGCGGCCGCCTTGCAGGCGGGGACGATTGCTGGAGCGGGTCTGGATGTTTACGAAGTAGAGCCATTGCCCTCTGATCATCCGATCCGCACGGCTCCGCGGGCTTTGCTCACTTCGCACGTCGCTTGGTATAGCGAGAGTAGTATTCCCCGTCTCCAGCAATTGGCGGCGGAGGAAGTCGTGCGTTGCTGGCGGGGTGAACCTTTGAAAAATTGCGTTAATTAATAGCGGAAGCTTCAGCATTTCATCTCATGCCAAATTATCCGATCATCGATACGCATTTGCATGTTTGGGACCTTCAGCGGCTGCGCTATCCGTGGCTAAGCAGCGTGCCCGCTTTGAATCGGAATCATTCGCTCGCTGATTATCGGACGGCGTGCGGGGCGGTGGCGGTAGCTAAAATGGTCTTCGTGCAATGCGAATGCGATCCGACGCAGGCCTCAGCGGAGGCCGCGTGGGTGACCGAATTAGCCCAGAGCGAGCCGCGTTTGCGGGGTATCGTGGCATGGGCTCCACTTGAGCTGGGCGAGGCCGCTGCGGCTGAGCTTGCGCCGTTAGCAGCGAATTCCTTGGTCAAAGGCATCCGCCGGATTATTCAATTCGAGGCCGACCCCGCTTTTTGTCTGCGGCCAGAATTTATTCGCGGGGTACAATTGCTGCCGCGGTATGGACTCAGTTTTGATCTGTGTATTAATCACACCCAGTTGGCGAATACGCTGCAGTTGGTTCGCCAGTGTCCTAACGTGAAATTTATTATGGATCATATTGCCAAGCCAGACATCAAAACCGGCCAACTAGATCCTTGGCGGGCGGAAATGCGCGAGTTGGCCGCGTTGCCCAATGTATGGTGCAAGTTATCTGGGCTGGTCACGGAAGCAGATCACACGCAGTGGGCGGCGACCCAGTTACAGCCCTATATTGATCATGTCGTTAATTGTTTTGGTTTTGAGCGCATCATTTTCGGTGGTGATTGGCCCGTTTCAACCCAAGCGACCACTTATCCGCGCTGGGTTAGTACCCTGGATGCAGCGCTGGCGGGTAGCTCAGCCCAGGAGTTGCGCAAATTGTACGTGAGTAACGCGGAGTTTTTCTACCGCATCTGAAATCAGCGGTCGCCGAGGGGGAGTGCGCGAGCTTGACGCCGTCGCCGCGGGGGTTTTCGTAGGTGGCAGTGTAAATAGCAACCGCCCGGGCCAGGGCTAATTGGAGAAAATAATATGGCCACACCTGATACCGTATTGCTGCCTCGCCTGATTGGGGCGCGCCGTTGGTTTTTTATCATTGGATTTTCATATCAATCGGTAGTTGGGGGCGGCTCGGTCAATTATGCGGCCGAGGTGGCGACGGCCACCGAGATGGCGTCGTTGCCACTGGCGGAAGTACGCGAGCGCATCGCTGCGCTGCGGGCGGAAGTGGCCCATCATGATGAGCTTTATTTTAAACACGCCGCGCCGGTTATCAGTGACGCCGCTTATGATCAGCTGAAGCGTGAGCTAACGGAGTGGGAGGGCCGTTACCCTGCGCTGAGTACCGCGCCCAGCGATGGGTTGGGGGTCGATGATCGGACGGGGCTGCGGCCGGTTTATCGCCATCGTGAGCGGATGTTGAGCCTAGCTAAAAGTTACTCGGAGCTAGAATTACGTTCCTTCGATGAGCGGATCAGGCGGCAGTTGGGGCGGCAGAATTTAATTTATGTAGTAGAGCCCAAGTACGATGGTTTGGCGCTTAGTGTGACTTACGAAAACGGCCGACTCGTTCGGGCGGTGACGCGCGGTGACGGCGAAGTGGGGGATGACGTCACGGCGAATGTGCTCGCCACTACGACGCTGCCGAAAATGTTGCGCGGAGCGGCGCCGACGGGGAGCGCGCCAGGGATTCCGGCCGTGCTGGAAGTCCGGGGAGAAATTTATCTAGGACTCGCGGAGTTTGCGCGAATTAATCAGGCGCGGCGCAAGGCCGGTGAGCCGCCTTTTAGTCATCCGCGTAATTTGGCGGCGGGCACGCTGCAGCAGTTGGATGCCAGCACTGTAGTCGCGCGGAAATTAACGATGGTTTTTTATGGTTACGGGGACTGTCAACCCGCCGCGCTCCGGCCTGTTTCGCAGCAAAATTGGCTGCAGCAGCTGCGTGCGTGGGGCTTGCCGACGGTTGAAAATCCGCGAGTGGTCCAGGGAGCCGATGCGCTGTGGGCGGCCGTACAAGCCGTTGGTCGAGAGCGGGAAAATTATCTCTTTCCCACGGATGGCGCCGTGGTGAAGCTGGATGAAGGCCTTCTGCAAAAGCAAATGGGTGTAACCCACCAGGCCCCGCGCTGGGCGCTAGCTTACAAGTTTACCCCCGAGCGGGCCCAGACCAAGTTGCTGGCGATCACCCTGCAAGTCGGACGCACTGGGGTGTTGACGCCCGTGGGGGAGTTGCAGCCGGTGCCGCTTGGTGGGGTCACCGTGAGACGTGCTTCGCTGTATAATCGGGACGAAATTGCGCGGCGAGATATTCGGGTGGGTGATTATGTGTACGTCGAAAAAGCCGGAGAAATTATTCCGGCTATCAGCGGCGTAAATCGCAGTCGGCGCACGGCGGGCGTTCCCGCCTATATCTTTCCGGTGAGCTGTCCATCCTGCCAGGGCCAGTTGCAGCAATCACCGGAGCAGGCCGCGGTACGCTGTCTTAACCGCGATTGTCCGGCGCAGGTGCGGCGCCGCTTGGAGCATTTTGCCTCTCGCGCAGGCGTCAATATTGCTGGTCTTGGGCCGGCGCTGATCGATCAATTAGTGAGTACGGGGCGGGTTAAAACGGCGGCTGATCTTTACCGCTTGCGGCGGGAAGATTTCCCCGCCGGCAATGGCAAAACTGCGGAGCGAGTACTCCGCGCCATCGCCCAAAGTAAGCAAGCGGAACTGTGGCGGTTTATCAACGGGCTCGGCATTCCCGGAGTGGGGGAAGTGGGCGCGCGAGCTTTGGCGCGGCAGAGCGGGGGACTCGCGGCATTAGCGCGAGTGTTTCACGACGCGGAGACCGCGGCGGCGTGGGGAAAAAAAGGAGATTTAGGCGAAGCTAGCCTTCAAGCGGTTCAGGAATATTTCAGTGAGCCCAATCACCAAGCATTACTTATCGACTTAGTAGTCCTCGGCGTTCGGCCGAATAATCCACCGGCGGCGGGTGGGGCTGACCAGTTATTGCGGGGCAAAAAATTTGTTCTGACGGGGGCGCTCCAGCGGCTAACGCGAGCGCAGGCCACGGCGTTAATTATGGCGGCCGGCGGCACGGTTGAGGCCAAGGTAAGTCGGCGCACTGATTATGTGATCGTGGGAGAAGGTGGTGGCGCAAAGTTGGCTGAGGCCGCGGCTTTCGGGGTGACGATGATCGATGAAGCTCGGCTGCAGCAGCTGCTGCGACCGAGCGCGGCTTGGCAATAATTCTCAGCTTTCAAGCACTAGAACTCATTGGGTCTAGCCGGACCCTAGAGAAATTTGGCGTTTAATTAATCATTCTTGTCTTGGTGATTTATTCATGCCGCCCCTTTCTATTTCGCGCTGGGTGTTGGTTAGTCTGTGAGGTAGGAGGTTTCCTATCCAGCCGTTCATCACCCTGTCGCGACTGCCCCGCGTCATTGCTACAAGGAGGCTCGTTGGTCTTTCATCTTTCGTTTCGGTTTATTCAGGTATTTCCTCTGTCCATATGGAAGTAATTTTTATGGGTACGGGCACATCGCAAGGGGTGCCGATGATTGCGTGTGATTGTGCGGTGTGTCGGTCGGTTGACCCGCGGGATCAGCGCACGCGGTCTAGTCTGCATGTCGTGATGGATGGGTTGCATATTCAGATTGATGCGGCGCCCGAGTTTCGGCTCCAGTGCTTGCGGGAAAAAATTTCCTGGGTGGATTTTTTTATTCTGACGCATGGTCACGCTGATCATATTAACGGAATGGACGATTTGCGGCGGTTCTGTGATCTGCTCGGCGGGAGCGCGTTGACGGTTTACACGACCGAGGAGGGGGCGAGCCGCACGCAAGCGGTGTTTCCCTACGCGATCGCGGACCGCCCGGTGTCGGCGGGTTATGCAGCTTTTAAGCTGCAGGCGATGCCCGCCGTGCTTGAGTTGCCTCAAGGGACGATCCGATCGACTCGGCTGCCGCATGGCGGGATTAATACCCTCGGCTTAATTTTTGAGGAAAAATCTTCGGGGAAGAAATTTGTCTATTACAACGATTGCAAGCAGGTGCCGCCGGCGGCCGTGGCTTTGGCGCGTGGGGCGGATGTGGTCGTGCTCGATGGGTTACGCGTTGAGCCTCATCCTACCCATATGAATATTGCCGAAGCATGTGCTGCCGCGGCAGAGATTGGCGCGCCGATTAGTTATTTAACTCATCTCACGCACCGGATTGGCCACGTCGTGTGGAGCGCCAAATTGCCCCCGAGGGTCCACCTAGCATATGACGGATTGCGACTGGCGCTGTGAGGGCAGTTTGGGCGATCAAGAAAACACGCTTGTTTAAATCATACTAATCTAATGTACTTTACTAATGTACTTCAGGATAGTCCGATAAAATGATACTCTCGAAACGTGGTGAATATGACCTGCGTTCCATGATTAGCCTCGGTATTGCAGCCAAGGTAGGGCGCCCCATGGGGCCTGTGACCGCATTAGCCAGAGCCGAGAAGTTCCCAATCAAGTTTTTGCAGCAAATTTTGTCGCAACTTCGCCCGGGCGGCTTTCTGCAGAGTGCCCGCGGCAAGTGCGGTGGGTATCGCTTAGGCAAATCAGCTGATACAATTATAGTCGGACAAGGGGGGCATTTTATTGAAGGCCCTTTGGCTCCCATTGGCGGTGTGAGTCAGAGCGCCTACGCGCCCTGGAGTTGCCCTGATGAGGCCCAAGGTGGCTTACGCATGGTAATGCTTGATGCCCGTAATACGATTGCCGGAATTCTTGATCGTTACACACTGGCCGCGGTGGCTGAAACTATTACTCGCAAGATAATCAAGAGTGCTCGTCCGCTCCATTGTAGTGGGTGGGCTGCGGTCAGCCGGAATGGGCGATCAAAAATGATAGAATTATTTCTCGGGTCATCCGGCGGAGCCCAGCAGTCAGCCGCATTCGTCAATGGCTGGAATTATCTGTGATATGAATTTTAATAGATTATCAGCTAAGTTGCCGGCAAATCATGTTCA
Source organism: uncultured Verrucomicrobiota bacterium (assembly GCA_903906135.1). Classification (GTDB taxonomy): domain Bacteria; phylum Verrucomicrobiota; class Verrucomicrobiia; order Opitutales; family Opitutaceae; genus Lacunisphaera. Next base: position 35,526 of record CAIVJE010000123.1, on the reverse strand, counting down.
ATCGGAGCCATGGGCGAGGGGGGCTGGGCGGCGGTCTCGATGGGCGCGTGGCTTACGCCATTTTGCAATTGGTCTGGTCGCAATTTTTTATTGTGCACAAGCGCCGGCCGAGAAAATTACAATCCGGATTGGCTATTTCCCCAATGTGACCCACGCGCAGGCGATTATTGGGAGTCATACCACGCGCATGCAGCAAGGCTGGTTTGAGGCCCGCCTCGGTCCAGAGGTGGTTTTGCAGTGGTTTGCCTTTAATGCGGGTCCGAGCGCGATGGAGGCAATTTTCGCCGGCTCAATTGATCTCACTTATGTCGGGCCTAATCCGGCGTTAAACGCCTATGTTCGTTCGCAAGGCGAAGAAATTCGGCTCTTAGCGGGGGCGGCTCTTGGTGGAGCGGCGCTGGTGGTTCCAAGTGATGGGCGCATTACGCGCGCGGCTGATTTTCGCGGTCGGCGAATCGCCACGCCGCAGTTGGGCAATACGCAAGATGTGGCCGCTCGAGTTTGGCTTAAAAGACAAGGATTCAAGATTACCTTAACCGGTGGTGATGTTGCCGTAATTCCCACTGCCAATGCGGATCAATTGCCGCTCTTTCAGCAGGGTAAAATTGATGCCGTGTGGACGGTAGAGCCTTGGGTTTCTCGGCTTGAGCTAGAGGCTGGGGGCAAGGTGTGGTTGGAGCAATCTGAGGCCATTACCACCCTGTTGGTAGGCCGGGTCGCATTTTTAAAAACTCATCGGCTGATAGCTGAGAAGTTCTGTCGCGCGCACCTTGAGTTGACCAACTGGTTGCAGCTTCACCCGGCTGAGGCGCAAGGGCTCGTTCGAGCTGGGCTCAGTGCTGAAGCTAAGCGAGAGATACCGGCGGAGCTTATCGCGAGTGCTTGGCGGCGTCTGAAATTTACGGACCAGATAACCGCTGAGCAATTGCAGAGCCTAGTCGCTGACGCTCAACTGGCTGGGTTTATGCGTAATGCTATTCCCCTCGATCAGCTTTTCACTTTTCCCCAATGAGCAATCCCGCAGAATTCACTGATTTGCCCCCGACGCATCTGGCGATTGATCAGGTCACTCAATGGTTTGAGACTGGGCATGGTCGCGTGCAGGCCCTGGATCGGGTCAGCTTGCAGGTGGCGAGCGGGGAGTTCGTCTGTTTACTTGGGCCGAGTGGTTGCGGTAAATCTACTCTGCTCAACCTGATCGCCGGATTAGAGATGCCGAGTGCCGGCACCCTGATGGCTGGCGGGCAGCCCATCCGCGCCCCGAGTCGCGAACGCATGATGATGTTTCAAGAGTCAGCGCTCTTCCCTTGGCTCGATGTATTAAGCAATGTGATGTTCGGCCTAAAACATAAACCAGGGCTCACTTCTGCGGAACGCCGAGAAGTTGCTGAATATTATCTTAAGCTCGTCGGTCTAGAAAAATTTATGTACGCCTACATCCATGAGTTGTCGGGCGGCATGAAGCAGCGGGTCGCTTTGGCCCGAGCGCTGGCGCCCAATCCACGCGTTTTGCTTATGGATGAACCATTCGCTGCGCTCGACGCTCTGACTCGCGAGCAACTCTATGGTGATTTGCAACGCATCTGGCTGCAGCGGAAAGTGACCATTGTTTTTGTAACGCACAATGTTCGGGAGGCTGCCTGTCTGGGGGACCGCGTGCTATTGTTTTCCTCTCATCCCGGCCGCATTCGTGAAGAGTTTCAGATTAAGCTGCCGAGGCCTCGCGACATTAATAGCGTGCCACTAGCGGCTTATGCGACGGATATCATGAGCGCATTAAAGGGGCATTTAAGCCAAGAGGAGGCGGGAACATGAAACGCACGCTTACCGCCATCGGTTTTATTTGTGTACTGATCGCCGCTTGGCACTGGGTAGCCGAAGCTAAAATATGGTCACCCGTTTTAGTGCCTGCGCCCGCGAGCGTTGCTCTCTATTTATGGGAAGTACTGCAGGATGGGAGTCTTTGGTCTAGTACCATTGTGACGATGAAGCGATTGCTCGCGGGTTATTTTATTGGTTTAGCTGCGGGAATCCCGCTGGGATTTTTGACCGCGCGGGTGCAGGCGATGCGAGATACTTTAGGGGTAGTAGCACTAGGGCTCCAAGGATTGCCCAGCGTGTGTTGGGTTCCACTGGCCCTGCTGTGGTTTGGGCAGACGGAAGGCGCCATGTTGTTTGTCGTAGTGATGGGGACGCTCTGGTCAGTGATATTGGCTACAGAAACAGGGGTCCGGAACGTGAATCCTATTTATATTCGTGCGGCGCACACCATGGGTTCGCATGGTTTGCATACATGGGTTTGGGTAATGCTGCCGGCTTCCTTGCCCTTTATCGTGAGCGGTATGAAACAAGGCTGGGCCTTTGCTTGGAGGTCATTAATGGCGGCAGAGATTTATGTAACTATTCTGACTGGTTTTGGTTTGGGTCATTTGCTCCATTATGGACGCGAGCTTAATGCTATGGAGCAGGTAGTTGGTATCATGTTGGTTGTCATATGTATCGGTTTAGCGGCTGATAAATTACTATTTTCGCCTTGGGAGAAACTTTTGCACCGCCGCTGGGGGACAGAAAAATAAGCTTTTACCGGTTGGGTGAAATCTTTACTACTTAATATAGTGAACTTATTAGGTTAAGATTTTAAATCTTTTGCTCTCGTGAAAAACCCGCTCTGACCATGGCCAAAATCTACAACGACATCACTGAAACGATCGGCAACACCCCGCTCGTGCGTCTTAATCGCACAGCCGTAGCCCACGGGGCCCAGGCGGATATCCTGCTTAAGCTGGAATTTTTTAATCCGCTTTCCAGTGTTAAGGACCGCATTGGATTTGCGATGATTGATGATGCGCTGAAGTCAGGGAAAATTAATAAAGACACTGTCCTGATTGAACCAACGAGTGGTAACACTGGGATTGCGCTAGCCTTTGTGGCGGCCGCCAAGGGGATCAAGCTCATCCTGACCATGCCGGAGACGATGAGTAGCGAGCGTCGCAAGCTGCTCAAAATCCTCGGCGCCCGGCTCATTCTCACGGAGGGGCCCAAGGGGATGAAGGGGGCGATTGCCAAAGCCGAAGAGTTAGCCGCAAAAATTCCTGGAGCAGTTATTTTGCAGCAGTTTGCCAATCCTGCTAACCCAGCGGCGCACCGCCAGACGACCGCCGAGGAAATTTGGCGGGATACGGATGGCCAGGTTGACTTTATCGTCTCGGGCATTGGCACCGGTGGTACCATTACGGGTATCGGTGAGGTGCTCAAGGGGCGCAAAGCGGGGGTAAAAATTGTGGCGGTGGAGCCGGATGCTTCCCCGGTGCTTTCCGGTGGCGCGCCTGGCCCGCATAAATTGCAGGGCATCGGCGCCGGCTTTGTGCCAGCGGTGCTCAACACCAAAATTTACGATGAGATTATCCGCGTGAAGGAGGCTGATTCGGGTCCGGTGTCGAAGCAGGTTAATCAACTCGATGGTATCCCGATCGGTATTTCTTCGGGAGCCGCGGTCTGGGCTGCCATTCAGCTCGCCAAGCGGCCCGAAAATAAGGGCAAGCAAATCGTCGTGATTATTGCTTCGAGCAGCGAACGCTATTTATCCACTTGGCTGTTTGCTGATATCAGCGTCGAGAGCGACTCGCTCGACGATCTGCTGGCGCCAGCGGGGAGCTGATCAGTCAGCGCTTAAAATTTAGTTCTACCCAACACACGGCGCGAGCGGTTAGGCGCGTCTGGGCTGGCCGCCGGGCTTCGCGTCCGATTGATACCATCGGTAGAAGCTGACGCCGAAAGCGATCATGGCGACGGACATCCCGATGAGTTTCATCATTGCTCCAGCCAACAGTTGATCAGCGGCGGCGGTCAGGCTCGTAATGCGCGGGGCATATTCATAGGTGGGGTAGAGCACGTCGGAAGAAAACATGATATAGGCAAATACGGGCGTCATGGCGATGACGACAGCCACGAGGTAAAGCATCTGCCAAGCGTAGCTGGCGGGCGGAAATTCTTTTGAAGGACTGAGCAGCGGCCACCAATAAAAGAGCGCAGCGCCGAACATCATAAAATGTTCGGTAATGTGGATCGCGCGGTTTTGCAGGGCCCAGTCGTAGAGTAAGGGTAGGTGCCAGCCAGAATACACGGCCGTGTAGATGCCGCCGCAGACCAGGGGGTGGGTTAAAATTCTGAGCGGCCCTTGGAGCCTCGCTTGACTGGTGAGGGGACGGATCATCCAGTCAGGTAATCCGCTTAAAAATAGGATGGCGGCCGGGTAGATCAGGATCTGGTGCTGCAGCATGTGCGCGCTGAGCAGAAAGCGTTCAGCGATTTGATCGAGCGGGGAGCCCACCCCGAGATAGAAACATAATAATGCCGCGTAAAACTTGAGCGCGTGGCGGCGGGGATAAGGCGTTCCTGGCGCGAGTCGCTCACGCCATGGCCCGGCGAGAATCGTATAAAGCCAGCCTAGGAAAATAAGCCCGCCAATGAGGAACGGCTCATTGTGCCAATGGGTCCAGTCGATCATAGCGGTTAACCTATATTAACTCGTAGCGGAATGGCCACCAAAAGTGCGAAAAACGGACGCAGTATTTTGCGCGTAATCTGGCGGCCCGAGTAAAATAAAAAAGCCGCGCAGGGTCGCGCGGCTTAGATTCCACCTTGAGTCTGGTTTAACCGAGCGTGGTGCGGGCGAAGGTTAGGGCTGCGGCCGTCAGCGGTTTGCCGGCATCAGAGGCAAACAGCTCCATGAGGGCAAACATGGTGAAACCAGCGAGCACCAGTCCGATGAAAAACAAAATCGTGCAGAATACTTTATCCCACCGCAGATGCATGAAGTAAAAGATAACGAACATGAACTTCACCGTGGAGAGCACAATGAGCGTCGTGACAACCAGCCACTTTACGATCGGAAGGTAGATCAGCACGACCTCGATGCCGGTAATAACCGCCAGAATCATCGCGATCTGGATATAGAAATGAAATTTGCTCGGCTCGTGGTGGCCGGCGACAAGGGCGGAAGCAGTGGGTGCGGTGGGTGCGGACATGGGCAGTAGAGCGAAAAGTTATGAGCTGAGCTTAGGCTCAGAGGTACTCGAGGAGATAGACGGCGGTAAAAATGATAATCCAGACGATATCGACGAAATGCCAATAGAGGCCGATAGCTTCAACATCGATGGCGTTTTTCTCGCCGAATTCCACCGCTGGGTCGCTCGTACGGGCAAACCAAAAGAGGGCCGCGCACGCGATGGCCCCGAGGATGAGCGGCTTGGCATCGTGGCTAAGCATGGCCCTCAAGCTCTCGCCCTCGATTACTTCCAGCAGGCCGGGGACGAAGAAAAGAAACGCCACGCCTGCCGCTACGGCGAAGGCCAGCAGGTGAAGGAAGTTTCGGCCCAAGCTGCCGCCGTGAGTTGGCTTAAAGGTCCGCACATACATCATGCCCAGTAAGAGTACGCCGATGGCAACGTGGGTGCCGTGGGTGCCGGTGAGGGTGTAGAACGTGGAGCCAAAGATGCTATTCGATAGCGTCATGTGCTTGTCGGCCACGAAATGCGTAAACTCAAACACCTGGCCGCCGAGGAAGATGCAGCCGAAGAAGATCGTGCCGAGGAGCATCGTGCGGGTGCTCTTCACGTTACCCTTCTGGATGGCGTTCACCGCGAGAGCCATGAGCAGCGACGACATCAGCAAGATGAACGTCGAGAAAGACGTTAGCTCGATGTCGAAAATCTGCGTTGGGACCGCATTCCCTGGGGGCGGGTTAAGGCGGTAGACGAGATGAGACGAGATCAGCGCGCCGAAAAACATGCAGTCCGAAGCGAGGAAGGCCCACCAAAGGAGCTTCTTGTTCGGAATGCCGGTGGAGGTCGTGTGATCGTGATGGTGGTCGAGATGACCGTTAGCCGCAGGACTGCTCATGAGATGGTTCGGTAAAGCTTAGTGGTGATCGCCGCGGGACTCGGTAACTTTGCCTTCTGCGTCGATATGAAGATGGTAGCCGCCGGGGCCTTCGAGGGCCCACAGATAGCAAGCGGCGACCATGAGGCCGAGGCCGGTGATTGCGAGGGGCAGGTGAGAAGCGAGGACTTGCTGGCCGAACATCGTCACGGGGTAATGGAGTTGGGCGAAATTATACGCGCCCACCAGCAGGCCGATGGCTGCGAATAAGGGGTACCACGATTGGTCCGGCATATGAATGCCCCCGTGCGATTCCTCGGCCTTGATATGCGCGGCCTTTTCTTGAGCGATCTCTTCTTTATGCGTTTTCTCATACCACCAAGCATCGCGAGCATGGACGGTCGGGATGGCGGCGAAATTATGCTCAGGGGGCGGCGAGGGAATGGACCATTCTAAGGTGCGGGCATCCCAAGGATCGTTGCCGCATTTCTCGCCCTTGAAATAGGCCCAAACTAACACGGCGAAATAGGTAAAGATACCAAGGCCCAGCAGATAGGCTCCATACGTGGCGAAGAGGTTGCCCTCGTTCCAGCCCATATTAGAATCATAGGTCCAGGTCCGGCGCGGCATGCCGTTCAAGCCCAAGAAATGCATCGGGAAGAAGGTCGCGTTGAAGCCGACAAAGATAATCCAGAAGGAAACTTTACCCCAGAACTCCGGCACCATGCGGCCGAAGAATTTTGGAAACCAGAAATGAATGGCCGCCAGCAGGGCGAAGGTAGCCCCGCCAATGAGGACGTAGTGGAAGTGAGCGATAACAAAGTAACTGTCTTGCTGCTGGGCATCAGCCGGAGCTGCGGAATGCATGATGCCCGAGAGACCGCCCATCATGAACATCCAGATAAAGCCGAGAGCGAACATCATCGGCACGCGGGTGACGATTCGGCCGCCCCAAAGGGTCCCGATCCAGTTGAATACTTTTACGCCGGTCGGCACCGCGATCGCCATCGTCGCTAGCGCGAAGGCGGCCGTGGCCACCGTCCCGAGCCCGGTGGTGAACATATGGTGACTCCACACGCCGAAACCGATGAAGCCGATGGCGACGCCCGAGAATACCACGATGGGATAACCAAAGAGGGGTTTACGCGCAAAGGTGGGGAGGATTTCTGAAACATAGCCCATCGGGGGCAGAATAAGAATATAGACCTCAGGGTGACCAAAGACCCAAAAGAGATGCTGCCATAGGATCGGCTGGCCGCCACCAGAGACCTCGAAGAAATTGGTCCCGAAGTTGCGATCAAACATGACCATGATCAGTGCGATGGCGATGGCCGGCAGGGCGAGCACCAGCAGGAAGCTCGTAACCAAGGCCATCCAGGTGAATACGGGTAAGCGCATCATCGTGAGGCCGGGCGCCCGCAAGTTGATGATTGTGACGATGAAATTCAGTGAGGCCACGATGGAGGAAATGCCTAGAACCTGAATACCGAGCACCCAAAAATCGGTCGAGAGATCAGGAGTGAAGCTCTTAGAGGTCAGCGGTGCGTAGCCGAACCAACCAACATCAGGAGCGCCGCCAAAATTCCAGCTCGGCACGAAGTGGGAAATCCAGCCGACATTGAGCAAAATGGCCCCGACAACCCAGACCCAGAGGGAAAAAGAGTTGAGGCGGGGGAACGCGACATCGCGGGCGCCCACCTGGATGGGGATGAGTAAATTGAAAAACGCCGCATTGAGGGGCATGACGGCAAGGAAGATCATCGTGGTGCCGTGCATCGTGAACAACTCACTGTAGAGTTGCGCGCTGATGAAGCGATTATTCGGCACCATGAGCTGCGTGCGAATCATTAGGGCTTCGATTCCGCCGATGAGGAAAAACAAAATGGCGAAGCCGCCATAGAGCATGCCGATCTTTTTGTGGTCGACGGTCGTCAACCAGCTGACGATCCCCGTTTTTGCGGTCGGGCGCGGGAAAAGAGCGAAGGTGGTAGCTGGTTGGGCTGTTTGCTTGCCGGTGAAACCGGACTGGGCGATTACTTCTGCCATAAATATGAGGGTGAAGGGGGAGCGAAAAGTTGAGAAAAAGGGAAGGGATTGCGCTGGGCGTTTGGCTGGTGGGGTCTAATACCCTGCGGTCGCAATTATTTTAGGCTGTGCAGATAAGCGACGAGGGCGTTGATTTCTTGGTCATTCATGGTGAAGTTTGGCTTCCAGTTATCGCCGTCTTTTACGTTGTAGCCACCAAACCACATCTTGTTGCCGGGCTTAAAGTGATTGGGGTTTTTAATCCAAGCGTGCATCCGCTCGTGGGTGTTTTCCAATACGCCAGCGGCGATCGTGGAGCGGGCGCCGACGCGCGTCAGGTCGGGACCACTGATGCCAACGCCTTCATGGCCCCGGATGCTGTGACAGCTGACACAAGTCTTGGCCGAGAATAATTGGCGGCCTTGAGCGATCAATGGAGCGTCTTCACCTGCTTCAGGATGCTGCATCTCCCGCCAGGCATTCAGGGGGTCGGCATCGAAAGCTGGGGAGGCGGCCAGTGCTTCGCCGGGATTTAGCTTCATCGCCGCAAATTGCACATGGGCGCTGCGATCAACCGCGCTAGCCAACAGCGCTGGCGTAACTGTGCGCGCTGGTGATTTTTGATTCTCCAGCCATTGGGAATATTCTCGGGGCGACAGAGCGATTACGCGAAAACGCATGATCGCATGCGACTCACCGCAAAATTCAGCGCATTGACCATAATAGTAGCCCGGTTTGTCAGCTTTGAACCAAAGAAAATTCGCGCGATTCGGCATCATATCAACTTTCCCAGCGAGCTTTGGCACCCAAAAACTATGAATCACATCGATGGTGCGGAGCTGGACCCGGATCGGGGTGCCGGCGGGGACGACCAGTTCATTGCCGGTCACTAAAGGAGCTTCGCCGCCGTTGGGCAGCTTCACGAGTTCCGTGGGATACTCAAATTTGAACCACCATTGATAACCCGTGGCGACGACTTCCATGGCGTTACCCTTCTCGTCTTCGGGTACATCGTGCGTGTACCAGATATCCCGCAAGGTGGGAATGGCGATGATGACCAACAAAGCGACCGAAGCGGCGATTAAGCCGATTTCTACAAAAGGATTGCCGTGCGCCTCAGGCGGTGGCTCGGCATGCTCATCGGACTCCGAGCGAGCGCGGAACTTGATCTGGGCGTAGGCCAAAATCGCGCCGACCACGATGAAGATGAAAGTGCAAACATACACCGTTACCATGAATAAGTCCCATTGCGCTTTGGCGACGGGACCTGCGGTGAGCATGGTGGACTGATTGCCACTCAGGTCGAAAATATCTGCCAGCTTACAGCTGGACAAAAGCACTAGGCCAAGCCCAGCGACTAAGGCGCGAGTTGCGCGCGAAAAAGGGCGATGATCGAAGCGGATGCGGGTCATGTATGACGGTAATTTTTCAGCGGGAAGCACTGGGGCATTAAAGTCGTGATACCGTTTGCAAATAATCAGTCATTTCAACTATAAAACCACCGCAAGATATGCGCTATCTGCTCCCGCCTGAGGTATAATCTCTACGGGGATCGATATTAGATATTTAGCAACCTTGACCTGCGTCATTGCGCTCCCTTGGGCGGTGTGTAATAATCCACCTCTTATGAAAAAATATCTCCTACTTTCGCTCTTAACCGCGAGCTTTCTGCTCGTGGGCTGTGGTCAAAAAAATGAATCAGCCGCCGTGGTCGCAAGCGCTCCTGCTGGGGCGTCTTTTGAGCTGACGGCTAACGATTCCATGAAATTTAACCTCACCCGTCTTGAGGTTACCGCGGGGCAGGAGGTAACTGTTAGCTTAACTAATATGGGCAATATGCCTAAGGTCGCAATGGGTCATAACTGGGTTTTGCTTAAAAAAGGAACCGATGTTAAGGCCTTTACCGATGCCGCCATCATGGCTGCTGCTACCGAGTATATTCCGGTAGCTTTAGCTGGCCAAGTTATTGCCCATACCAAATTGCTCGGACCTAAGCAAAGTGAGGAGCTCAAGTTCAAGGCCCCCACCGAGCCCGGCGAATATGTCTACCTCTGCACTTTTCCGGCCCATTATCTCTCGGGCATGAAAGGCGTACTGGTCGTTAAGTAACGTTTTTGTTGGCGCGCCTGCTGAGAGTGGGCGGCGATTAATGCAAAAGCCGAGCGAAAGCTCGGCTTTTTTGTTGGGGCCAACGGCAGGGCGGGCTGCAGCTTTTTTTACGACTACCGCGATTTAGGCCGCTGGGGCGCTTGGCCACCACATATAGAGAAAAAAGTAGACGAGCACGCCTGTCACCGAGACATAATACCAGATGGGAAAGGTGAATTTAGCCCAGCGTTTATGGGTTTCGAAATCACCTTTGATGGCAAAAAGGAAGGTGCGGGGCACTAGGTACGCGATCGAGATAGCGAGGATGATGTGCGAAATCAGCATCGTATAATAGAAGGCGCGGAGCGCGGGGCTTTCACCGCCAAAGGGCGTGTGGACGCCCTTCATCAGGATTTTATGCGTCACGTAACCCACCAGAAAAATAGCCGAAACAAATCCTGCGGTAAGCATGCTGGCCCGGTGTGCTTCACGTTTACCTTGTTTGATAAAAATGAAGCCAAGCGTAATCAATACGGTGGCGGTGGCATTAAGCGCCGCATTCAGGGTCGGGATGTCTTGAATTGTCATGGGGGGAAAATAATCCAACGCAGCGCCCGCTGGTTAGGTCAATTAAAGTTTAAAGATCAGCCGGTCCGCGACCAGCAGGCCGAGTAGCAGCGGGAGATAAGCAATCGAAATGAGAAATAGCCGCCGCGCTTCGGTTTCTCGCCGGTCCGGATTCAGAAAAATAAAGGCAGACCAGAGAATCCAGCCTCCTAACGCCACGGCCCCAGCGAAATAATACCACGAACAATAGCCGAGGAGCGTCGGCATCCCACTGGCGGCGAGGAGCAGCACGGTCCAGATGAAGGCCCGGCGGGAGACGCGACGGCCACTGGGGTCGACGACCGATAAAATCGGGAAGTGGGCCGCGGCATAGTCTTTGCGGTAGGTCCAAGCTAAGGCAAAGAAGTGGGGCATTTGCCACGTGAACAAAATGGCGAAGAGCGTCCAACCGAGTGCCGGATTCGATCGTCCCGCTGCCGCCCAACCAATCATCGGGGGCAGGGCGCCGCTGACCGCCCCAATCTCCGTTGACCATCGCGACCATTTCTTGGCGGGGGTGTAAATGGCGAGGTAGGCGACCACCGTCGCTAGACCGAGAAAAGCGGAAGGTCCGTTTACTTGCTTAAAAAGTAAGCTGAGGCCGGTCAGACATAGGATCCAGCCAAGAACAAAGGCGGAACCGGGGGCAATGATGCCCTGCGGAATCGGGCGATCCCTGGTGCGCTGCATTAAGGCATCGCGATCGCTCTCCATCCACTGATTCAGGGCCGCCACGCCGCCCGCGCACAAGGCAGTGCCGGCCATGAGAAAGAAAGTGCGCGACCATTCCAAATAAGGAACGGCCGCTAGGTACCCGACCATAGCGGTGGTGACCGACAGCATGCTCAGGCGCGGTTTGGTTAGCTCAAGATAATGGCGCCAAGTCGCCGGCGTGGGCTGGGCGCTATTACCGGGAAGGCTCTGCTCTGGGGCGGGGATCATGCGGGATTGGTTTTAACGGAGCCGTGGTAAGTGAAGCAGGTCAGTAGAAATGTTACCGCCAGCGTTAAGGCGCCGATGATCACATGCCCCGTCGTCATCGACACACTGCGGCCTGTCCAGATGATTTGTGCGCCTAGATAAATTTGTAAACTAATAAGACCAAGCAGCCCAATCCCCAGCCAACGCAAGGCCGTTGGGGCCGAGGGCTCGCGCCAGAGCTGTCGCACAAAAGCGACTAGGGCGAGCGACACCACGCCAGCCATCACGCGATGCGCAAAGTGAATGCTCACGCGAAAATCCCAGAGCGCGGGGAGCAGATTGCCCTCGGGGGTCGAGAGCGGGAAGGTGGGGATGGCGAGTCCGGCAAAACTATGCCGAACGATCGCGGCGATGGAAAGTTGGACAAACAGCAAGGCGACGCAGACTGCCCCAAGTTGCCGCAGTCGTTGGGAGGAAACTCCGGTCCAACCGCTGCTGCCTTCAATCCACGGACGCGAACTGGCGATCGCAATGGCGAAGAGCGTACAAACGAAAGCTTGAGCCAAGACCGCATGCAGCATCGCAAATAGGCGGCCGAGGCTGGTGTTGACGAGGTCGATGTGCTGGTGATCGAACAAGACGCGGAGTCCGCCCACCGCGGCTTGGGTTAAGACGAGGCCAACGGCAAAATAGCCGAGGCGCCGCAGCCAGGTGCGTTCTTCGGTGAGCCACAACCAAACCGCGAGAATGATGGTAATCGAGCTCATCAGGCTGGCGCTGAGGCGATGCGAATGCTCGGCAAATTTATCGATTTCTGTTAACCAGCCCAAGGGGTTGATCGACCCATTGGAAAGCGGCCAGTCGGAAAAAGCCATGCCGGCGCCGATGCTCGTGGTGAATGCGCCCAGTGCGACGAGAACAAAAACCCAGCCACTGCCCAGCGCCGCGAAGGCGGCGAGGCCGAATTTATAATGGGCGGTGCGCGACATGAGATGAGATTGGCGGGAGAAACAGGAAGTGATACTTGCCCGATGGGCAGCGCAAACCTTTTGACAATTTCTGACTTTGGCAAATGGGTGAAGCCTATGACGCCTTGTTATTCGCTCGTCCGCCGTTGGGCTGCAGGTTTGCTAATAATGGCGGTCGGCCTAGGGGCTGGCTGCGCCAAAGCGAAGCCAGCGGCAGCGGTTCCCCTGACGGTGGCGGCGCCCACTGAGCAACGCTATCCGTTGACGGGTGAAATCATCGAGGTGCAGCGGGCTAGTCAGACCCTGGTCGTGATGCATGATGAAATTAAAGGCTACATGCCGGGTATGACCATGGAATTTAAGGCAGCCCGCGGTGATTTGGAGAATGCGCAACCCGGCCAGCATATTCGGGCCGAGTTGGTGGTCCGCGGCACGGAGTTTTCTCTCGAAAAAATTTGGCCAGCAGACGCCGTGACCGAACGGGCTCTGGTGGCGGCGGCGCAAAGTTTGGCGCAAGATACCGCCATGCGCGGAAAGTCAGCTTATCGGGAAATCGGGGAGACGCTGCCCGAATTCACCCTGCTTGATCAAGCGGGCCGCGCGGTTTCACCGAGCCGCTTTCGCGGTAAGCAGGTGGTGCTCAATTTTATTTTCACCCGCTGCCCCGTCGCCACCATGTGCCCAGCCTCGACTCTGCGTATGCAGGAACTGCAACAGGCGGCCCGCGCGGCGGGCGTCACCGACTTAGAATTGGTGTCAATTTCTCTCGATCCAGAATTCGATACCCCCGGAGTGTTAAAAGAATACGCCGAAGTGCGGGGAATTAATTTGGTGAATTTCTCATTTCTAACCGGACCTGATGCGGCGGTGCGTCAACTGCTCGCGCAGTTGGGGGTGATTCGAGAATTTGAAGGCGCCACGATTAAGCATACCCTCGCGACCGTGTTGATTAACCCGCAGGGTAAAATTATTTATCGAGCCGACGGCAGCGCTTGGGCGGTGGACGATTTTGTGCGGCGCTTGAAAAAAGCATGAAGCAACCCGACAAAAATTACGTGCGCAATCGCTCGGTGTTGATCATCACCGCGGTGGCGCTAGGGCTTTATTTTTTGGTGCGGGCATTGCCGACGGGCACGAATCTAAATCACATGGATTTTCGGACGGAGGGAAAGGGGGCCTTGGAAATGTGTGACGCCAACAATCCGCAGTTCATTCCCGTCGTGCAGGTGCGTTCGCCGGTGGTGCTCGGGCTTAAGGCGACAACCAGCGTGGTGCCCGATCAGTCGGTGGCTCTGACGCTCACGCTCCAAACGGCGCGCGGCAAGCCCATCGCGCCTGAGGATTTGCAACTGGCGCACACGCGCAAATTGCACCTGCTGATTGTCGATCCTACCCTCGAAGATTATCAGCATGTGCATCCCGAGCCGGGCAAACGCCCCGGCGAATGGGTGTTCACGTTGACTCCGCAGCGTGCGGGAGTTTATCGCATCTTTGCCGACTTCACGCCGGTGGCCACCGGTCGCGGGCTTTACGGGGTGGTTGAACTCAATGTGCCGGGATCGGTTGCGCGACTGGCGCGCTCACCAAATCTCACTTACACGGTCGGCGAATTCGAATTTACCTTGGCCGCGGCGCAACCTTTCCGGGCCGGGCAGCCGATTGATTTGGGGTTTCGGGTGAGTCAACGCGGTGGTGGGGCGACGCAGTTGCAACCGGTGATGGGGGCTTTTGCGCATTTGGTGGCCTTTGATGAAGGGCGCAGTGGCTTTGCGCACCTGCATCCGGCGCAGGTTGATTTGACCCAAGCCTTGGATCCCGTGCGTCCTGAGTTGACGTTCAAATTAACTATCCCGCAGCCCGGTCGCTACGTCATTTGGAGTCAGGTCATGATCGCGGGGCAGGAAATCTTCGCGCCTTTTTGGATCGATGTTCTGCCCTGAAAAGCGGCGAACTTAAATGGCGGCGCCTTACACGGGCTCGCCGGCCAGTTGCATTACTTTGCCCGTGCCAGTGGTTAAAAATCTTCCCAATTGCGCGCCAGGAAAACTGCCAAAATTTCCCGGATAACAACGCCACAAGCCCTCGCGCGCTAGACGGACGATACTCCGCGTATTCATTTCGGGATCGGCGCAGAAAAAATGGGGAGTGGCGCGATTGGGCCAGAGGATGCTGCCCCGCAGAACATCGCCGATGATCGCTTCGCCGGAGTCGAGCACGACCGAGGCAGATCCTAACGTATGGCCAGGAGTGGCCATCACGCGCCCTTTGATTCCGTAGGGTGTGAGGGAAAAGCTGTCGCGGAAAATGAGGTCGGGTTCAAACGATTCAAAGGGTTCATCCACGAAGGGACGCACGAGACGCCCGAATTGATCCTGCGCGGCCAGGACGCCATTTTCCCCTGAGCGGGCGAGACCAGCATCGCCGCTGTGCAGCGCAATTTTTGCGCCGCTGCGCCGGCGAAGTTCCGCCGCGCCGCCCGCGTGGTCACTATGCCCGTGGGTCAAAAGAATCAGAGCAATTTGGTTTAGTTCGATGCCATGAATCTTCAGGGCATGCAGGATGCGCTGCAGATCGCCGGGCGCCCCCGTGTCAACGAGCACCGGCCGCTCACCGAGCAGCAGGTAGCAGTTGGAGATCGCGCATTTAATTCTGATTAACATTTAGATCGGCGTAATGTCAGCAGTGGCGCGCTTCAGACTTTGGGTATCGCGCTAAGAGGGATGACTTGTCGTGTTCGGTCGCTGGAGGTTCTCGCGATCTTTAGCCGTATCCCTTCGGCGCCGATTAGAATTTTAGGTGCTTAACCGTCACGCCTTTGTTGATGAGCTGCTTGAGTGAATCGATGCCGATGTGAAGGTGCATTTCGACGTACTCCGTGTCCACTTTCTGATCGCTGGCATGGGTCTTCACGCCTTCTGGAGTCATGGGTTGGTCGGAGACGAGGAGGAGGGCTCCGGCGACGATCTCATTGGCAAAAGCGGTGATGAAAATGGTCGCGGTTTCCATATCGACCGCCATGACGCGAATTTTGCGGAGATATTTTTTGAAATTCAGATCGTGCTCCCAGACGCGGCGATTGGTCGTGTAGACCGTGCCGGTCCAATAGTCGCGGCGATGATCGCGAATGGTGGTAGAGATGGCCTTTTGCAGGGCGAAGGAGGGGAGCGCGGGCACTTCAGGGGGAAAGTAATCGTTGCTCGTGCCTTCGCCGCGAATCGCCGCGATGGGCAAGATTAAGTCGCCAATTTCCGCGCGGTGTTTGATGCCGCCGCACTTTCCGAGAAACAGCACAGCTTTCGGCTTAATTGCACTGAGTAGATCCATCACGGTCGCAGCGGTTGCGCTGCCCATGCCAAAATTAATAATTGTGATCCCGTTCGCGGTCGCACTGGGCATCGGCTTGTCTTTGCCCATGACGGGGACGCGATGCCACTGTGCAAAGAGCTGCACGTAATGCTGAAAATTGGTGAGCAGAACGTAACGGCCAAAATTTTTGAGCGGCACCCCCGTGTACCGCGGCAGCCAATTTTCGACAATTTTCTTCTTGGTCTCCATAGGAGTGAGGTGCTTAAAAAACGACTTGGGGCCTCAGGTGGCGAGGTTATTTCAAAAGGGTCAGCCTGCGCCTTGCTGGCTTACCACCGACTGCTGACTTCGAAGCCCCACGTGGCCGGGGCCCCGGGGGTGCCGTGGAAAACGCCTGGGGTGATGGAGCTGTAATATTTTTGCCCCGTCAAGTTGCGGCCAAAGGTCCGAAATTCAACACAACCATAAGTGTAGCCGGCCCGAGCTTCCAGCAAAGTGTAGCCAGCTTGGGCAAAAGAGGCGGACTCTTGTTCATCGTAGAAGGTTCGGCCCGTCCACGTTGCGCCGGCACCGCAGAAGAATCCTGACGCCGCAACATAATCAAGTTGGAGCGCGGCGTTACCGCTAGGCGCATAAGGTGCACGGTTGCCGGAATAACTCACCCCGGTAAAGGGATCGGTGAAATGTTGGAGGGTGGCCTGAGTTAACCCCGCGATTGCGCGGAGAGTAAACGTCGGGCTCAGCCGCCACAACGATTCCAATTCAGCCCCGAGCACGTGAGCGCGTTGGGCATTGACCACGAGATACTCATCCGTGGAGGTAGCTGGTACGGCGAAAGAGCGCTCGATTTGATAGCCGCTGACGCGATAAGCGTAGGCCCGTGAGGTGAAAGCCCAACCCGCGGTAGTGTCAGTCGTGGTGAGGGCAGCTTCGAGGCCCCAAGTCCGCTGCGGATCATAACCGGCGAGGTCGGCTCGACCGGTGTAGGCCGAGTAGCCGCCGGCCTTGAAACCGCGCGCTAGCGTGAAGACGGCATCAGTGCTGCGGTTTAAATGGCGCGTGGCCGAGACGCTTGGCAGCAGGGCATTCCAGTCGTCGGCTTGATGATTAACCGCTGAGGTTGGTACGATCTCCGTTCGGGTGAAGGTCTTGACCGCACGTTCCAACCGCAAACCCGGAGTGATCAGCCAGTTCGTGGTGGGCTTAAAATTACCTTGGCCGAAAAAGGCCCAGGTCGAACTCGTCTGTTGAAAACTAGAATTTTCAATCGTGTAGCCGCTAAAGGCTCGGCTGGCACCGCCGAGGGTGCGGGCATGTGAGTAAAATATCCCACCGGTGAACCAATCGCTCACGTAACGCACTTCTTCATTAAAGGTGCGTTGCAACTGCGTCAATACGGAGTCGAAGTTGAAGCCGCCAAAGACCACGAGGCGATTGGCGTACGGTGACAAATCCCAGTCCGTATAGCTTGTGGTGGCGGTGAGGGTCGCGGTGGCAAGGCGTTGGGAAAGTCCTACCGCCAGCGCGGTGAAATCGGTGTCGGCTTGGCCTTCCTTGCTTCGACTGACGGCTGTGAAAGACTCGCCTAGTGGCACCAGCGCTTGCGCGCCATCGCGGGAGCGCTGGGTGAGGAGATGCACGGAAAGTTCGAGATCTTGCTGGGGCCGATAATGCAGTTGGATTCGGCCGAAGACAGCTTGGCGATCGTCGACGGTCTGCTTGAGTTGAGTATTATAGACATAGCCATCGCGTTGGCTCGTGCCGAAGTGAAGGGCTGCATCGCTCGTTTCAGTCCGCGCGGATTGCGCGGAAGCCGTGAAGCTCATTTGGCCGGCCGACCCTAGGGCCACCCCGACGTGAGCGAGGTTTTTTGGACCAGGCGTCGCCGAGGTAAACTGAATCACGCCCGCATCACCGGCGCGACCAAACTGGGCCGCGGCTTGCGGTCCACGATAGATGATCATCTGGCTAAAATTATAAAGCTCCGTCGGAAAGGTGAAGGCCGTCGCCAGCGGAATGTTATCGAGGTAAACGGGAGCCGAGGCATCGCTGAAGAACGGCGTATTGCCTAATCCGCGCAAGGTGGTGGTGGTACCGAAACCGCGCGCGCCGGCATCATTGACGGCTAAGCCCACCGTCTGCTGCGCGAGATCGTGCCAAGCTTCCGCAAAGGTTGGGCCCGATTTTGTGCGGACGACCGTGGTGGCGTTGGAATTGAAACTCAGCTGGTCGGTGACTGAGAGAGTGGGGAGAACAACAACTTCTGCCGCTCCGGCTGGGCGCGGTGCATGAGAGGATAAAATGATGACCGTCAGCGTGACGATGCGACTGATATTTTTGAACATGTTGGGACAGCGTCCGCGAAATTATATGCAGCGCAAATGGAAAAGCTAACAACCTTAGCGCAGATCTTGCGCGGTGATATCGTGCGTCCAGCGCGCCACGCCCTGCTTGTCGATGCAGGTAATCGTAACAACCCGCGCTCCCTTCGGCCCATGCAAAGCGAGGGTGCAAAAATTCTGATCACTGACCAAAGTTCCCTCGATGCGCTGCGGATCCTGGGCGCGTTCGGTGCGGCCGAGTGGCGAAGCGCCGCTGCTGATGGGTGAGGAGGTTAATTCATAGACCCAGTGCGTGCCCCCGATATTTTTCTTGGCGAGTTCAGTGAAGTGCACATCGCCGGTTAGAAAGATGACGCCGGTGATGTGGTGGCCTTGAATAAATTTCAGCAATTCCTCCCGTTCCCGTTGATAGTACGCGAAGGTCTCGCTCACACCGCCAAAGTCGGTGACCACCTGCCCGCCCGTAACGATAAATTTAAAGGTAAAGTGGTTGAGCCTTTGAGCTTGGAGTAAGGATTGTTTGAGCCAATCGAATTGGTGCGCACCGTACTGCGATTTCTGGGGATTCTGCGCGTCGATGAGGTGGTCGTCATCGCGGGACCAGCGGTTGTCCATGACGAAGAAGGCCGCATCGCTTTGATAAAATTTTTGGTAAACTCCGGGATGGCCCGACTCGCCGTACATCGGATTGCCCCAGTAAGCTTTGAAGATTCGTAGCGTCTCATCTTTGAACTCGAAGCTCTTGTTCGCATCGTTTGAGCCGTAATCGTGGTCATCCCAAGTGGCGTAATGCGGCATGACGGCGAAAAGTTTACGCAGTTCAGGCTGCGCGCGGGTGAGTTGGGCGCGGTACCAGAGGCCGCTGACTGAATCAAAATCCGTTTCGCGATAATACCAATTGTCGCCACCCCAGAGCATGAAGTCAGCCCCGCTGTCGGCCATGAGGCGGAAAGTTTCCATCGTTTTTCCGTAGCCCGGACCAGGCCGATCGGCGGCTGGTTCATTGAAGTAGGCGCAGGTCCCGAAGATGAATTTAATATCAGGGGCTGGGGTCCGCCACTCCCAGAGCGGGCTCGTTTTGAATTGGGCGGGAAAGGGCAACGTCTGCTCCACGCCATCAATCCTAATCGCATACTCATACGGCGTCCCGACCGCGAGTAAGCTGGGGCGGAAATGTGAAATCTGTCCACCGATCGGCGTCGAACTTAAATTGGTTTTGATAATGCTCTGTTTGGTTTCCGGCTGGCCGCGGCGCCAGTAATCTAGGGTTACTTGCTGGGCGTTTTTCGTCTCCACCCAGATCAAGGCTTCCCGGTGCGCTTGATAGCCGAGCATCGGTCCGGAGACTAAGGTGCCCACGGCCTCGACTCGAGCGAGGAGCAGGGCAGAGCTGACAACGAACAAAAAAAATGCGCGCAGTTTCATGGCCGGAGCAAAGCATCTCCGGGGGCAAAATCAAAACCTCAATTCCCGCCGCGTTGATCGTGCCAGTCATCCCGCGGAGATGCGCGGGGTGGGTTTATTTATTATTAGGCGGACTGTCCTTGGGACCCCAGCGCCATTGGGGCGCTTCCCCTTTCCACCAGCAGATGAAGATAAGGACGGTGCTGAGGGCGGCGGTGTAGGTTAGGAAATAAGCGTGCGACCGATTGATCAAACGCGTGCCGGCCAAGAGCCCCGCCAGATAGACTACGAACACGACCCAGCCCTCCCAACGCCGGGGTAAGCCCCAGCCCCAACCGAGGGTCTTCATGGGAAACCAAGCTTGGTCTGGCGGAAGGGGCATATAGCTTGGATCAGCTGGAGGCTAAACGGCACTCGCCAAAGTGTTCGCGTTATTCAGGTGCTCGACGCCGGTGTACTTGAGCGATTGCTCGTCAGCGTGATAACTTGAGCGAACGAGCGGGCCGCTTTCCACGGTGCCGAGGCCCGCGGTCAGAGCGAAATCTTTCCAGTGTTTAAATTCCTCCGGCGGTACCCAGCGGTCGATCTTCCAATGCTGCGGCGTTGGTTGGAGGTACTGGCCAAGCGTGAGAATGTCAGTTTTGTCACTGGCGATATCGCGCAGGCATTGCTCGATCTCGGTGGGCGTCTCGCCGAGGCCGAGCATAATGCCGGTTTTTGTGATGAAGCCGCGGCTCTTGGCGTGGCGCAGCACGCTGCGGCTACGATCATAGCGCGCCTGCACGCGAACCGGTTTTTGCAGACGCTCAATGGTTTCAACGTTGTGGTTAAAAATATCCGGTCGGGCATCGAGCACGAGATCGACTTGATTAAGGTTTCCCTTGAAGTCTGGCACGAGCACCTCAATCGCGCAGTGCGGATTTTTATGCTTGGTCGCGCGAATGGTGGCGGCCCAGACGCTGGCGCCGCCGTCGGCGAGGTCGTCGCGGGCGACGGAGGTAATCACGCAATGTTTGAGTCCCATTTTCGCGACGGCATCAGCCACGCGGGCCGGTTCCCCGAGGTCGAATTCGGTGGGCCGGCCGGTCTGAATCGCGCAGAAATTGCAGGAACGGGTGCAGATATTACCCAGAATCATGACCGTAGCGGTGCCGCGCGACCAGCATTCCCCGATGTTGGGGCATTGAGCGCTCTGGCATACCGTATGCAGCTTATTTTCCTCCACGAGACGCCGCGTCGCCTGATAGGCGGGGCCGGCCGGCAATTTGGCGCGGAGCCAGTCAGGTTTACGAAGGGCGGTCATGCGTGATTAAGTGGGGGAGAATGAGTCGCTAATCGACGCTAATTTACGCGGTGTGCAAGGGGGGATTTTTCGCGCGCAGCTTGGTCCGCGACGGCCTGTTGGGCACTGGCGAGGTTGCGCGCAGCTTCAGCGTCATGGGGCGCGAGTTGCAGCACCGCTTGGTAAGCGGCGATCGCTTCGGTGAAGCGCCCCATTTGGCTCAGGGCATTGCCGAGATTGAAATGGGCGGCTAGGTGCGTCGGGTTGAGCCGAATAGTTTCCTGATAATGGACAATGGCCTCGGGCAAGCGGCCAAGTTCGATTAAGGTATTGCCGAGATTATAATGCGCGCGTGGATGGTGCGGTTGAAGGTGGAGCGCATATTCATAGCGGACGCAGGCTGCCGCGGGTTGCTGGAGCGCGGCGAGGGCGTTGCCCCAGTTGTAAGCGGCTTCCCCGAACGTGGGATTCAGTTGGAGGGTGGTCGCAAAATGCTCACTCGCTTCACGGGGGCGCCGTAATTCCAAATAAGTTAGACCGAGATTATAGTGAGCTAAAACATAATTAGGCTGCAGGCGCAGGGCGGTTTCATACTGGTGCGCGGCCTCGGCCCATTGTTTTTCCACTGCATAAGCCTGGCCAAGATTGAGCCACGCACGCGGATTAGTGGGGCAATCCCGCACCGTGACCGTCCATAATTTGAGATTCGATTGATAATCGCCATTGCGTTGCGCCGTGCGGGCTACGCTTAGCAACGCCAGGATTAAAATAAGCCAGAGAAAGCCTCGTTCAAGGTAGCGTTGGAGGATGAGGACGAATAAAATGACGAGGGCCGCGAGGGGGAGGTACATCCGATGTTCCGCCATAATCTGCGAGGCGATCGGCAAGAAGCTCGAGCTGGGGGCGAGGAGGATAAAGAAAGCTGCTCCCAGAAAACCTAAGGTTGGTTTATATCGGAGGGCCCAGCCAGTTAGCCCGAGGACGATCCCGATGATGGGGGCGCTCGCTAGGGCTGAACCGGCGGCGCCCGCTTGGTACGGGCCATAGTCAAAGACCAAAAATTGCGGCCAGAGTGATAAGTGAAGATAGTGGCTTACGGCCTGTAATTGGAGGAAAGCATATTCACCGGCGGACACCGGAGTATCAAATCCGGTGGTGCCTCCTCGGCTCGGGTTGGAAAAAATTAGCCAACCCGTGACGATCCAGCTGGCCGCTAAACCGCCGTAATAAAGGCGGTGGCGTGTCCACGCAGCGCGGAAGGAGCCGCTGATAAAAGTGCGATCGTAGAGCAAGATGAGCAAAGGAGCGGTTGCGGCACTTTCCTTGGTGAGCGCGCCAAGCCAACAACTCACGATACTGGCGGCCAGCCAGCGTTGCGGGGTGGCCGATGGGGCGCTGCGGGCAAAACTATAGAGGGCCAAAAGGTAGCAGAGGCCGGCGAGTGATTCGGCGCGTTGCACGAGATAAGTTACCGATTCAGTTTGCAGCGGATGGACCGCCCAGAGCAGGGCGCTGGCGAGCGCGGCCCAATGAGCTGCTTGCGCGGTCCTGATGGGCGGTCGCCCTTGGCTCAGCGTCTGACGGACTAAACTAAAAAGAACGAGGGCGGCTAGGCCGTGCAGAATGAGATTAGTTACGTGATAACTGGTGACCTTGGTGCCACTCAGGTGATAGTTGAGCGCAAAGGATAAATTTAATAATGGTCGGCCGCTCACGGTAAATCCCCCATTGGGTGGGGTGAGCGCGGTGCTCCAATGCTGGATACTCGGATTGTCCTGCAGCGAGGGGAGATCATCGAACACCATGGGGCCCGTGAAGCTATTGCTCCAGGCCGCGACCAGAGCCGCCACGATTAGCGCCCCGCCCAGGATAGTAAATCGGTCGGGGCTGGTGACCGGCGATGAGCTCGTTAATTTCATGGGGCTCCGCGCGAACATTTAGTCGGCTGGCGCAAAAGAGGGGCTCGGAGAGCGCGCCGCGCTAGGGTTGCAAAATGGCGGATGGGCTATTCTTCAGTCTCGGCGACGACGGGCTCGCCGGTTGGCGCGGACTCTTCATCCCAGAGACTGGGTTTCGCTTGGCGGTGGGCCAGCCATTCCATGATACCGGCAAAAAGTCCTGTGAACATGAGATCGCCGAAAAGCGTGTTGCGGAAAAAGAAAATGGTGGGTGGATATTCCGGATGGCCAATGGTCAGCGCCTGCCACCAGCCGGCCAAGGTTTTCGCGTAGAAGACGTCCCCAGCCCACGATTGAGTATTGGTCACGAGGTAGAAAATAATCGCCCCGAGGAGGCCTCCATTGAGTAGATTGAGCCAAGATTTGCGGGAACGCACCCACGCGCCGATGAGCAGTGCGCCGCCAAAACAAGCGGTGCGCGCCCCCAGGCCGGCGAGGGACCAGTGGAAGCCATATTCGCGGGCGTAAAAATGATTGAGGTAAAGATCAGACAGAGCGAGCGCGCCAAAAGGAAGTGCCCAGCGCCAGCCTGGGCGAAAATAAACGCCGCCACAAAAAGCAATTGCCATGACCGGAGAGAAATTAACAAGGGACGGATCAATCGTCGGAGCGAGTCGCGTGAGTGCGGCCAGCACGAGTAGAATAACGGCAATGCGCATGGTGATGAATTTAGACACAAATGATCGGATGCACAGATTATTTCGGTCGCGGTTCAGATTTGTTCGGCCTCACGCGCCATCAACCACAGCAGATCAGACACGCGATTAACATAGCGCAAAAGCACGGGTCGCACGGTGGGGACGGGCGTCCCCAGCCCAATGAGTTGGCGCTCAGCGCGGCGCGCGGCGGTGCGGGCGAGGTCGAGGGCCGCGGCATGCACGTTCGCACCTGGTGTGGCCCAACCATCAAATTTTGGTTGGCGGGCCTCGATCACGGCGATCGCGGCATCGAGGTTCGCTAACTCGGCTTCGCCGATTTTTGCAAAAGAGGAAGCGGCGTAACGGGCGGCGTCACTCGGCGCGCAACTGAGTTCGCCCATAAGGCCAACGAGTTCACGTTGGATTCGTTCGATCGCGATGTCGCTCGTGCCTGTCGGGCGGGTGGCTTTCGCGAAACCCAAAGCGGCGTTGAGTTCATCCAGTACCCCTACAGCCTCGATTTGGGGATGATTTTTAGGCACCCGTTGCCCGTAAAGCAGGCTGGTGGTGCCATCATCGCCGGTGCGCGTAGCGATGGAGCGAGCAGGGGGCGCGTCGGACATATTATGATTTTTCAGCCAATTTACGGGTGCGCTTTTTCAAAGCTTTTACCTGAAGATCGATGGCGTCCAAGCTTGGCTTGGTCATGCGATCGATGAAGAGCACGCCATTCAGGTGATCGACCTCATGTTGCACGCAGCGACTCAACAGGCCATTGCAATGGAGCGTGTGATCGTGGCCGGCGGTATCCTTAAATATTACGGTAATGGTCTCAGGTCGCACCACATCCCCGCGAATTTTAGGAAAAGACAAACAGCCTTCCTCTGAAATGGCCGTGGGTTCAAGCACCGGGGTTACTTCGGGATTAACCAACACCAGTGGCATAAACAGATCCAGCGGCAGATGGGTGCCATCGTAGGTCCACTTAAATTTTGCTTCGACCCCGCTGAGGTCGACGACGCAGAGCTGAAGGGCTTCGCCGATTTGTTGAGCGGCCAGACCGATCCCTTCGGCTGAGTGCATCGTCTCAATCATCGCTGCAGCCAAGTGGCGCAGGTGAGCGTTGTATGCGGTGACCTTAGCGCCTTTCTTGCGCAGAATCGGATGGTTATAATGAACAATTGGCAGCGGCATTGGTCTGAGTTAAGTTCACCAGTGTATTTGTTTGTGCCGGTGCGCGGCAAATAAATTTGTTTCTGTCAGCTTAACCGTTATGTCTTCGGCCATGTCCATCATTTCCCGATCAACCGTTGTTCGGGCTGCTCCCTGGCAGCTCTGGCTGGGGTTGGGCGTAGGGCTGTTGGCCGTGGCTTGGTTGCTCCCGGTAAATGTAAAATCGCTCAATGTCGCGCTGCTTCGTGAGGCCGGCCGGGGGACCCCCAGCGTCGCAGGTTTTGGGCGCGACTTGCTCGAATTAGATAAACCCGGCCCCGCCGCGCTGGTGTTAGCCGCGGCGAAAAAAACGGGCGATAGTGGTGCGGGCGCTCTCGAGGTGATCATCGATAATTTTGCCCGTCAGCATCGTGAGATGATGCCCTGGGGAGGATGGGATGTCGCGCTGGAGCCCTTGCTGGCCAACCGCAACGCCGCCGCTTCGGCCGCTTCGCAACCGGTGCTCAAGTTTATGGTCTTGCCGCAGGCTCGCGATAATCTCCGGCGTTATCTGACCGGCTCTCGCTTACCAGCGGTCCAGACTTTGCTGAAGACGGCAGCCCTGACTACGACGCAGCGCTTTGTGCCAGCCAATCGTCCGGGCGGACAACCGCTGGAAGCCGTTATTTTACTCACGGCTTATCTTTGGCAGACCGAGCATCTCTCGGCTCCCCTGCAGCGTGAGGTGCGGGCTCTCGCGGAACGCGCGATCCAGTCAGGTCAGATGGGCGAGTTGGAAGATTTTTATCTGGATATTCTTACGCTGGGTCAGCGGCTGAATTGGATTCAGTTGGCGGAGCTTTTGCGCACGACGGGCAGTCTTGGAACGGTGGGGCAATTTGCGCATTTGACGCGCATGGCCCCGGAGCATCTGCCGATTATTTACACGGCGGCCTTGATGGCTAAATCCGCCGACACCGTCGCGCATTATCTCATTACCTATGGCCGGCGGGGCGTCGATAGCTTGCAACTGGCGCTTGCTTTTGGCGAAGGAGCGGTGGTTCAACTGGTGCAACGGCAAGTGCCAGTTACGAGTGGGGCGGGACCAGAATTTGAATTGGGGGCCGCCTTTGCCCTGCGGCATCCTGAGCTCGCCCTCCTCGCAAAATACACTGCTTTTCTGGGAGGAATCTTTCTGCTGCTGCGGGCGGTCGATACGGGGCTTTTTTTTACGGTGGAAGCAACCTTGCGCAGTGCTTTTCCCCGCATGGGTAGCGGCCTGATTGCGCTCATTCTCACTTTTATCTTTTTTGTCTTTTCCGAGCCTTTTTTGTTAAAGGCTGCTCCCGTTTCTGATTATAAAATTAAACTCACTATTCCAGTCATCGGCGCCTTGGCGGCGCCGGTGACGAGCGCTGTAACCACCCCCACCACCATGGACCTCTCCACCATTCTCTCGATCACGCTGTTCGCCTGCTTGCAGGTCGGCATGTATGTTATCTGTTTGCTGAAAATCGCCGAGATCGACCGGCAGGCCTTGGTCGCCACCGCTAAGCTCCGCCTCATGGAGAATGAGGAAAATCTGTTTGATGGGGGCCTCTACCTTGGCATCGCCGGCACCGCGACGGCCCTGGTGCTGCAAGTCCTCGGTGTCATCGATGCGAATTTATTGGCGGCTTATTCCTCCAACTTGTTTGGCATTGTCTGCGTGGCCCTCGTGAAGATCCGTCACGTGCGACCCTATAAACGGAAACTGATTGTGGAATCACTGGGCACCGCCGCGACGGTTTAAGGAGACTGCGCGATGAACAAGACGCTCTTATTAATCATGTGCGACTTTATGTTGCTCAATCTCCTCGCGCTCACGCGCTGGGAGAAGGCGGAGCCATCGCATACGCAGCTCGAGTCCGCCGCCCCGCGCTCAGCCGTCAATGCGCCCGCCATCAATGCGGACATGGTCGAGTTGATGCGCCTCACGCTCGAGGATGAAAAAACTGCCTCCGACGCACTCGCCACGCAGCTAGCCGCTACGCGCGGTTCTTTGTCGGAGCGCGAGAAAAATCTGGCGGCGTTGCAACAGCAGAAGGGCCAGCTCGAAAATTCGTTGGCGGCCAACCAATCAAGTACCCGCGAATTAGAAAAACGTTTTACGGCCACCGCGCAGGAGGCGGCCTTGTCCAAGGAACAGTTGGCCAAAATGCAGCGGGAACTTGAAGAGCGTCGCGCTGAGGCGGAACGGCAGAAAGCTGAGTTGGTGCGCTTGGATCGGCAAAATGCCGAAGCCCGTCAGCGGATTGAAAATCTCAATGTCGCCGTGCGCGTAGCCGAGCAGGAAAAAAAGCTGATTAGTCAAAATCTGACCGAGGCCAAGCAGCAGGTGGAAGTCGAGCGACTCGAGCGCGCTAAAGTGCAGGAGCAAACTTCGCAGCTGACGCTGGGCGTGGGTCAATTGGCCCAGCAATCAGGCGCTCTGAGTCAGGAGATTCGCAGTAATCGGCCCATTAATCCCAATATTATTTTCAGCGAATTTTTGGCGAATCGGGTGCAGTCAAAATTTATTGCGCGCCGGCCAGGACTATTTAGCCCGACCGTGAAGGAGCATAACACGCAAACGATTTTGGTGAGCGACGGTCAGCAAATTTATGCGCTGATGCATTTGAGCGACACGCCTTTTGTGTTGGGCGAAATCGCGATCGATTATGATCAAGTAGCGGGTCGGCTGACCCGGGGTTCCTTCAGCGCCCCCTTGGCTGAGCTGCATTTTCTACGCTTGGATCCGCGCGTGATGGTGGCGCCGATCGATGCCTCGCTGGCGGCCCTGATGGGTGGGAAAATCTATCGGCTGGCGGCAGAGCCTTTTAAATTTCCCGAAGCTGTCTTGGTGCGCGCGGATGACGGTCGTTACGGGGAGACGCCCTTCCGCATCGACGCAGCTAACGCCAGCTACGTGAAGCTCGACAACCGAATTACCACGCGCCTATTCGGAGAAATCGCGCCCAAGCGCGGCGATCTCGTTTTTAGCAAAACGGGCGATCTGATTGGCATGATGGTCAATAGCGACTATTGCGCCGTGCTCGGTAATTTTACGGCCGCTTACATTCTGAAGACCGGAGAAAATCCTGAGCCAAAGACGAGCGTCGTTTTATCGGAAGCCTATACCCGGCTTCAGCGGTTACCTTTTAAATTACAGTGAGGCGCTGGCTCAGGGCGTAAATTGATAAAGCGTGAAAGCCTCGCCGGGCCCGCGCGGGACCACGGCCACGCGTTGCGCGGGACTAGCGGGGGCCTCGAGCCAGGGCGGGGGTGGGTACAGACTGCCTTCATACAAAATAAAAAATGCCACGGGCCGGCCGGCCGTCACGGCCCGCAACCCCGCTCGGGTCGCCGTCAAATCGCTGGGCTCGTAAATGGTAAACGGCACAATGCTGAGCCGTGGATCAGCGCGTTCGGCTAAGAGCAAACCGTAGCACCCAGGTCGTAGGTAGCGGTGGGTCAGGACCACGCAGCGCACTTGGTGTTGGTCTGCATAGGTGTGCAGATAGGCGCATACTTCCGTGAGACCGCGACCACTCCATGGGCCGGTAAAGTATTGGGTGATTTCGGTGGGCGGGATATTCGCCGTACGTGGCTCCGTGCCGATTTGCCACGAGATGCGGCCCCAGAGGGCGAGCACCAGCACGAGGAGGCCGAGCAGGAGAATTTTAAATTGGCCGATTACTTTTCCCCCCGCGCTGCCCGCGAGGGCCCAGAAAATAATCAGTGGCAACTGATCAGGTAGCAGGTAGCGGGCAAAGACTTGTTGGTAGCCGAGCGCCGTGACCACGAGCGAAGTCAACCAGCCGAGGCCCGCGCCCAGGGCGAGCGGGTGACGCTGGCGAATGGCGAGCACCGCTGCCGCGCTCCATAATATTATTAAGGGCCAGCCATGATAACCCGAGTAATAGCTGAGCCAAGCCGGCAGGCGCGCCGCTGCGGCGGTGAGAGTATCGGCCATCATGAAATTTGGCAGCGCGTGGTAACGATCGAGCCGACTCCCTAATTGGAGGAGGTCTCGGCCGAGCGATAGCAGCGGAATAAAGGCGCCGAGGGCGAGGTAGCTGAGGCGCCCATCAAGGGAGGGTCGACCGACCTGACGCTGCAGCGCAAAATAAAATAGACCGAGCCAAGGCAGTGCGAAGAGGGCGGAAATTTTCAGGAGAAATGCCGTGCCGAATAAACTACCGGCGGCCATCGACCAGATTGCCGGGACTGATTTTTTTAAACTACCAGCCGTCATCAAAGCCACGGACCAAGCCAGCAGAGCAGTGACGAAGGGATCCTGGAGGGCCAGGCGTTCGTGGAAAACCGCCAAGGGAAGCACCGCCCATAACCATAAGCCGAATAAAGCCGCGGTGCGTCCGGCCAGCTGATACAGGGTCCAGCCCAGCGCAGCCATGGTGGCGAGGCCCGCGCCCGCGCTCATGAGGCGGGCGGTGGCGAGGGCCTGGGCGGGCCACCAGCCCGCGGGTTGAAATAAATAAATGAGCCACGGCCGACCTTGCGCCAGCGGCTCAAAGGCGCTCCGCACGCGCGGGTCTAGGGCGGTTAAAATATTCGCGCCTTCATCGACAAAAGGCGCGGGCCCCATGAGATTTCGTGTGCGCAACCATGCGCCCAATAAAAAGGGGAGGGTGATCCAAACCCAAGCTGGGATCAGCGCCGGGCGTTGGGCTGGGGCGCTGGACATCGGGAGGGTGCCGCTCAGTGCTTAGTCTCCGTGGCGCCCGTGACAGCCGCGGCTTGATCTCCGGCGCCGAGTTTGCGGTGAAAAAGTCCGAGCGCGAGGGCATAGCACTGCAAGCTGAGTTCGGGATCATAACGGGCGCCCTCATCGCGCATGAAGGCATGGGCGCCGTTGAATTCGTGCCAAGTGAAGTGGGTCCCGGCGGCGTGCAGGGCGGCGTGGATTTTTTGCCGACCTTCGAGGGGAACGTGGGGATCTTGTCGGCCCCAGAGCATGAGCAGTTCGCCAGTGATTTCTGGAATGCGGTCAAGGGAGTTGTCGTTCAGCCCATGGCCGAGGCCGCGTTTGTGAATATCGGTCGCGTAAAAACAAACGGTGGCGAGCACGGTGGAATTCATGGCCGCGCGGAAGGCCAGATGACCGCCGATGCAAATCCCTAGCGCCCCCAGTCGGCCGGTGCAGGCTGCGTGATTTTGGAGATAGGTGATTACCGCCCGCGCATCGGCATCATAGTTTGCCAGCGGTTTAGTCGTCTTGAGCGCATTGCCGCGCTCTGCCCCCGCGGTATCGTAAGCGAGCACCGTGCCGGCCGGCTCGAATTCGTGATAAATTTCTGGTACCGCTACAATGAAGCCGTGACCAGCCAACAAGGCGGCGGTGCGGCGGATCGGACCAGTGATTTGAAAAATTTCGGAGTAGAGTAAAATCCCCGGATAACGCCCCGGCGCCGTTGGACGAAATACGACGGTGCGCATGGGCCCTGAAGGCGTACTGAGATCACAATTTTCTGGGTCTCTAATCGTCATGGTTGGAGGGCGAGCTTAGGGATGAGTCGGCAAGGTGAGTTCGCGGATCCAGATATTGCGAAACGCGACGGGATTGCGGTGATCCTGCAGCATGAGCGGAAGTTTAGCGGCATGCGGAACATACTTGGGTTCGCCGCGCCAAGCCGTCGGCCCGCGGATGATCGCATCGTGCTGCACGAGCACGCCATTATGCAAAACCGTCAGCCGCGCGGGGCTGATCAGGGTGCCATCCGCCGCAAAGCGCGGGGCGATAAAGACGGCCTCATAGGTCTGCCACTCGCCGGGGGGGCGGCTGGCATTTACGAGCGGGGGATGCTGTTTATAAATTGAGCCAGCTTGGCCGTTAACGTACGTGGGGTTATTATACGAATCGAGCACCTGTAATTCATAGAGTCCCATGAAAAATACTCCGCTGTTGCCGCGCCCTTGACTAGAACCAACGACTTGGGCCGGAGTGCGAAATTCGAGATGCAGCTGAATATCACCGAAAGATTGTTTCGTCCGTTGATCATACGTGGGAGCGGGGGCGGGCTGAGTCGCCACCACCATCGCGCCAGCTTCAATGCGCCAAGGGTGGCCGTCAGCCTTGAGTGGTTCCCATGCCGCGAGGGAGGTGCCATCGAATAATACAATGGCGTCGGAGGGAACGAGGCCCGCGGTTGCCGTGACTACCGCTGGTACGGGCTGCCAATATTCCGTCACTTCAGGGGGCGGGAGATTTTCGGCGTGGGTCAATCCAGCTAGGCACGAAAATAAAAATAGGGCAGCGGAGGGGGGGCGCTTCATGGTGAAAAATTTGCGCAAGAGCAGCTAGGAGGCAAGAGCAGGAATGGTCGCCCCAGCGAGGGCGCGTGAGTCAATCAGGCGGACTTAGGCAAATACGCCGCCGCCGAGCAGTTGCTCGCCACGGTAGAGCGCCATGATTTGGCCGGAGGCGAGCGCGCGTTGCGGTTGGGTAAAAGTGATTCGGGCGGACCTGATTGTTGGCGGCACGGCGGGATCGCCTGCTTCTATGGTCGGATAAAAATTGATCGCGACGCGCGGGTCGCGGTAGCGCACCCGGCATTCGATGGCTTGCGGTGAGCTCGCATTCGATGGCGTGATGGGCTCACCGATGAAGCTGAGGCTGTGAACTTGGCATTCGTTGGTCCATAGGCCAGGTGCAGTCGGGCTGTCGAAAGCGACGAGTAAGGCGTGATCGCTGACGCGTTTGCCGGTGACGACATAAGCTTGATCGTCCGTGTTGGACGGAATGCGAATCCCCCGGCGCTGGCCGATGGTGTAATAGTGAAGCCCGCGATGTTCGCCGAGAATTTGGCCATCCGTGGCGCGCACAATAGGACCGGGGTGATCGGGGACGTACGCCGAGAGAAAATCAGCCATCTTCACGGCCCCAATGAAGCAGATGCCCTGGCTATCTTTTTTATCCGCCGTCGCGAGGTGGGCGGCGGCGGCGATCTGCCGCAGTTCGGGCTTAGGCAGATGCCCAATGGGAAAGCGGGCGAAACGCAACTGCGCCTGCGTCAGGAGCGCGAGGAAGTAGGATTGGTCCTTATTTTTATCGAGCCCTTCCTTTAAAATATAATGATCCGGAGCGATCGCGATGCGTTGGGCATAGTGACCAGTCGCAAGGGCGGTGAAGCCTTCCGCTTCGGCATAGGCGCGGAGGACGCCAAATTTAATACGACTATTGCACATCACATCAGGATTGGGGGTGAGCCCGTGCTGGTAGCCTTCGAGGAGATAATCCACGATCAGTCGGCGGTAGTCGTCCATGAGATTGACGACGCGAAATTCAATGCCGAGTTGATCCGCTACCGCGCGGGCATCAGCGATATCCTGCATCCAGGGGCAGTGGCCGATCACGTTATCTTCATTGATCCAGTTTTTCATGTACGCACCGACTACCGTGAAGCCTTGTTGCTTCAGGAGGAGAGCGGCGACGCTGCTGTCGACGCCGCCGGACATGGCGACTAAGATACGTTCCATCTGCTCAAGCAGTTCGAGGCGCGGGCTTTTTGTCAATCCACCTGCGCGGGACAATCCGACACCCCGCATATTATGCTGCGCGCGGTGATGCTTTACAGATGAGGGCGGGGGCTTAGCTTCAGGGAATGCGATCTTTTATCATCAGCCTGTGCTTTGTGGTGATCACGATGCGGGCAGAAACATTTACGCCTACGGCGGCTACGCCTTTAGCTATTCCTGCGCGAACATCGGCCCGGCCGGTCCGACCTTACCCCGATATCGATCACGTAGTCATCATCAGTATCGATGGACTGCGGCCGGATCGACTCTTGTTGGCCAACACGCCGACCCTGCGCGGTCTCATCGCTCGCGGCGCCTATACTTTTTGGGCAAAAACCACGGCCTTGGGCACTACCTTGCCATCGCATATCAGCATGCTGACGGCGGTGAAGCCGCGTAAGCACGGCATTTTATGGAATACAGATTTACCGCTGAAGGCAGCGATATACCCCAATTATCCGACGCTGTTTGAGCAGGCGCGTCGTGCGGGTTACACGACCGCATTGGCAGCGGGGAAAACTAAGTTTAATGGCCTCAACAAGCCCGGCACGATTCAATTTGTTGATGTATCCAGTAAAGACGAGGCCGAGGATGAGTCCGTCGTCGTCGCAGCGGAGAACATGATCGCCGCGCACCAGCCGGAGGTTTTATTTATACATTTTCCCGCGGTGGACTACGCTGGCCACAAATATGGTTGGGCTTCGGTCGAGCAATTAGCTACCATCGAAAAGGCGGATGGCCAGGTGCAGCGGATCTTTACCGCGCTGGCGCGGGCGGGTTTGACGGAGCGCACCGTGGTGATGCTGACGTCCGACCATGGCGGGGCGGGTAAGACGCACGGGCAGGAGGATGATCCGCGGAGTCGGCATATTCCTTGGATTATGGTAGGGCCGCACGTCCAGCCGGGTGACCTCACCCGCGACGCTGATTTGGTGGTTAATACAGAAGATACCTGTGCGACGGCCTGTTACTTATTAGGTTTATCCCAGCTACCGTATTTTGATGGTCGCCCGGTGTTAGCGGCCTTGATTAATCCCCCTGCTCCATGACGAATCGGGTGTCGCCAATGGTTGATTATCCTCATCGCATTGTTCGCGCTTGGTTGAATTCAACTTCTTCGGGCGTGATTGCGCTTGATGTCGATTGGCACGGCGATGCGCTCCCGCTGTTGGCGCCAGGTGAGCCGAATTTTGCTTTTGCTGATTTGGGTCCGGCGCCGCCGTCACTCTATGCCGAAGAGGCGGCGTACTACGTTGATGAGGTGGGGCAATTGGTTTTCGTACTCGATCCGGTTGATTACAGCTGGATCGATTTTAACACGACGCCAGTTTATGTTGCGGGTAGCTTCAATGGCTGGGCTGCGGCCATTGGTCAGGCTGAGTGGCGCTTGCAGTTGAGCTTGTTAAATGGTCAGCCCGTCTGGATTGGGCGGACCCGCGCCGAGCCCTTGCTCACCGTGCCGCCGCAACAATTTAAATTTATTACTGCGGAAGGTCGTTGGTTGGAGTTGCCGCGTGAGGCGAGCAATGGGGTTAGTGCGGGTCAGGAGTATTTAAATCGGGCGATTTTTCCTCACCGCACGGGGCGGAATTTATTTCAATTTACGACCGTTGAGCCGCTGCTGCTGACGCAGACTTATTCAGTGATACATGTGCGGGATGGTCGGCACGCGCCGAAGACTCGGCTGCGCTTGGGGAAGTTCTTCCATGAGATGAGCAGTCCGCTGCCAATGGGCGCGCAGGTGCATCAAGCCGGGACGACGTTTCGGCTCTTTGCGCCCCGGGCTAAGTATGTGCGGCTTTTCCTTTGCGAAAAATCAACTGAGCCGGAGCACGCTTTTGGCTATGAATTAGACCGACGGCACGAGGCCGGCCGTTGGTCCGGAGTGTGGGAAGCGCAGCTCGATCGAAATCTACATGGCTGGTATTATTGGTACTCAATCAATGGGCCCCATGATTTTTTTGGTCGTTTTCATCCCAGTCACAAGGTGCTCGATCCCTATGCCCAGGCGGCAGTGGGGCCCGCCGGTCCAGGGATAGTGCTCGATCCCGCTTGGGTGGGGCGCGGGGACCGATCGTTGGCTACGCCGCCCTGGCAGGATTTGGTGATCGCCGAGGCGCACGTGCGTGATCTCGTCGCGCAGGCGCCACTCCCACTCGCGGCGCACGAGCGCTTAGGGTTTGCCGGTCTGACGCAGTGGGTAAATCACCCTGATTTTTATTTAAAAAAATTGGGCGTGAACGCGGTCGAGTTGCAGCCGATTCATCAGAATGATGCTGGGCAGCCGGCCGATTATCATTGGGGTTACATGACCACCAATTTTTTTGCACCGACGAGCGGTTATGGTTTGATCCCGGGAAGCATTCAGGTCGTCAAAGAATTTCAAGCACTCGTGGCTGCTTTCCATCGTCAAGGGATCGCGGTGATTATCGATGTCGTTTATAATCATGTGGGGGAACCGGCCCACCTGCAGTTAATTGATAAGCTTTACTATTTTGAACTCGATGATCACGGGCGGCTCACCAACGGCAGCGGTTGTGGTAATGATGTCCGCTGTCGCTCGGCGATGGCAACGCGGCTCCTCAGCGATAGTCTCATCCACTTGATCGAAGTGTATGGCGTCGATGGTTTTCGTTTTGATTTAGCGGAATTGATCGGGGTGGACGTAATGCGCACGATTGAGGTGGCGGTTAAAAAAGTGAAATCTGATGTTATTTTAATTGCCGAGCCTTGGAGTTTTCGGGGGCACAGTGCGGCGGCTTTGCGCCCCACGGGCTATGCCTCATGGAATGACGGGTATCGGGATTTCTTGCGGGCTTACGTGCACGGCCGGGGCACGGCGGGAAAAATGGAATATTTTTTGAAGGGCTCGCCGTGGCATTTTGCGTACTGGCCAGCCCAGACCGTGAATTACACGGAGTCGCACGACGATCGGACGTGGGTGGATATGATCACGGAGTGCGGCGATCATAATGGCTGCGATCCGACTACGGCTGATCGGCAACGCACGCACTTGATGGCGGCGATTCTCTTTGCCTCGATTGGGATTCCCTTGCTGGCGGCCGGCCAAGATTTTTTACGTTCAAAATATGGCGTAGCTAATACTTATCAGCGCGGAGATCTGAATGCGCTCGATTACGACCGGCTTACCCGTTTCGCCGCCACGCATCAGTATTTTGCTGACTGGATTGCGTTTCGGCGTTCGCCCCGCGGACACCTGTTGCGCCAGTGGTCGCGGCCCAGCGAGGGATTTTTTCAATGCCTCGCTCAGCTCGACGGACCCGCCATGGTGGCGGTTTATAATGCAGATGGGAGTCAAGGACCACAGCGGATGCTGTTGGCGCTCAATCCACACATGGAAGCGGCAACGATTAAGCTGGGTAAATTTGCTGACTGGGG
>CAIVJE010000122.1 GCA_903906135.1 uncultured Verrucomicrobiota bacterium | reverse complement strand
GTTAGATCGACGGCTTCGGAAAGCAGTCCACCGCCGTTGCGCCGGAGATCAATGACGAGCGCTTTAATTCCTTGTTGCTGCAATTTTCCAATGAGCTCCGCGACATCTTTAGTGGCCGTATTTTTTCCCTCATTTTCTTTCGTGTCATCTGAGGGGCCATAGAATGAATTGAGGGCAATCACCCCCACGGGGGTGGTTTGATTCTGGCCGTTAGGCACTTCGTAAATCGATGCCGAGGCGCGGGCGGAATTTAATTTAATGACATCCCGCGTAATGACTACCTGCTTTGTTTTGGTGGCGTCGATCGCGTCATGGGGCAAAATAGTTAGCGTGACTTTCGTGTTTTTATCCCCGCGAATCATATCGACGATCCGGCGCAGTTTCATGCCGATGACTTCGATGTTTTCGCCGCCTGGTTGTTGCACGGCGATGATTTTGTCGGTCGCGTGGATTTGACCGCTGGTGTAGGCCGGTCCGCCGGGGACAACTTCACGGATGACGCAATTACCATCATCCTCAATGCTCAGCACCGCGCCGATGCCGACTAACGAGAGTTTCATTTGAATGCTGAAATCCTGCAAGGTGTCGGAGGAGAAGTAGGCGGAGTGGGGGTCATACATCCGCGTGAGGCTAGAGAGAAAAGTTTCTTGCACATCGCCTGATTCGATATCGCCTAAATTTTTCAGCATGCGCTCGTAACGTTTGCGCACGGTGGCTTTGGCGTCTTCAATCGGTTTTTTCGCTAAAAGATCTTGGATGATTTCGTATTTAATTCGGCGGCGCCAGAGATCATCCGCCTCCGCGGCTGTGGCCGGGAAAGGGCTCTTGCTGCGATCGGGGGTGTAAGTCTCCGTGCTGGTGAAATCGATGTTTTGCTTCAGCTCCTCGAAGAGCCAGGTCGTGCGGGCTTTGACGTGTTGTTCGTATTTTTTATAAATTTCAAAGGCCGTGTCGATGTTGCCGAGGTAAGCGAGATCAGTTTCGACGCGGGCGCCGTATTGTCGGCGGAAGGCTTGCTCATCGACGGTCGTGAAAAACAGTCGTTGGGGATCCAGCTCTTTGAGGTAGTCAGAAATTAGCTGGGGGTAATCATTAGGGGTGACGGCGTTTTTGTTATAATGGAAATATTCCAACATCTGAATCAGCGTGCGCGTCTCCAGTCGCATAATCGGCGTCGTCTTGAACTCGCGATCGGGTACCGCGCTGGCTGAGGCCAATAAAAGCAGTAACAGAGCGACCGTACCAATAAGGCGGAGGGGGCGTAATTTAACAGGGAGGCGCAGCATGAGATAAGAATGAGAGGTCAGAAAATGAGAATTGTTTCCACAAATAAAGCGCGGCGTAAAATAGGTCCGCGCGGCTAGGGCACCCGCTTGACTGCTTGGTTGAGCCTGTTTTTCGCCTCATCCAAGGTTTTCTTTTCTTGGGCGGTGAGCGCGCCAAATCCTTGGTGGTTTATTTTGTCGAGAATGCGGTCGACCTCAGGGCCCAGTGGCTGGGGGTCGCGGCGGGCATTCGATGGCCTTGGGGCTGCTTTGGTGGTGGTGGGGCGTCCTCCAAGCCAGGCTGGTCGGGCTAGCTGAGCGAACCTCGTCCAACCGGGGTGGACATGGATAAAATTACAATACAGCCAGCCGATGGCCATACTCCCGAGGTGGGCTGAAGGCGAAAAATCAATCGGAGCGAAGGCGCCGAGGATCTCATAAAGCACGAAACAAAATAGATCGACTACCAGCAATACCCACAGAATTTGACGGGCATTGAAGACCATGGGGAGGAACATAAAGCGCATTTCGCGCTGCGGTTCGAGCAAGGCCAAGATCGTGAACAAACCGATCACTCCCGCCCCCGCCCCAAAGTAGGTGTCCCCATGACCCCAATGGACTACGGTCCAAGTAAGTCCGCCTCCCAAAATAGTCGCCACCAGCACCGTTAAAAATCGCTTGGTCCCGAGGCGCGGGACGAGATCGCCGCCAATATAAGCTAAGGAGATCAACACGAACAGGAGATGGAATGGGTTGTGGGTGTCATGCAGCAGGCTGTAGCTGAGCAACCGCCAAATTTCCCCGCTCTGGAGGGCTGCACTGGTGAGCGGAAGGGTGGCAACCCATTGTCCGCCGACCGGCCACCAAGGAGATAGGAGTATGAGTTCGATGACATAGGCCGCTGCCAGAATTGAAATGACCCAAATATGAATGCTGGTGCCCTCCCGCTGGTAGCTATTTCGCATGTAGGGTCGGTCAGATAACATCGGTTCACGCTAGCGAAACTGCTGCCAAACACAAGTTTCGCTCCGGTGATTTCGTCATTAAGCCACAAAGATATTCGGCTACTTGACAGAGTCCTGAATAATTGTTGGATCGTGGCTAAATGGCCAATAAAGCAGAAAAGTGGAAAAATAACGCCGACGGTAAATTTTACGTCGACCAGCAATGCATTGATTGTGATCTCTGCCGTGAGACCGCTCCCGCGTTTTTTAAACGTGATGAAGAGGGTGGTTTTTCCTTTGTTCACACTCAGCCCACGACCGATGAGGACGTGCAGCTCTGCGTGGAGGCCTTGGAAGGCTGTCCCGTTGAGGCCATCGGCAACGACGGAGTCTAATGTTAGTTTCAGCCGCCTTTAACAGGCGGTTTTTTTGAAACTGCTTTGTTAAGTCGAATATTTAATCAATTAACTTTGAGGCAATTTTAGTGCGCTGCTCCATTATTCGCTGGGGGCTGAGATTTGCTCTTTCGCCCTTCATTCCTCTGCTGGCTAACCGCGTCGCCGGAGAGGAGGTTTATGCGTTACCCAAATATACTACGCATTCTGAGCAAGTAGCCAATCAGACCCCCGTGGCCGCTCTGGCGATGCCAGTATCCGGGCTGCGTTTTGAGCCGAGGGTAGATGTGCAGGAGCGCAATCTGGCGGAAGGGCAGGCGGATGTGTCAATTCGTGGCGGGATTTTTGAAAACACGGGATTTAAGATTGGCGTCCTCGCGCTGCACGATCCGCAAACCGGACATTATTTGGCGGAAATTCCGATTGCCCCGAGTATGCTGCTTTCGCCCAAAATTTTGACGGGAGCGGCCAACGCATTCGCTGGTTTTAATGCCGAGGTTGGGACGATCGCCTATGGTTGGCGGCCGATTGAATCACGCGGCGAGGCCGCCTTGGCCTTAGGTAATTACGCAACCCATCGGCAGAGTCTGTATCAAGCAGGCGTATCGTCGGCGACGGTGGCAGGGGGAATCTTAGCGGCTGACGTGGATCTGGCGCGGTCGGAGTCGGCTGGCTCCGTGCCGTTTGGCGATCATCATTTCGAACGGGCGGCCGGTCGCGTGCAATGGCGCGATGCGCAAAGTCAGACGGATCTTTTCGCCGGGACGCAGCATAAGTTTTTTGGCTGGCCCAATCTTTATACGCCCTTTGGGGTTAACGAAACCGAGGATCTGCACTCGCAACTTTATCTGCTCAATCATCGAACGGGGACTTCCGCAGACCATTACTGGGAAGTGGGCGCTTATTACCGGCGCAATTATGATGATTATGAATACAATCGCTCGATCCCGGGGCAATTTAATCCCTATCAACATACGACGCAGGTGCGGGCTTTTTCATTGGAGGGTCGGCAGGATTTCAACCGTGGCGTCCTTGCTTTTCACGCTCAGTTAATGACCGACCAGCTAGAATCAACGGCGCTAACTTTTGGTCATTTCAATACGCGTCATTACCTCAAGCTGGCGGTCGTCCCCGAGTGGCGTTGGACGTCCACGACGGGGCAAATACAATTTCGTGCGGGCGCCAGCTACGATGATACCAATCGTGATGCCGCGGCGCTCTCCCCGATTGTGGCCATCGAATTTGGGCAGTCTCAGGGCGGCCGCTTTTATTTAAACTATGCTGAGAGTAGCCAGGTGCCGACCTACACGGCGCTGAATTCAAATCCGGTGGCAGGGTTGTTTCGCGGTAACGCTAATTTAGGCCGAGAAATAAGTCGCAATCTGGAAACCGGTTTTGATTTTCGAGTGCTCGGTTGGAGTTTAGAAAGTGCGGTTTTTTACCGTCGTGATGATCAGCTGACCGATTGGACTTTTACGCGCGGAGTCACCGCGCGCACGGCCAATGCGGTCGATATTGCTACTTGGGGCGGTGAGTTGGTCGCGATTCGGCAAACTCCGCGCTACCGTTTGGTGCTGGGCTATACGCGGCTGAGTAAGGAAGCGCATTACGGCGCGGCTAATATTGACGCTAGTTTTTACGCCCTTAATTTTGCCGAGCATCGCCTGACTGCCGCCGTGATGCTGCGACTGGGCGCGGGCTGGGAGTTGCGCGTTGATAATGAATTTAGGGTGCAGGCTAAAAATTTGTTGAGGGTCGTGGGTGGCGATCAAGCTTGGGGGGCAGCGGTGGGGCTCTATTATCTGCCTCCGCGACTGCGCGGGTTGGAGTTTTCTGCTCTCGTGGATAATCTCTGGGATAGTGATTTCCAGCAAGTGCCGGGCGTTCCCGCGGCTCGGCGCCAGTACTCCGTCGGCGTGGCCTATCGCTGGTAGGTGCGCGTTCAATTCGTTTGACAGCAGAGTGCTCTGCGCGGTCCTTTCGCCAGTGATGGCCAACCCTTTTCTTGATCGCTCCTTTCATATTCGCTGGTCGCAACTCACGGCCGAGCAAGCGGGACCGGCGATTGAGCACGCGCTAGCTGAGGCGGCCCAGGCCATCGCCCAGATTGAGGCATTACCGCTGGCACAAGTTGATTACGCGCAAACTTTTCTCGCGCTAGAAAATGCCCCCGATCTGCTGAATGAAACGTGGGGGAAGCTGACCCATTTAATGAGCGTCGCAGATGCGCCCGCTTGGCGGGAGGTGCATCATGCTTGGTTGCCAAAGGTATCGGCGTTTTATGCGGAGATTCCGTTGCGGGCTGATTTATGGCTGCGTCTCAAGGCGGCCGCGGCTCAGCCGGCGGTCGTTCAGTTGGGTGGAGTTCAGCGCCGCCTGGTTGATGAGACGCTGGCTGATTTCCGGCAACAGGGCGCTGATTTATCGCCAGAAAAGAAACAGCGCCTCGCAGTCTTGCAGGGTGAATTAGCGCAACTGACGCAGAAATATTCTGAGCATGTGCTCGATGCTACGAACGCCTGGTCCCTGCGAATTGATGATGAGGTTCGCCTGGCCGGTTTGCCGGCTGCGGCTATGGCTGCTGCTCAACAAAGAGCCCGGGCGAAGGAAACGGCCGTTGCGGCAGCTCCGGGCTGGCTATTTACGCTCCAGGCTCCAGCGCAGGAGCCGGTGATGCTTTATGCCGAGGATGCCACTTTGCGGCAACAGCTTTGGCAGGCGGCTGCGCTGGTCGGCGTTCAGGCACCGCATGATAATCGCGATCTGATAAAAAATATTTTAGCTCTGCGGCAGGAAAAAGCGTCCCTGCTGGGGCAGGTTCATTTTGCCGATCTCGTGTTGGCTCGACGTATGGCGAAGAGCGGGCAGCAGGCCTTGGATTTCATTGTCAATTTGCACCGGCGCATTGCTCCCGCCTTTGTGCGGGAGGCGGGTGAGCTCCAGGATTTCAAGGCCGCCCAAACTAAGTCAACGGTCGCGCCCCTGGCTCCGTGGGACGTGGCGTTCTGGGCAGAAAAATTACGCCGGGCTCGGTACGATTTTGATGAGGAGCAGTTGCGGCCTTACTTTCCTCTGCCGGGAGTGATGGCTGGCTTATTCGAAATTGTTCACCGGGTTTTTGGTGTTCGCGTGACGGAGCGTCCTGCGGGGACCGTGGAAACTTGGCATCCGGAAGTGAAGTTTTATGATATGCATGCGGCGAGCGGGATTCACCTGGGATCTTTTTACACGGACTGGTACCCCCGTGAGGCCAAGCGAGGCGGGGCTTGGATGAATCATTTAATTACGGGTGGGCCCTTAGCGGACGGAACGCGCGCACCGCATTTGGGCTTAATGTGCGGCAATCTTACGCCAGCGATCGGCCTGCAACCGGCGCTCTTGAATCACCGCGAGGTCGAAACGATCTTTCATGAATTCGGTCACTTGCTGCATCATCTGTTGGGTGAGGTTGAAATTAAATCTCTCAATGGCACCAACGTCGCTTGGGATTTTGTCGAGCTGCCTTCGCAGCTGATGGAGAATTGGTGTTGGGCACGCGCGGGCCTCGATTTATTTGCCCGTCATTTTGCAACGGGCGCAGCGATTCCCGAGGGATTATTTCAGCAAATGATTGCCGCTAAAAATTTCCGCAGTGCGACGGCGACCATGCGCCAACTCGCTTTCGCCCGTCTCGACTTGGAGTTACATACTCGCCCGGTCGCCCCAGTGGCGAGCGACTGGACGGCGCTTCTGAACGAGGTGTTGTGCGATTACTTGATCGTTACCGAGCCACGTACGCCGACGATCGAGCATCGATTTAATCATATTTTTTCTGATCCGGTCGGCTACGCTGCTGGCTATTATTCCTACAAATGGGCGGAGGTGCTTGATGCCGATGCTTTTACCCGTTTTCAACGGGAGGGCATTTTCAATCCAAGCGTCGGGGCGGAGTTTGTAGCAAAAATTCTCAGTCGGGGAAATGCGGTTGATCCGATGGAGTTATTTGCCGCTTTCATGGGGCGCGCACCTGATCAACAGGCCCTGTTGAATCGTGCGGGTCTCGCTTGAGGGCCGGGCCCTTTATAACGGCGGGGCGTCTTTCCACCTGACTATTTTCCGCTGGCAAATCATCCTTTTTTGGCAATCTGTGCTGTTCGTAACTTTTTAACTCTTTTTTACCATGCTCCTCATCATTGCGCTCGTCGCTGTTCCCATGTTGTTCGGTCTTTACGCGCAGATGCGCGTGTCGCGTGCGTATTCCAAGAATTTAAAAATCGCTTCACGCGGTAATATTACGGGCCGGGAAGCGGCGGCTGCCGTTATGGAAAGTGCGGGGATTCATGACATCGAAATTGTCGAAATCGAAGGTCATCTGTCAGATCATTTTGATCCCATCAATAAGCGGCTAGCACTGTCCTCCGCCAATTACCGTGGTTCCAGTCTAGCGGCGCTCGGCGTATCTGCCCATGAGGCGGGCCACGCGATCCAGCAGAAAGTAGGTTATTCGATGATGAAAATCCGGCAGACGCTGGTACCGGCTACGCAAATTGCGGCTGGGGCCTCCAATTTTCTCATCCTAGCCGGCGTGCTTTTAATCAGCACGGCCATCGGCGGCAAAATGCTGATGATCGGCGCCGTGGCACTGGCGGTGATCTGTTTATTTCAATTGGTTACCTTGCCCGTAGAATTTGATGCTAGCCGCCGCGCCAAGGTCCAATTGGTGAATTTGGGAATCCTGAGTCGCGACGAGATGGAAGGGGTCAATGAAACCCTCGATGCGGCGGCGTTAACTTACGTGGCGGCTTTCGTCGCTTCCTTAGGCAGCTTGCTCCACATTCTCTTGATGCTGACGGGCAGTCGCCGTGACGACTGAGCCGACGTTCTGGGATTGGCGGGAGCGTTAAAGGGTAATGACGCGCTGCTCGGCGTGGCTTTGGAGGGCTGCAGCCCAGAGCTCATGATGGGCCACCGCTTCGTCCGGCGTGGCGCAGCCGAAGCGGTCACCGAGTTGGCCGGCGCGTTCGGCAAGATAAGCTGCCCACATTTGCTGCAAGAGATCGGGGAAGCCCGGTTCAAAGATACCTCCGGTAATCGTCTTAAAAGGCATGGTAAATCCGAGATCAGTGGCTGCCCAGGTTTGTTCCTTGGCCCGCGCGTAGGTGAGCAGAGTCTTGGGCTGTTTAGTGGAGAAGCGAACCCCAGCGTCGGTTCCCATGATTTCAAGTTCCCAAGAATTAGTGTCTGTTGGGCTCATCCGCTTGGTTTCCAAGGTCAGCGGGATACCCGACTGGCCGGGTAGATCTAAGGTGCAATGGAGCGTGGCATTATCCCAAGTATCGTTGGGCGTGGAGCCCCCTTTCCCGTCGGGCCGCACCGTATAAATTTTTTGCAGTTGAGCGTACAGGCGGCTCGGTTTCCAGCCGAGGCGAAGGGGTACGTGGGCAACGTGCAAGCCAAGGTCATTCATGACGCCGGCTTCGCCACAGAATTTGTTCTGGCGTTTCCAATTAATGGTCTTGGTGGGATCGAGGTCGCTGGAGTGGAGAAAGCTGCTGCGAATCGAGAGCAGCGGGCCGAGCGCGCCAGTCCGCGCGATGGTGATGGCGCGTTGGGCCCCGGG
The DNA here is from genome assembly GCA_903906135.1 of uncultured Verrucomicrobiota bacterium. Lineage (GTDB taxonomy): Bacteria > Verrucomicrobiota > Verrucomicrobiia > Opitutales > Opitutaceae > Lacunisphaera. The sequence continues at coordinate 3,713 of CAIVJE010000122.1, read as the reverse complement.
TAAAAAGGGAAATTCCGAAGAGACGCGCACGAAACGTTGAAGGCGGACGGCTTCATCGCGAATGCGACGAGCGGCCGCGAGGTCGATCCCAAAAGGTTTTTCCGCAAAAAGATCTTTGCCGGCCCGCAGAACATCAAGGTAGAGCGATTCGTGGAGATGATGCGGCACGGCCACATAGATTACATCGAGGTCCGGGCGAGTGAGTAGCGTGCGGTGATCGGTATCAAAATATTTTACGGTGGGCACTTGACGAAACCAGTCGAGGGCCAGCGAATTAATATCACACACGGCGACGAGTTCGGGACGAACGGGGCAATCCAGCAGGGCAAACCAGCGACCAAAGGCGCTCGCCACTTCTCGGCCCATGAGGCCAGCGCCGATGATGCCAACCCGAACGACAGTAGCAGATGATGTATTCATGAATTAATAAAATATTCTTCAGCAATCCCAGCCAAGGGCGCGATCAATAAATTAAGGCTATCAGCCATTTCGCCGCCCTAAGGCGACCTCGCAGTTTTGCTTACGATCAGGGTGGGCGCGGCACAGCAGGATCAGCGAGAGGATCGCATTACCCGAATTTTTTTTAAAAAAACCTGCTGGGCTGCCTGTAATCATGGAAACAATTCCATGAGGGCATCGGCGAAGATGGTCATGCCGCGCGCGTTCGGATGGTTAATTGAGTTTAGCATGATCGTGCTATGCGGAATGCCTTGCCGCCAGAGTCGTCCGTAACGTCGAGCGGCATCAGCCAGGGCTACATTGTGCTCACGGGCGAAGGTGCGCAGGCCGGCGACGTAGGGGCGCGGGTCCTCATCCACCTCGCGTTCTCGCGTGAGGCCCATCCAGTCAGGCCGGACATAATGGGGCGTGAGAATAATCCATTCGGCCCCGAGGCTCTGGAAATCGGTGAGTAACTTGGTGTAGCGCTCTTCGACTTGCTCGGGTTTCAGGCCTGCATCATTCACGAATTCTGAGATAATCAGGTCAGGCTTCGCCCCGAGTACTTTCTCCTGGTAGTTGTGTTGGCTCCCAGGGGGCTCGCGCAAGTAGCTGGCCGTGTTACGTCCGCCCCACGCCTCCGTGGTGAGTTCGATGTTGGCGCGAGGGAAACGTTGGCGCAGTCGCGTCACGAACTGCTCTTGCCAGCGCTCGAGCGCGGGATTCGGCAGATAGGATGCGTCGGTGACACTGTCGCCCCAGGCGAGAATGCGCAACCGCTCGCCCGTTTGCAGTTTTTCCAGTGCCTTGGGTATCAGCCGCTCAGCGGCACCGGGACTGGCCTTCGGTGATTCGGGATAAGTAGTTTCTAAAATGGGAAATAAATTATCGGCAGTGAGCTTAGTCAGCTGTCCGGGCAGCCAGATGTGCGCCAGCAGACTTTCGCCCGCCTCAACCCTGGGCGGCTCCGGGGCCGCGGCGCGTGGCTGGCCTGAGCGCAAAATAATTTCCCCAGCCCGTGAGCGGATCACCGCATCGAGGCGAAGCTGGGCGTGACGATAGCTAGCATAGACCGGCTGGCCTGCCTTGATTCGGCTAGTAGCTAAACGGCCGATCGTGCCCCACTGAGGATCGATTTCATAATCCTCGCTACGGCGAAAGATCGGGGCGGCAGCAGTCGGACCAGCGCTCAATTCGAGACTGTCGGGGACGAGGAGCCAAGGCGTGGTAGTTTCTTGCGCGCGGATTCCGCTAAGCTGAGCACCTTTCGCCCAGCCAGAGGTCTTGGGATTAAAGATCGGCAGTGAAGCGAATTTCTCCGCGTTCACCGTGATGATAGTGGGCGGAGCGATTTGCAGTGTCGTGACCGCGCCTGAAGCTGCTTCGGTCGACACCTTCACCGCCCAGTCACCGGTAATCTTCAAGTCAACGAGCGCCGTCATACTGCCGTTCGCAGCAATACTCATAACCAGCAACAGCGCTGAAAAAAAGCCCGCTCGGGGCTTGTTCTTGAGGGAGATTTTTTTGAAGCGCATGATGATATCGACGCACATTGATGAGGTGCCATTAGTTGGGCCAAAGTTAGCAGATGTCATGCCTCGGGCAAAATGAACGGCAGCTCTTGTTTGTCGTCACCGTCGCTGTTACACTGTATCATGCTATTATGCTTTGCTTTTAAGTGCGCCTAAGCCACTGGCCGATTCTTTTTACTCTGCGGCTTAATAATTTCGGCTGAGGCTGCTGGGTAAGTGGGCTCAGCAGAAGAATCTGGAGAGGATAAATTTAAGGCGAAGATGGTTTTATAGATTTTCCCCACCTCGATGCTGAGCGAACTTAAGTCAGGGTTGAGTAGAAAATCGCCAAGCTGAACAGAACTGTTCTGCTCGGGTACGCAGCCACTTCCAGTCTCCGGCCGCGAGTCGGTCGGTTGGAAGGAGGGGACTGCCAATGCCGAAACCCTCCGCACCGGCTCGGGCATATCCTGGCAATGACTCGGGAGTGATGCCGCCAGTGGCGAGCAAGCGGATAGCGGGGAAAGGCGCTTTCAGATCGCGCACGTAGTCGGGCCCAAGTCGATGGGCCGGAAATAGTTTTACCATGGTGGCTCCGAGTCGGTGGGCTTGATGGACTTCGGTTGGGGTAAAAGCACCTGGGAAAACCGGCAATCCGCGCAACACGCATTCGGTGATAACTTCTGGCACGATTACAGGTGTGATGATGAAACAGGCACCGGCTTTTTGCGCTGCATCAAGTTCGGCTAAATTGGTCACGGTGCCGGCGCCGATCGCCAATTTATTTTTCGCACTAGCCACAGCAGCACTAATTTGTTGCGCAGCCCCTGGGGTGTTCATGGTAACTTCCAGCGCGGTGAAACCGCCTTCGATCAGGGTTTGCACGACTGGGTCAATGACATGCGCCGGCTGGGATCGCAGGATGGCGATCAGTGGCATGGTCGCAAAGCGGGCGAGATCGAATTGGGCCGGTGCGCTCATGGATAAGATAGGATTTGTGCATGACCCTGCACGGTGGCCGCGGCTAATTCTGTCGGAGGAATTTTTATCACGAGCGCGGCTGGCAGCAGTTCGCTCAGCGCTAAAGTGTAGTGACTGACGATAGGATCACTGGCTGCGAGCACGATTTGGTCAGCGGGCGTTTCGGCTAAGGCGGCGATCTCGGCACCGATTAGTACCCCGCTGAGAAAGGCGCGGCTGTGTTTTGCCGCCAGCAGGCCGAGTACTGTTTGGGCCCGAGTTTGGAAAAGTGCCGCGCTCAGTCCGTGATTCTGACTGGCTTTGGCCCCTGCGATAAAAGCTGCGGGGTCGAAGACGGCTGCGTCTGGGGTGGCCAGCGTGCTATTTTGGCTGAGTAGAGCGTAAAGTTCGCCCGTTAGGTATGTGGTGAAATTAATAATCTTTCCGGCGCGTAATCGCACATGCTTGGAGTGAGTCCCCGGCAGCACAACCATGCTGTTTTCCGCTAAGGCCCGTCGAGCGGGTGGGGAAAAAAGCCCGATTAATTCCGTTTCTTCCCCGCGCATCACATCACTGGCGGCTTGCAGGCCCGAGATAAGCCGCACCTTGCGCCCTAAGTGCAGGAAATCGAGATAGCGGAGAGTGCTGCCATCGATCGGGGCCGGCAGCTGGGCGTAAGGGAGCGATTGCCAACCTAAGGTGGAGGAAGCCATGCCCGAAATGACAACCGGGATGGCGGGTTGATCAGCGACGCCCAGCGCAGCGAGGCCGCTCTCAAGCACATTTCCCATCATCGCTCGACGT
>CAIVJE010000121.1 GCA_903906135.1 uncultured Verrucomicrobiota bacterium | reverse complement strand
CCAACCCATAGGCCGAGGTCAGCGCGGTCTTGCAGTGTGAACGGACATCCCTCTGCTCATCGTAGTCATGACTACCCCGCCCTTTTCCGCTGCTGCGCTGCGGTTTATCCTTGTCGATGACACGGCGACTTTTCGTGGTCTGCTCAAAGATGCGTTGCAGCGGCGTTTCCAGCCGAGCGAACTCCTTGATTTTGGTGACGGGCGCGATGCGCTCACCGCGTGTCTCGCGGCGCCACCCGACCTGCTCATCGCTGACCTTTATCTACGCGATATGGATGGGCGCGATATTGTGCGGGCTCTACGCGAGCATGGCCTGACGACGAAAGTCGTTATCTTAACGGCTCATCCCGAAGCACAACTCCCGGCTGAGCTAGTATCCCTAGGGGTCGCCGGCTTTGTAGATAAAAACTCGCCGCTCGAGCAAATCGACCGCGCCGTCCAATGCGTCCTAGAAGGCGGCATGTTTTTCTCTGCCACGGTACCCCCGCCCGTCCCTTCGTCGCTTGCCAGTGAGCCCGCCTTACCCCGCGCTGGAGCCAGCATTCTCTCGGAACGTGAACAAGAAGTAGTACGCCTCGTGGCGCGCGGCCTCGTCTCCAAGGAAGTCGCCGATCAACTTGGTCTCAGCCCCCGCACCGTGGAAAAACATCGCGCCCGGATTCTGGCTAAACTCGATCTACACGATATCCCAACGCTAGTTCGTTGGTGCCTACGCAACGGGTTGGGTTGAGCTATTTACTTAAGCAGGAGACGACCGGCGGATACTCAGCTAGCAGTCGTTGGTGGCGCGACCGGCAAGAGCACTCGAAAGACAGCGCCATGCCCTGGCTGCGATTGCACCTCGAGGCGGCCACCTTGAAGAGTCAGTAATTCCCGGGCGATAAATAAACCTAGTCCGGTCGAGCCCTCATCAACCCCAGTGGGTTGGGCGGATAATTTTTGAAACGGCGCGAAAATTTTTGCGAAATCAGCCGGCCCCAAACCGGGTCCACTATCACGCACCTCCGCATAGACCCAACCCGCCGTGGTGCCCATCGCGACCGTAACCGCTCCCCGCGGGGGGGAGAACTTGAGCGCGTTGCCAATCAAGTTGTCGAAGACTTGACGCAAGCGATCACCATCCGCGTTAACTACCGGCAGTGGCATCGGCGCTGGCTGAAAAATCAGCTGTTGCTGCTTGCTGAGCGCCACGAGCGCCAAGCTCTCTGTCGCGCTCTGCGCGATGGTCGCCAAATCATGCGCGGTGGCGTTCAGCTGCAAATTTCCCTCCTCCATCGCGGCGGCATCCAGAAAATCACGCACGAGACTGCGCATACGGGCAGTGTCAGCCTGAATCCCTGCCGCCAAACGACGCACGGCAACCTCATCGCTAGAATTACGCCCGATCAAGCTAGCGGTCACATTGAGCGCCGTCAGCGGCACCTTCAGATCGTGTGACGCGATTTGCAGCAACCGCGACTTGAGTCGCTCGGCGATCTCCGCGCGTTCCCGCGCGTGCTCGGTCGCCGCCCGCAGCCGGCGCTCCACGCGCAAGCGGTAACGCTGCAGCATAATAATAACCCCCAACAGCAGGCCGCCGCCGCTCAAGCCCGCGACGAGCGCTAAAGTCTGCAAACGCCGGCGACCGAGCTCGGCATGCTGTAACTCCTGCTCGCGTTTCAATAAGGCGATTTCTAATTCGCGCTGTTCCGCCCCGTACCGCGCTCGTAATTCACTCATGCGCTGTCGATCTTGCTCGCTGCGCATTTGCTCGGTCGCGGCCGCCAACTTGCGCTGATAATCGAGCGCCACCGCTGACTCCCCCCGCGCCTCACTGGTGAGAGCAAATTCCTGATAAAGATCGGCCAATACCTCCGCGCTCTCTAACGTCTCGGCAATCTGCAGAGCCGTGCGCAAATGCGCCGCGGCCTCGTCCAAGCGCCCGGCCTTGCGCAACACCAACGCCAAGCGCCGATGCGTGTTGACGATGTAGCGGCGATATTTGAGTGCCTCGAAAGTCCCGAGGGCGCGCCCGAGATAATCTAAGGCCTGCGCGGTGTCGCCGCGGGCATCGGCAATCAGCCCGATATTAGTCAATGACTCGGCGATCGCCCGCCGGTTGCCATAACTTTCGCGAATCTGCAGCGCCTCTTGATGGATCACCGCCGCCTGATCATAATGCCCCAAACTAAGATGATAATTGCCCAGACTATTTAAGAGACTGGAGCGGATCCGATCATCGCCCGCTTTTACGGCGGCAGCTAACCCAAGTTTAAAATGCTGCAAAGCATCCTCGTTGCGACCGTAGCGTTGATAAGTTAAGCCCAACCCCCCGTGCGTGCGCGCGAGGACCGAGGCATCACCCAAGGACTGCGTCAGTCGCAGCTCAGCCAGATGATTTTCCAAGGACTGCGGGTAATCGGTGAGGTTCCAATAGAGCCGACCGAGAAGATAGAGGAAATCCACCTGCAAGCGCACTTCCCCCAGAGCCCGCGAACGCCCGAGACCATCCCGCGCACCGACTAGACCCGCCGGATAATCACCACGGCGGCGTTGCAAATTTACGACGGTCACCAGCGCGTGTAAGGCCTCTCGCTCGGAGCTTGCTTTAGCGAGCGTCTGCTGAGCGGTGGCCCACACTTCATCGCCATCAAGGAGCTCAAGCTCCGCTGCACTCGCCAAGGATCGCCCCCCTTCGCGCGCCGGCCGAGGGGGCGCTGGCTCACCCCAACTGCCCGCCACCCACCCACCCAAAGCCAGAAACCCCAGGAGCAATTGTAGCGTTAGCCTTCGCACAAAAACAATCGGGCAGAGTGTGGCCGGCAGTTCAACCCCCAATGGCTATTGCCCAAAGCTACCGCGCCACTACTTCAGCGTGGGCTCGATATGCACCGTCACATCACTGATACGATGACTCGCCGAAGCAATGAGCGCATCTTTGACGGCGTGCGCGATGCCGTGGCCTTCGCGGACAGTTAAGTCACCGTCTACCCGCACCTGAATATCCACGAGGTGACTGAGCCCACTTTTGCGCATTCGCACTTTATCGAGCGCGTGCACTCCGGACACCGCGAGGGCGAGCGCCCGCACCTCATTTTCAAAATTCTGCGGCGCGGCCGTGTCCATCACATCCCCGAGGGCCTGCATAAACATGCCAAAGCCATTGAAGGCGATAATCACACAGCCAAATAAAGCCGCCCAGTCATCAGCCGTTTCCCAACCAGCACCGCCCCAAAGGGCGATACTAATACCCACAAAGGCGGCACCCGAAGTAATGGCGTCTGACCAATGATGCATGGCCTCAATGCCCAACGTGGTGCTCCCCACTTCCTCCCCGGCCAACCCCATCCGCCGTGAGAACCAAGTTTTTGCGATGATCACTCCGGCTAACACCAATAACGTCCACCAGGCCGGACCTTGATGGGGCGTCCGAATTTCATGAACGGCATGTGAGGCGACCCACCCCGCCATCACAAAAATAAATAAAGCGACCATCAATCCAACGAGCGGCTCCGCTTTGCCGTGGCCGTAAGGATGATTCGCATCCGGCGGACGCGCCGCCACCCGAAAACCCGCCCAGACCAGCGTCGAAGATAAAATATCGAGCATGGACTCCGCCGCATCCGCAATCAGCGCATAGGTGTGGCCAAAGATCCCCCCCGCCAATTTCACCACCGCCAACAAGGCGTTCAGCCCAATGCCGCGCAGCACCAAGCGCGCACTGTTGTTTGCGCGCTGCGCGACCGCTTGATGAACATCGGACGGCTTCATCCTAGAGCGCAGAAATTCGATGATAAAAAACCATGCCGCACGTTGAGTGCTCCGCGCACGACACTCAAGCCTCCTATCGGCCGCGCACGTCGGCATTGACCGCCGCACGTCACCGCGACATACTAAAGTTGCCATTTATGTCTGACACTGCCACTCCGGTCGCCCTCGATCCCGTTAAGCAATTCTCGGTTTTTTTACCGAATCGCGTTGGCCAACTTTATGATCTGACGGCCTTACTCGCGAAGCATAACGTGCACGTGATGGCGATGACCACGCTGGACACGACAGATTGTGCGATTGATCGATTAATCGTGGATGACCCTGATCGCGCGCGCGAATTGATGGCGGCCACTAATTTTGCTTATACCGAATGCGAAGTTCTTGCCGTAGAGATTTCTGATGAATCGCAACTTCAAGGCGTGCTGAAGGCGCTGCTCACGGTGGAAATCAACATTCATTATCTCTATTCTTTTTTTATGAGGCCCGAGGGAAAGTCCGCCCTCGCGCTGAGCGTGGAAGATAATGACCTCGCGGCGAGTGCGCTCAATACGCGCGGCTACAAGGTGCTGACTCAGCGGGATATTTCGCGCTGAAGGCGGAAGCCGTTGTCCCAGCACGCTGAGGCCAGGCGGCGCGGGCTGGTTAGCCTTTTACGCCCACCAGCTTTTCGCCTTCGAGCAAATAGACACCGGTCAGATAACCGTTCTCGTACATCTCGCCCACGCGAAGTTTACCTTCAAAAGTAATCGGGACATCCATCAGCGGCTTCACGCCAGCGCCGATCATTTTGACCACTACCCACTCGTTGATTTTCGGCATGACGCCATAGCAACACATCATG
>CAIVJE010000120.1 GCA_903906135.1 uncultured Verrucomicrobiota bacterium | reverse complement strand
GGCATTTCCATTTAGAACGGGCATAGTTGCCAGCGCTAAAGTTGGCTTAGGTAAAATATAAAAATCCTGATATAATAAAAAGTTCATTATTTTTAGTAACTTACACCTTTAATCAATTGCGTTATTTGCGCAAAATGGAGAGCAGTATGGCTGCAGAGCGAACACTTTCAATTATCCAGCCCGATGCGGTAGCAAAAAACGTTATCGGTCAAATTTACTCTCGCTTTGAAGGGGCGGGCCTGCGGGTGATTGCTGCGAAAATGATGCATCTTTCTCAGCGCGAGGCCGAGGACTTTTACGCGGTGCATCGGGAGCGCCCATTTTTTCGCGATTTAGTTTCTTTCATGATTTCCGGCCCGGTGATGGTTCAGTTGCTTGAAGGCGAGAACGCAATCGCCACGAATCGTGAGCTTATGGGGGCGACGGACCCGAAAAAGGCTGCGAAGGGCACAATTCGTGCGGATTTCGCGGACAGTATCGATGCGAATGCAGTTCATGGATCGGACGCACCCGAAACAGCACGCAATGAGATCGCATATTTCTTTTCTAGCCTGAACATTCATCCGCGCTAATGGCGGTAAATCTCCTCGACCTTGATGCGCAGAGTTTGACGGCTTTCCTTGAGGGGGCCGGGGAGAAACCGTTTCGAGCCAAGCAGGTAATGCGCTGGGTTCACCGTAACGGGGTGAGTGAAGTTGAAAAGATGACTGACATTTCCAAGTCACTTAGGGAAAAGTTGATCTCTCTTAGTGAAATCCGATTGCCCAACGTCGTCAGCGACAGTACTTCATCGGATGGAACGAGGAAATGGTTGCTGGATGTTGGAACAGGGAACTCAGTTGAAACTGTGTTTATCCCTGAACAAAATCGCGGCACGCTATGCGTTTCCAGCCAAGCGGGATGTGCGCTTGACTGCCAGTTTTGTTCCACAGGAAAGCAGGGCTTTAATCGGAATTTGACTACCGCGGAAATTATTGGCCAATTGTGGTTGGCGTCCGCATCCCTTGGGGGCTTATCGAGGCGATTGCCTTTGTCTGATGAGGACCGTTCCGGGGACGGAATTGAGGTGGTAGGCAAAGTTATCAGCAATGTCGTGATGATGGGGATGGGCGAGCCCCTCTTGAATTACGAAAACGTTGTTCCCGCACTCCGTTTAATGCTTGATGACAACGCTTACGGTTTATCCCGTCGTCGCGTCACACTCTCGACGTCAGGAATCGTTCCTGCGATTGACCGGTTGCGTGACGATTGTCCAGTGGCGCTGGCAGTTTCCCTGCACGCATCAAGCGATACATTGCGAGACGTGTTGATGCCGATCAATAGGAAATATCCGCTTCGTGAACTGCTGGCTTCATGTGTTCGATATCTTGACCGGGCACCCAGGGATTTCGTTACGTTCGAATATGTGATGCTCGATGGCGTCAACGACAGCGATCTGTCGGCGCGAGAATTAATTGCGCTGCTTGCAGAAATACCTTGCAAGATAAATCTGATCCCGTTTAATCCATTTCCACAGTCTTCTTTTAAGCGGTCCCCGAGCGAAAGAATTCGAAGCTTTAGCGAATTACTCAACGCAGCGGGAATTGTCACAACGACAAGAAAAACGCGTGGCGGTGATATTGATGCCGCATGTGGACAGTTGGCGGGAATGATCAAAGATCGCACTCGTCGTGTCATCCGCCTGGCGCGGGACACGGGGGCAACATCATGATTCGTTGCCGCAGATTAGTTTTTATTTTTACGGCGATCATTTTTCTTGCCGGATGCGGGGCCGGTCAGCTTGCGCCTGAGCCTGAGATGGGTGCTGACACTGGCCAGCAAAGCGGTGATTCCGGCGCTCCACGAAACCGAGCGCGTATTCACGCCGAACTGGGTGGGCTGTATTTCCAAAGGGGGAATATGGGGGTTGCTCTTGAGGAGCTGCGGATGGCTATTGCGGCAGATCCAAGCTACGCGCCTGCATACAATGTCCTCGGTTTGGTTTTCATGGATTTACGCGAGAACGCGCAAGCTCAGGCTAACTTTGAACGTGCTATTCGGCTCAGTCCTAATGATGCCGACGTGAATCATAATTACGCACTTTTCCTCTGTCAGTCTGGACGTGAGGCAGACTCGGCTCGATATTTTTTGGCGGCCGTGAGAAACCCGCTTTATTCCCAGCCACAAAAATCCTATGCAGCGGCAGGTGCTTGTGCGATCACAGCTAATAACGAGCGAGATGCGACTGAGTATCTTGAGCGGGCGCTGCGGATAGACCCGGATTATTCTCCGGCACTTATGAGTTTCGCGCAGTTGCTCTACAGAAAAGGTGAGTGGGAGCGAGCGCGAGCGATTGTTGCACGGTTCAATAAAGTTACCGATCAATCGGCAGAGTCTCTATGGCTTGCGTTGCGAATCGAACGTAAGTTGGGGAACAAAATGGCAGAAAACAGCTTTGCCGCACAGCTTCGCCGGCGGTTTTCCGGCGCGCCCGAATACCAAAGCCTCCTTAAAGGACATTTTGAGTGACAGATGAATCACAGTTGATGGATGCGGCGGAGAAAACGGTCGACGTTAGTCCGGGCTGTGCGATATCGCAAGTTCGTCAGGCGCGTAACATGACCACGGCTGAGGTGGCACAACATCTGAAATTCAGCGTCAAGCAGATCGAAGC
>CAIVJE010000119.1 GCA_903906135.1 uncultured Verrucomicrobiota bacterium | reverse complement strand
GTACGGTAACTTCCTTGAGCGTGCCACTGCGCTCATCAAGCTGCACGTCGCCGGTTTTAAACAGCCCGTCGGGACTCAGCTCGAGGTTGATGATCTCGCCAATCGAAAGCCCGGCGGGAAAGATGCCGCCAAGGCCAGAGGTCACCAGTCGTCGCGGAGCGTTTCGCGCCGCGGTAAATTCAAGAGGAACAAACTCCACCGTGCCTCGGGGGGCCTTGAATGAATCGTTCAAGCCGCCTTGATAGCTGATGGGGCGATTGTCGCCGGCAATACTGGCGGCGAGGCGAAACGTAGGACTGGTGACCAGATCGACGACCGCGGTATAGCGATGAACCTCCGTGATGCGCCCGACCACGCCCCCCGAAAAGACGACAGGGGCGCCCACGGTTAGGCCATAATTCTGTCCCTTGCGAATGGTGAAGCGTTGCCACCAGCCAGAGAAATCGCGCTGCGCCACGCGGGCCGCCTCCAGGCGAAAGGCGGGGAGCGGCGGAAGGTTGAGCAGATTTTCTAAACGAAGGATGTCGGCTTCCAACTGTTGGTTCTGCTGCACACTAAAATCATATTTGGCCACTAGCCCAGCCACGTCACGGCCAGCTTGGAGGAGCTCATCTTTAGAATGCAGGCGGTTGGACCAAAAATCTTGCAGGTCGTGGGCGTAAGAATCAGCGACTGCCAGGGGAGCTTGAATCTCAAAAAAGGTGGCGCGGGTGAACGTTTTGAAAACGAATGGCAGCAGGAGCCACGTGAGCAAAATAATCCCCAAGGTGACAAACGGACTAACCTGATCGAAGCGTTTTGGAAGCACGACGTGGTCGGCGATTGAGCCGGCAAGCGAGGCCGGCCTCGCTTAGAAATCAGCGGCGACGCGGGACAATTCGTCGATATTGTTAAGGAAAACGCCGGTGCCGTTGGCGACCGCGGACAGCGGATCATCGGAGACGATGACGGGCAGCCCCGTTTTTTCGGAGAGTAGTTTATCGATCCCGCGAATGAGCGAGCCGCCGCCGGCCAAGACAAAACCCCGATCGACCAGATCGGAGGAAAGTTCGGGGGGCGTGCGTTCGAGGGCGGCCCGCACGGCCTCGACGATGGCTCCCACGGTGTCAGACATCGCTTCGCGTACTTCTTGCGAGGTGATATGAATGGTTTTGGGTAAACCGGCGACCGAGTCGCGGCCTTTGACCTCCATCGATAATTCCGTAGCGAGGGGATAAGCGGACCCGATGGTTACTTTGATTTCCTCGGCGGTGCGCTCGCCAATCAGTAAATTGTAGGCGCGTTTCATGTAGTTGATCAGCGCGAGATCGAATTCATCTCCCGCGACCCGAATCGATTTGGAGAAAACAATTCCGGAGAGGGAGATAATGGCTATTTCGGTGGTGCCGCCACCGATATCAACAATCATGTTAGCCGCCGGTTCATCGACGGGGAGACCAACACCTAAGGCGGCGGCCATCGGCTCGAGAATGGTGATAACTTCGCGGGCGCCGGCATGAGTGGCGGATTCTTTTACTGCGCGCTTCTCAACTTCGGTGATGCCGCTGGGAATGGCGACCACGACCCGCGGTGAGACCACTTTTGAATTATTATGCACTTTCTTGATGAAATAGCGCAACATGGCCTCCGTGATATCGAAATCAGCGATCACGCCGTCTTTCATGGGACGAATCGCGGTGATGTTACCCGGGGTGCGCCCGAGCATCTTTTTGGCCTCGTCGCCTACGGCGAGCACTTTGCGGGAAATAGTATGAACCGCGACGACACTGGGTTCGCGGAGCACAATTCCTTTATCTTTTACGTAGACGAGGGTATTGGCAGTGCCCAAGTCGATACCGATGTCGTTAGAGAAAAGACCCAGCAGTTGGTTAAACATTGGAGCGGTGACGGGGGAGAGGTTTACTAATACAAGTCGCGGCGCGACGAAGTTGTCAAAAGCAAACTCGCTGGTGGAAACGGGTTAGGGCTGACTAGGGCCTGCCGCGTCCATGGCAATGCGGCGACCCTCGCATAAAAAAGGCGCACCAAGTGAGGTGCGCCGCAAATAATCAAACGAATCAGATGATTGTTTAATTATTCCCAGGCTTTTGGCCAGCGTCTGGTTTCTTCTCTTCTTTCTCATCTTCGTTGCCGTCTTTGGCCGCTTTCTTGAATTCTTTGATGGATTGGCCAAGACCTTTCGCGAGCGCGGGGAGCTTAGCGCCACCGAAGAGTAATAAAATGATCACCAAGATGATCATTAATTCTGGTCCGCCGAGACCAAAAATGGCGAGGGAGTGGGGCAACGAGGTTGGCATAATCGGTATGAGTAGTTTTTTTGATGTAAACGTAAAGGGCGAAAGCCGCTTTACGTTTGCGGGAAGAGCATTTTGCCGAGCAAACCGCCTTGTTTGATAAATTGAGGCGGGATGGCTGGTGGCTTCTTCAGCAAGTTCTGGGGATTATCGATCTGCTCGGCATCGAAAAAGCCGTGCAGCTGCCGAATGCGGGTGGGGTGGCGCATTTTACGAAGAGCTTTGGCTTCAATTTGCCGAATGCGCTCGCGGGTAACTTTAAATTGCTTGCCGACCTCTTCTAGCGTGCGGCTGTAACCATCAACTAGGCCGAAGCGCAAGGTGAGCACGCGTCGTTCCCGTTCTGTGAGTGAATCAAGTACATCCATGATTTTTTCGCGCAACAGCGAGAAGGCCGTCATGTCGTAAGGATTATCAGCGGACTTATCCTCGATAAAGTCGCCAAAGCTGGTGTCGTCGCCGTCGCCGACGGGTGACTGCAACGAGATAGGTTGTTGCGCCATCTTCATGATCTGCTGGACGCGTTCCACCGGCAGATTCATCTCCTCCGCGACTTCTTCAGGGGTTGGCTCGTGACCGAACTCTTGGAGTAATTGTTTTTGCACCTGCATCACCTTATTCAGGGTCTCGATCATGTGGACCGGGATGCGAATGGTGCGGGCTTGGTCCGCGATGGAGCGAGTGATCGCCTGGCGGATCCACCACGTAGCGTAAGTGGAGAATTTATAGCCGCGCCGGTATTCGAATTTTTCGACGGCTTTCATCAGGCCCATATTACCCTCTTGGATCAAATCGAGGAAAGAGAGTCCACGGTTAGTGTATTTCTTGGCGATGGAGATGACGAGGCGGAGGTTGGCTTCGACCATCTCCGTTTTGGCCTTATGGGCCTCCCGAATAAAGCCGCGCGCGGTTTTAAGGGTGTCCATCAGGCCCTGGGGCGTGATGCGCATATCGATCTCGAGGTGCTTAAGCTTGGCGTTGACCGCACGCACATCAATCGCCGCATCTTTTTTAGATTTTGGATGCTTCGCCCGATGTAAATCATGGAAGCATTTCTCGACCTCTTGAATCTTCGGCCGCAATTCGATCAGGAAATCCTCAAACACTTTCAATTTGAAGAAATATTTAACGTAGCTCGCGCGCAGGACGTTGTCGCGCTTCTTGAAGCGAGTCATCGCGTTCTTCCGCGCTTTTTCATCGCGAGCTTTCAGGGAATCATTCCACGCTTCCGTCGCGATCTCGTCGTTGCTCCGAGTGATATCAACCAGCTTCTGGAGGTTTTTGAAATAGATGTCGCGGCTTTCGATCTTCTTATCGATGACCAGACGATCAAAACGCTCCGTGCGGAGCAGGAGTTTCTCGCCGAGATTAGCCAGATGCTTGCCGACGGGCCCGAGTGCAAAAAGTGCGGCTAACGCATTGATCTCCGCGGTCTCGATGCGCTTCGAAATTTCGACTTCCTGTTCGCGCGTCAGCAGGGGGACTTGCCCCATTTGCTTGAGGTACATGCGGACCGGGTCATCGAGAATATCATTGTTTGAGGTGCGGGACTCTTCTTCTTCCGCCTCTTCTTGCCGCAGCTTGTAATTTTCCACTTCATCGGGATCAAGTATGTCGATTTCCAGATTCTGCAGAATGGAAATGACGTTTTCGATATCCTCCGGATTATCCACTGACTCGGGGAGCGCTTCGTTAATGTCAGCGTACGTGAGGTAGCCCTGTTCTTTGGACAGGCGGATCAGGTAGCGGATTTTTTCGTTAAGATCGCCAGAGAGATTTTCGAGAGCCTTTTCCTTGAATTCCTTGGTCGCGTCGGCGGTGGCAGCGAGGGGGGCGCTATTCTTAGTGGGTTCTGGATGTTTCCCGTGGGCCAAAGTTGAGGGCACGAACGCCGGTGCAGCCGCGGCCGGTTTGGCGTGGGCGGTAACCGCCTTCACCAATTCTTGGGGCTTGGGCGCAGGGGGGCTGGTGGGCTTTTCGTGAGCCTTGCCAGCTGGGGCAGGGGCATGCGATTTGACCGGCGCCTTTTTTGGGGCGGATTTGGGAGTGGGCTTGGCTTGCTTGGGATGGCTCGGCATAACGTAAATGATGGCTTCCTCTATGAGTTAGGATAGATTGGCTGACAATAGCAGCAAAGTCAGGAATCGAGTGTGAGCTTTGGCGGATGTTGCAGCTGTCGAATGATTTCGGCGCGCTGTTTCAAGAGTGACGGAAGCTGACTGTCAAGGTCCGCGCCTTTAGTAGCTATTTCAAGTTCTATTTGCCGCACCTTGGGCTCAAGAAATCGTCGCTGCATGGAGCGTAATCCCTCATTCGCCATTTTTGCTAAATCATCATCGCCAGCTATTTCAAATAGCAGAGAAGCAATGAGGGACTTTTCTTCTTCTGTCTCAAGGATTTGGTCAAGTTGTTCGCGACCAGCCCAACCGTTATGGGCGGCCTCGGCCAAAATACGATCGAGGAGCAGGCCAGCTGGTTGTGATTGGTCGATCCATTCATGGGGCAATTGGCTAGCGAATGCGTGCAACAGCGACTCATGGTGGAGGCAGAGAAAAAGCAAGTGGGCCTCGGCGGCTTTGCTCGATGGGCCCGCACTGAGATTCACCGTTGGGGTGGGGGCGCTATTCGTGGGCGCAAAACGTGTACCGCTGCCGCGCAAAAGATAGGCGCGTAAGTCGCGCTCGAGAGCGGCTTGGGGCACGCGCAAATTTTGCGCGATCTCGCTGAGAAAAGACATCCGCGTTACGTCAGAATCGGTTTGGGCAATAATCTCGTAAAGGGCGGTCGCAGCGCGCGATTTTTGTTCAGCGGAAGCCGTGGCGGCTTGGGGCAACAATGACTGGCAGGCAAAGGCCATCGCCGAGCAGGAATTTTTCTTAACATCGTCGTAGGCGGCCATGCCGCGCTCGAGGAAAAGGAGATCAGGGTCCATTTTTTCGGCACCAGCCAACATCAAAAAGCGAATTTCCAAGCCCGCTTTCAAGGCCATCGGGAGGAAACGCAACGCAGCTTTTTGGCCGGCGCCGTCACTATCAAAAAAACATTCTACTTGCGGGTGATAGCGGCGCAGCAGCGCCAACTGCCCTTCGGTAATCGACGTACCTTGCGGGGCGATTGCCGTCCGTAGGCCCACGCTCCAGCAGCGGAGGGCATCCAGTTGTCCCTCGACGAGCACGAAGGGATGTCCATCCGTGGCGTGACTCCGCGCGCGGTCGAGATTGAAGAGCAAATTGCTCTTAGTAAAAATAGGGGTTTCCGGTGAGTTAACATATTTAGCCTCGCGGGCCGGATCATCCGCGGGAGTTAACTCAAGTTGTCGTGCGGTAAAGGCAACGATGCGACCTTGGTGGTCTCGAATCGGTATCATCAGCCGCCCGCGGAAGCGTGGGCGGAGCGCGCCGATCGTGAGCAGCGCCCCTTCGCGGGTGAAAAACAAGCCACACTGGCGCAAGGCCTCTTCGGTAAATTGGCGCTTCCACAGGGCCGCCGCGAGTCCGCTATCCTCGGGCGGGGCGAACCCAATTTTAAATTCCTCGGCCAACTCGGGAGCAAAGCGGCGGTTTTTCACCCAATAATCACGAATGAATTCTCCGTGGGGCGTCGCCGCCAAAAAAGCCTGCCGATAATAATCTGCGGCAAGGTCGTGAATGTCGAAAATTTCCTGGCGCAATGAACGCGTCTCGGGCGAGGGCCCCCCCGAGCCCGCTTCGTACTCCAGGGTTACCCCAAAGCGCTGCGCGATCGCCTCCACCGCTTCGGTGAATTGGAGGCCCTCGGTCTCGATAACAAAATTAATGACGTCGCCGGCTTTGCCGCAGCCGAAGCATTTGTAGAAGCCCTTGTCGGCGGAGACATTGAACGAGGGAGTTTTTTCCGAGTGAAAAGGGCAGAGTCCTTTGAAGCGCCCGCCGCCGGCTTTTTTGAGCGTCACCACGCGGCCCACGACATCGTGGATGTTAACGCGATTTTTTAGATCGCGCAGACTGGAGGCTTTAATGACGGGCACCGGTTAGCTCTAATGGTCGAGCAGCAGGTTCGCCGAGCCTAAAATCTGCCCAATGCAGAATGGTGGCTGCGGCGCGCTGGTCGGCGTGCTCTGATCACGGTAATTGTCGTCGGGCAAAAATGCGGCAGGGGCGGCCACCAAGAATAATTCACTTAAGATTAAACTTTTAACCGCCGTTAGGGTCTGTCACGTTGCGCCGCTTTGATGCCGATAAATCGGTGCTATTTTTATGCGCTTTCTCCCCTTACTCACGAGTTTTTTTATCTCTTTGCTTGGTGTGCTCCCCGTTTGGGCTGCGACCAAAGTTGCGCCGCCCACTCCGGTGTGGGAGCATCGCCTCGTGGATTTTAGCGACGCTGATTATCGTTATGCCGTGGAGCAATTATTACAGGATTTTGAGCGATCGTCTGGCCGTCAGCTCATTCCTCGCGCCAAGAAAAAAGTCGGGCTGAAAATCTATGCGGATTCTGGTCCGGGCTTGGCGACCCCTTTCGGCTTGGTGCGTGGCTTGATTGTCGCGCTCGAGAAGCGGGGCTTTGCCCGCGAAAATATTTTCCTCGTCGGCCTCAACCCACTGCGGTTGCGCCTCACGGGGTATTTACCTTCGTTTTCGAGTGGGACGGTGCCGTTTCCTGGTCATCCAGTTTATGTGCTCGAGTCTGGAAAATTTTATGATCCGACTTGGTTTTATGATAGTCCGTTGCCGTCACGCTTCGATCCGGTGACCAATGATCGCGCCGTGGAAGCGGCCGCGGGGGGGAAGTCGACTACGACCACCGAAGAAGATCGCAAAAGTTTTCTCGCGACCCCGCTTTTTCTGGATGCCGATTTTTGGATTAATTTACCCGTCTACACGGATCACCCGATTCTCGGCATTAACGGGGCGCTCGTGAATGCCACTCTTTGGAATGCGAGTAATACTTTTCGCTTCTTTAAAAGCCCAGCTACCGCACCAGCGGCGGTGGCCGAAATGGCCGCCATTCCTGAGCTGCGCGAAGGGTGGGCGCTCAATATTGCTAGTCTGCAGCTTTATCAGTTTATCGGCGGACCTTATTTTAATTCACTTTACACCAATTCAGAGCCGCGACTTTTGATGAGTGCGGATCCGGTTATTTTAGATGCTCTCATGCTGCAGAAGCTTAATGCGGCGAGAAAGAATGCGGGGTTTGAGCCCATTTCAGATGACGACGCCCGTATGCTTGATTTTGCGCAACAACTCGGGGTTGGTTCGAATGATCCTGCGCATGCCGCGTGGCAGCGTGCCGGCGACAGTTCGCCTTAACCTGAGTAATTGTTAGCCTCCGGTAGCGCGTGTTCGCACGGGTATATGGACTTCAAAGCGCTTCATGAAAAACGGAACGTAAGGTGCGTTCCAGTACACTGCGTAAGGTTCACCGGCGGCGGTCAAGTCCGGCTGGGTGGCTAACCATGCGAGTAGCTTTGTGCGTGCCTCAATAAAATTTTCGCGAGTGTAGCCCCCGCGTTCGCCCCGACTCGCGACCCGCCTTGAGGGCACGGTGATTATTTCGACGCCCGCTTCGTTGCCGGCTAATTTATTTTGTTCAGCCGGTGCGACCCAGAAAAACATCGCGGCATTTTCGATGCGGGCTTCGACGGGCGTGGTCATGGCGATTTTGTGTCGCGAGATGTAGCGGAAAAGCGGGCTGAAAAGATTATCCGCGCCATCGAAATAATTGCCGTGACCAGCCGATTGGAGGAGGATTCCGGCGGGTAAAGTTTTGACTTCATTGGTGTCCGGCGAGGTCGGGGGGAAGGCGGCCTGGGCGGACATGGACAAAGGGAGGGTGCAGAGGCTAAGAATTAGGCTGAGCTTAAGCATACCCCAGCGAAAACAAATTTGCGCCAAAAGCAACTGACGCTGTCCCCTGAAAAATCCCCTTGAAGCTGGGCCCGCGATGCGCGCATCTTCTTTACATGGTTTCTGCCGATTATCTTCCCTTACTTATTCAGGTAGCGCTCGCCGCAGCGATTGCTGTGGGGGTGGTCATGGCTAGCCAATTACTCGGGCAACGCTTTCGGCCGAATAGGATCAAGGACACTCCTTATGAGTGCGGGGTGCCGAGTGATGGTAGCACGCATACGCGCTTTGCGGTTAAATTTTACGTCACGGCGATGCTGTTTCTCTTGTTCGATATCGAGGTCGTTTTTCTGATTCCTTGGACTTTTGTCTACCGAGATTTCCTCGCTAACCATATTGCGATTCTTTCCCCCATGCTTTTCTTTTTGGGTGTCCTGGTGTTGGGCTTATTTTATGAGTTCAAGAAGGGCGCGCTGAATTGGGAAAAATAGCTTTTAGCCCGGTAAAATTAAACCATGCGGTTAGATCGATATATTTCTCGCGGTCGGATTCTTGATCTCGGGAGCGCAGACATGGAGGGAGCCCTGGTTGAATTGCTCAATCTCACGGTCGAGCGTTTTCCTGATTTGCATCGAGATAGTCTCTTGAAGGGCTTGCTGCGGCGGGAAAGTACGATGACGACTTATCTTGGCCTCGGGGTGGCCATGCCGCACGTTCGGGTTAAGATGGGCCGGCGCTACGTTCTCGCGGTCGGGCGGAGTCATTATGGTATCCGCTACGATGGGGCGATGGAAAATGAGCCGGTGCGGCTCGTCTTCATGTTGATTGCCGATGAGAAAGCCCGTGATTATTTGCAAGTGCTGGCCTCGTTGGCGCGCTTGTTGAAGGAGCAGGATTTCGTCGATAGTCTGGTGCAGGCCCCAGACCTGGAAACTCTCTATGATCGTCTCTTTATCGGATTCGGTGGTATTGCGGCCAAGCCGGTCGCCGCTCCGCAAAGTCGCGTAAATCGAGTTGTCCTGCGCGAAGCGGAAAAGATCGCACGCGGCAGTGGTTGCACTGGTTTGATGGTGTTCGGTGATACCTTCACCGGGAATTTTGAATCGCCCGCCTGGAAAACTTCGCTGAAGACAATTCTCGTCACCCGCAGCTTAACTGATGCGGAGGATCACCCCGCCAAATTTACTGAGACCATTCAGGTGCGCTCCTTTTCGAATCAGCGCATGGCTCAATTGCGTAGCGCGGTGCTCGTTGGTCTCACTCGTGGACTGATCGTATTTAACGATCGAATTTGCTGTGTGGGTGGGATGGCCGGCAGTAATCAGTTTGATACAATTGTGGTCGTCGACGTGGAGAAAGAATTTCAAACCTTGCTGACGGGTCAGGCTGATTTGTTGCCCGTGGACGTGAAGCCAGAAGTGCTGGAGCGAGTCATTGCGGTAGCCACCGAATTAGCGGTCGAAGGTCGCGAGGGCCGACCGGTCGGCTGTCTGTTTGTGGTGGGGGATAGTGAGAAGGTTGATAAATTGACCAAGCCGCTCGTGCTTAATCCATTTTATGGTTACAAAGAGGAGGATCGGAATATTTTAAATCCTTTCATGGATGAAACGATCAAGGAGTTTTCTTCGATTGATGGCGCCTTTGTCATCAGGGGTGACGGGGTGGTGGAATCGGCTGGTTCCCTTATTCAAGCAGCGGACTATAATCACAATTTGCCGAGTGGGCTGGGTTCGCGTCATGCCGCTGCAGCTGCTATTTCAGTGGCTACCGATTGCATTGCCCTCGTGGTTTCCTCCAGTTCGGGGCAGGTTACTTTATTCCGCCGTGGAGTTATGATGTCGTTGACCGAAAAGCGAGTCAGCGCCTAGCCCTGAGCGCAGCCGTTCGGCTAGTTTTCAATTGGACGGCCTCGGGAGCTGAGCGGTTTTTTCGTAAACTTTTAGCTAGTAGATTTTTAGCCACTGGCGTGAGCGTTATCTGGGGGGCGTCAGGCCGAACTTCTGGGGGCGCTTCAGATTTAGGTTGCACGCTCCGAATGCGCGGCTTTGCTCTCGCCCCTTACAACTCATTTAAAGCCATGCAAGAAACTGTCACCCTGGAATGCACTGAAGCCCGCAAAGAAGGTAAGCCACCTTCTCGCTATCTCACGAAGCGTAATAAGAAGACCGTGACCGAGCGCATCGAGAAGAAGAAATATAATCCCTTCCTCAAGCGCCACACGCTCCACAAAGAAATCAAGTAAGGCTTTACGGCTTAAATTTTAAGGCCGGTTCCTCGTGGACCGGCCTTTTTTGCGAGCACTGGGCGCTTGGAGTTGCCGCTAGAGGTGATGACCTCTCGTTGGGGCTCAGCGCCTGGCCCGCAGTTATCGGCTAAAGGCCGGACTTAAGCGCGTGGGGTTGTATTATCCGCCCTTTGGGCCCGTCGCGCCGCCCGCCAGCTATCGCGATGCTTGCGGATCCAATCGAGCAGAGCGCGTTCAAAGCCGATATCGTGACCAAGGCGTTCAGACTCGATCCACTTATGCTTTAAAATCTCTTCCCGCTCGGCGAGAAATTCTTGGTAAAGGCTCGATTGTTTGACGAACTCGCTGCTGCCAGCATCGCTCGTTTTGGTTAAGGTCGTCATGGTCAGGCCACTTATTTTAGCAGCAAAAAACAATCAAAAGTGAGGGGCGCAATTATCTGAAATAATCCCTGCGGTGCTGTCATGATTTTTGAACCTAAATGTTTTGCCGCATTCGTGTCAATCCGCCTGCGCGTTCTTCTCTGTCACAAGATTGCCACGATGCTGGATGAATGTTCAACCATACTCGGGTTCGCATTTGACGGCTGGATCAAGTGGGGTAGTCTTTCTTTGACACCCTGTTGTGTTCGAGGTACTCCACCAACGCTCTTTGCCTTTGCTATAATTTGGGAACCGCTGACAGGCGGGCTGATGTCAGGCCGTAAATCGGAAGACAGGAGGTCCGTCGGGTGGTGCCCACCTTTAACTTAAAAAGGACATGAGCTCCGGAGTATACGGCACGAATGGAGTGTTATTTTTTTAACCCCACCCACTATGGAAAGACTACCCTACTACCAACTGTTACACATTTTCTCTCTGCTTGTGCTGACGGCGCACACTTTCATGGCTTTTGGAAACCCTGATCCGGCCAACCGCAAGCGTA
Source organism: uncultured Verrucomicrobiota bacterium (assembly GCA_903906135.1). Lineage (GTDB taxonomy): Bacteria > Verrucomicrobiota > Verrucomicrobiia > Opitutales > Opitutaceae > Lacunisphaera. The sequence goes on along the minus strand of CAIVJE010000119.1, from coordinate 15,050 downwards.
CGTTAATGGTCACCGGCATCGCTGCTTTACTGATGTTCGTCAGCGGTTTTGGTATGCTAACTCTGCAGAAAATCCCCTTCGCGACGGGCTGGGTGCTGGTGAAATTCATCTGCTGGCTGGGACTAGCTTCTTTGGGCGGCGTCGTCTACCGGAAAGCTCACTTACGTGGAACGCTAAGTCTCGTGGCGCTATTACTCCTGCTCGTGGCGGTGGTGATGGTCTATTGTCGTCCGCTCTGAGGATAGCACGCAGCCATCAGCGCGTTAGCTGATGGCTTAACTCCACCGCAAATCAGTTTTGTTGATCGGTAATTGCCTGATTCGGTGGCCGGTGGCGGCAAAGATGGCATTACAGATTGCCGGCGGCACGGCGGGGTAAACGGGCTCACCGAGCCCGGTCGGTGGATTTTTGCTTTGGATGAAATTCACCGACATCGCGGGAGTTTCCGTCGACCGCAGCAGGGGGTAATCATTAAAATTACTCTGCACGGTCCGGCCCCGGTCATGGGTTATTTCCTGCAACCAAGCCATGCTGATTCCATCGATAATAGAGCCCTGCACTTGGTTTTCTGCGCCGCTTAAATTTATAATTGGGCCCACATCAACGGCGGCGGTTACTTGGCGCACGGTGAGCGTGCCATCGGTTGTCACCATGACTTCAGCGACCAGAGCGACATAACCGGCGTGGCTGAAATGAAATGCCACGCCCCGACCTTGGCCGCGTGGCAGCGCTTGACCCCAACCTGATTTTTCTGCGGCCAGGGCGATTACGGCTTTCATGCGGCCGACATCGTAGGGGTTACCACGTTGGCCGGCGGCGGGGGGGACCACGCGATCGTTCCCTAACAGTTCGAGGCGAAATTCGACCGGATCGCGTCCGGCAGCGTGAGCGAGTTCATCGATGAAACTTTGCATGACGAAGGCGAGTCCGTTACTCCCTGGCGCCCGCATGGGACCCGTTGGAACGATCGTGGGGATGATCGACTGTTCCAGTTCGAAATTGGGTATGAATCGAGCGGGCAGTTCATCCGGGCTGAGGCTCGCCGACGATGCGGGCCGCTCGGTATTTTTGTAGCCGAAGGTGACGAAATGATTATGCCAAGCGCTGAGTCGTCCCTGCGCATCGATCGCGCCTTTGAGGAAATGGAAGCCGGCCGGACGATAAAAACAGTGGCGCATATCATCTTCCCGCGTCCAGGTGAGTTTGACGGGTGCCCCGTGGGTGCGCAGGGCGATGGCCGCCGCTTCTACGAGGTAATCATTGGCTAAGCGCCGACCAAAGCCACCCCCAGCGCGGACTAAATTCAATTTCAATTTTTCTTTCGATATTTTCAACGTGCTCGCCACCAGTTCTTGGCCCGAACCGGGGGTCTGTGAAGTCGTCCAAAATTCAATGCCCCCATCGCGGGCCCATGCGGTACAGCCTTGGGGTTCGAGCGTGGCGTGGTTTAAGAACGGGTAAAAATAGGTGCCGGTGACAACTTTACTCGCGGTGGCCATGGCGGCCACGACATCGCCCTCGCGGCGAATGTTTGTGCCACCTGCCGCCGCGAGAATGGCCGCTTGGCCGGCATAAGCCTCCGTTGAATGGCCAGGCGCCGCGCTCTCATCCCAGACGATTTGCAGCTGACGCTTAGCCGAAAAAGCGGCCCACGTGGAACGGGCGATAATGGCGACGCCTGGCAACAGCCCGTTGATATTGTCCGTGCCTTCGATCACGAAGGCGTCCAGTACGCCGGGCAGGGCTTTGATGCGTTCGAGGTTGGCGCTGACAACTTTACCGCCGAATACCGGGCATTTTTCGAGGGCGGCGTAAACGAGTCCGGGGAGTTTTTGATCGATGCCAAATTCAGCCCGTCCGGTAACAATGAGCGGATTATCAACGCCGCCGACGCGTGAACCCAAGAGCCGGAAGCTATCGTCGCGCTTAAGTTTGATCGTATTCTCAGCAGGCAGGGGCAGCGTCGCGGCTTTAGTGGCGAGTTGACCGTAAGTGAGTGAACGGCCGCTGGCCGCGTGGATGACCTTGCCTTGGTCGGTGGAAAGCTCGGTGGGGCGGACTTGCCAGATTTGGGCGGCGGCCTCGATGAGCATCGCGCGAGCGGTGGCCCCAGCTTGTCGCATCCGCAGGTAATTGTCGGGCGTGGATCGACTGCCGCCAGCGAATTGCGGGCCCACATCCTTCCGGAGTGCAGCTTGTTCGATCACGACGGTTGAAAAATCTACATCAAGTTCTTCGGCAATAATCATCGGAAGCGAGGTTTTGATGCCTTGGCCGGTCTCCGGATTTTTTGCGAGAATGGTGATGATCCCCTCGGGCGTGATTTTGATGAAGGGCCCTGGGGTGAAAAATTTAGCGGTGTCGTCGAGCGCTTGGCCCACCTCGGCCCACGCTTCGGGCGGTAAGGCTAAACTGAGGGCAAAGCCCCCGCCGGCCAAAGTCGTAACCCTGAGAAAGTCGCGTCGTGAAAACGGGTGGTGCGGCGCGTTCATGGGCGGCCTCCATTTTGCATCGACTTAGCTGCATCTTTGACCGCGGTACGAATGCGCAGATAGGTGCCACAACGGCAAAGATTACCGGCCATCGCGCTGTCGATTTCTTGATCGCTTGGCGTGGGATTACTTTGCAGAAAAGCGGCCGCTGACATGATTTGTCCAGCCTGACAGTAACCGCATTGTGGAACATCGTGCGTGCACCAGGCTTTTTGCAGTGGATGCGAGCCATCCGGTGACAGCCCTTCGATCGTGGTGATGAGCATGGCCCCTACGGTCGAGATAGGCGTTTGGCAGGAACGAGCGGGCACGCCGTTGATATGAATCGTACAGGCTCCGCATTGGCCAATCCCGCAGCCAAATTTTGTGCCAGTTAGCTCCAGCTGATCCCGCAGGACCCATAGCAGGGGAGTGTCGGCGACCGCTTCGATTTTATGCACGGCGCCGTTAACTTTAAGATTATAGGTCGGCATAACGATAGGAGTAGAACTGGGGTTTTATCGTAGAGCTAAATTAGTCAGCGCGACTGGCTGCGTTGCTGGACCCAGTCGCTAATGGCGGCGTGATTATTTTCATGACGCCAAATGATACTGAGAAATTCTGCGGGTTGAATGTCGTGTTGTTGAAAAAATGATCGATCCCCGCCGCAGGCATACATCATCGAGGTCGGCAATTCGCCGCGCAGCTTAGCTTGGGCTTTGGGAATGAGTCGCGCCAACCAAGGCAGCCCTGCGAGGAGGGTCGATTTTCCCGGTAATTTATTTTCATCAATAAAATGACCGGTCGATTTTCCGCCTTGAACGTTGAGAAAATAATTGCGGCGAATCAGCTCGATGCTCAAGGCAATGTCCCAACCAGGCTCGCCCCCGTTCAACTCATCTTCTGCGTAGTCATAGAGATTTTGGGCGGTCAAGCCATTAGCCGTCAGGAAAGCGACTTCCTCCGTGGTAAAGTAAGTGTCCGCGCCTCGCTGGCCGGCGGCGCACAGTTTAACCGCCTGACTGTAAAGTCGGTGTAATTGCTCAGTGAAATTGTAGTGCTTCATGCTTTTAATGATTAAAATCAATCAGGGCTGCGGCGCAAGTAAGGCGTCGTCTGAGTCAAGGCACGGTGAAATCAATCAAGCGTTTCTGCCGGTCTACTTTGTCCACGACGACTTGGACTTTGTGGCCGAGCTCAAATTTTCGTTTACTCTTGCGGCCGATGAAAGCGGTGCCCGCTCCGTTGAGGACGTAAAAATCATCTTTGAGTGAGGAGACGGGCACCATGCCGAAAGCCCCGGCTTCGGCGACTTCGATGAAGAAACCATGGTTGCGCACGTCGGTAATGATCGCGGTGAAAAGCGTCTTTTTCTTTTTTTCCGTCTCGCGCTCAAAATATTCCATAAGTTTCACTTTAACTGAATCTCGCTCGGCTTCCGTGCTGTTGATTTCCGTGAGGCTCAAATGTTCGGCGAGATTATCTACTTGGGCGATGCGGTAACTGGTGGAATTGCCATGGCCGCCTTTATGTTTGGCGAGATACGCATCAAAGACGCGGTGGACAACTAAGTCAGAGTAGCGCCGAATCGGTGACGTAAAGTGCGTGTAATCTTTTTTATGCAGGCCGTAATGCCCGTCAGGTGAGGCGCGGTAACACGCTTTGCGCATGGAGCGCAGTAATTGGGTGCGGAGGATATAGCCTTGTGGGTGCTCCTTGAGCAGGGTCAGGAGGCGGACAACTTCTGCGCGTTGGGCTAAATTACTCACTTTGATGCCGAAGGTGGTGAGGAACTGGCGATAGTCGTTAAGCTTCTCCTCGTCGGGGTCGTCGTGGACGCGATACAAAGAGGGGAGGTGATGCGACCGCGTCAACTGGGCAACCGCTTCATTGGCCATCAACATGAACTCTTCAATTAATTGATGACTTTCATCATTATGGATCAGCTCGATGCGGTCGGCGTAGCCCTCAGCATCGACGAAGATTTTTGTCTCGGGCATATCGAGATCGAGGCTCCCGCTGCGCATGCGTTCTTGGCGGAGCTTAAGGCCAATGGTCCACAGCTGCCGCACCCATTTTTGCAAGTCGGTTAGTTCCTGAGTCGAGAGCTCATTGAAGGCTCGGCCGGTCGCGCCCGTCTGATGGGCCGCGGGTAGGGGGAGTTGGCGGATTTTATTAAAATCATCCTCGAACATCAGCGCAAAGGCTTGCTTGTAGGTCATGCGCTTCACGCTGCGGATGACGGTATTCGCGAAGGCGGTTTCTTTTAGGCGACCGCTTGCGCTGAAAGTAAAGAGCGCCGCTTTCGTTAAACGATCTTGAGCTTCGACGAGTGAACACAGCCCGTTGGACAGCTTTTCTGGCAGCATGGGAATGACCGTGCCGACAAGATAAGTGGAATTGCCGCGATTTTGCGCTTCGCGATCGAGGGCGGTGCCGGGCTTAACATAATGGCTAACGTCAGCGATATGGACGCCGATGCGAATATCCCCGCCATCGAGATATTCTACGGAGAGCGCATCGTCAAAATCCTTGGCATCGTCAGGGTCGATCGTGAAGGTCGGGATCGCGCGATAATCGCGACGGCCAGTCAGATCGCTCGAGCTGACGGCGCTGGGGAGACTGGTGGCTTCGCGGGCCACCTCGGGCGGGAAGATGGGGGTGAGATTGTATTTGTGGTAAATGGCAGCCAGTTCGGCGCGGGGCTCAAAAGTTTTGCCCAGTCGTTCGACAATAACGCCGTCAGGATTTTGCTGCCGATCCTTCCACTCGTTGAGTTTGACGACCACTTTGTCGCCCACCAGGGCGGGAGGCTTGAGCCCGCCTTTTGTCGGATCAGCCACGATGATATTATGATTCATCCGTGGATCATCAGAAATTACGTAAAAATAAGTCGGGGCTTTTTGGAGTGACCCGGTGATGGTGGCGGCCCCGCGAGTGAGGATTTTGATCACGCGCCCGGCTTGTTCACCCGGTTTTAAAAAATGGGGGAAATCGCGTTCTTTGGGTGAGCGGAGGCGGACGATGACGGTGTCGCCCTGTAAGGCCACCCCAGTGTCTTCCCCGGATATAAAAATAGCCGGCTTGCGGGGTTCGGTTACCTTGACCTCGGGCGCCACCATCGCAGAGCCTTTTTGGCGGAAATTTATTTTTCCGGTAACCAGATCGGCCTCGCTCGGCACGCAAAGGCGATCGCCTTTAATGACCGCAATTTGCCCCGTGCGGATAAGTTCACCCACTTGCTGGGCAAACTTGCGGCGATCCTTGGGATTGAGGCGCCACTCTTTGGCGATGGTGTCGGGAGCGGCGGGAAGGTAGCCACGGCGCTTAAGATGGGAGAGAAGGCGGTCAGAATAACTCATGAGGAAGGACTACGGGGGCCAGTGGAATTTACCGCGGCGTAACGATCCCCATAATTTTCTGGTGGAACCGTGCAGTTTTTGTGGTAGTTTTGCAATATGCGAATTGTTCATGCGACGAGTGAATTGTTTCCCTATATAAAAACAGGGGGATTGGCGGACGCCGTAGCGGCGATGACGGGAGCCCTCGCGGATCGCGGACATGAGCTGGCAGTTTTTTTACCGGGTTACCGAACGGTGCTCGCTGGTCCGCACGTCGCCGGCGCTCAACCTAGCCACCAATTCAAGGTTGAAATGGGGGATGCCTTTTTAAGTGGCGAAGTTTATACGCTTAAACCACGAGCGGGTCTGACGCTTTACTTGATTTGCCGAGAGGAATTTTTTGACCGCCAACGGCCTTATTGGACGGGGACGCGCGATTACGATGATAATGATGCTCGTTTTATTTTCTTTCAAAAAGCCGTGGTTGAATTGTTGCGGCTGACTGATTTCAAGGCGGACATTGTCCACTGTCATGATTGGCAAACGAGTCTGCTCCCGATTTTCCTTCGCGAAGCCGAACGCTGTTACGAAGTCACGCTCGCCCTTAAAACGGTATTCACGATTCATAATATCGCGTACCAAGGAATTTTCCCGAGGAAGTCTTACGCGCTGACCAACCTGCCGGATGAGTTCATGCACATCGATGGTTTGGAGTACTACGATCAAATGTGCATGTTGAAGGGAGGGATTATTTTTGCCGATCTCGTGACTACCGTGAGTCCGCAATACGCTAAAGAAATCCAGACCCCCGAATTTGGTTATGGCATGGATGGCGTCATCGCCACGCGGCTCGATGATTTGCATGGTTTATTAAATGGGATCGACACCGCCGTCTGGAATCCAGCGACGGATAAATGTCTGCCCGCGCGCTACAGCGCCACCAATCTTAAGGGTAAAGTGATTTGTCGAGCTGAGCTGCTGAAGGAATTTGGCTGGAGCGAAAAATTTAAAGGACCTATTTTCGGGATGGTTTGTCGCTTTACTGCGGCTAAGGGTCTAGATCTGGTCCTCGCGGCTAAGGAGTTTTTTATTAAAGAGAATTGCCGCCTCGTCGTCTTGGGCTCTGGCGAAAAAGCCTACGAAGAGTTGTTTGAAAAACTAGCGACAGCCTATCCCACTAAGGTGGGTATTCGCATACGGCATGATGAAGAGATGTGCCATTTGGTTGAAGCGGGCGCTGATTTCTTTTTAATGCCTTCGCTCTTTGAACCCTGCGGGCTTAATCAAATGTATAGTCAGGCCTATGGCACCGTGCCGATTGTGAGCAACGTGGGGGGGCTGGTGGATACCGTGACGGATTACGCCGTTAGTCCGGCTGCTGGCACCGGCATTATCACCGTCGCGGCGCCGACTGAGTTTGCGGCGGCCTTGCAGCGGGCGCTCGAATTGTATGCGCAAAAGCCGGTTTATGCGGCCGTCCAGCATCGCGCGATGTTACGGGATTTTTCTTGGACTAAAGCCATCGGGGCTTACGAGCAACTTTACATGGCGGCACTTTGAGCTAGGCTGGGCCATGGCTTTGACGATCGTCTGGTTTCGGCAGGATCTACGGCTGCAGGATAATCCGGCGCTAGCTGCGGCCTTGGCCGAAGGCGCTATTTTGCCGGTCTATATTTGGGATGAAGCCCGGGCGGGCCGCTGGCCGCTCGGTGGAGCGAGTCGTTGGTGGCTGCATCATTCTCTCGGGAAATTGGCTGAAGCGTTACGCGAACGTGGCTCTCGACTGGTGTTGGCGAAAGGTGACAGTGGGGCGGTCTTGCAGGATCTGCTGAAGACGACTGGGGCGACCAAAGTTTATTGGAATCGCAACTACGAGCCGGCCGCGATCGCCTGCGATAAAATCATTAAAGCTGCCCTGACGGCGGCGGGCGTGGCCGCCCAGAGCTTTAATGCCGCGCTCCTCTTTGAACCGCATACTATTCAGAATAAATCGGGCCGACCGTTCCAGGTCTTTACTCCCTTTTGGAAGCATTGCCTCACCCTTCCGGTCGAGGATCCGGTTAAGCTACCGCGTGGAGAATTTTCTGGCCCCGTCCGCGGGCCGACTTCAATTGATTTGGCCGCGCTCGGGTTACTGCCCACGGTCAAATGGGACGCTGGTTTGGCGGCAGCCTGGCAACCAGGGGAAGCGGCGGCGGCCCAGCGGCTCAAAAAATTCACAAGTGGGGTCATCGACCAGTATGCCGACGAACGGAACCGGCCTGATCTTGCGGGGACGTCGTCGCTGTCACCCTATCTTCATTTTGGCGAAGTAAGTCCGCGGCAAATTTGGGCGGCGGTGCGCGCTCTCTCAAAGGAAAGTGGAGTTTTCCCCGCTAGTCGCGGCGCACAAATTTTTCTCAGTGAGGTCGGTTGGCGTGAATTTGCGCACCATTTATTGTATCATTTTCCGCATACCCCTGAAGAACCGTTGCGGTCTGATTTCACAAGCTTCCCGTGGCGGAGCGATGCGCCACAGTTGCGCGCTTGGCAGCGCGGGCAGACGGGATATCCGATCGTCGATGCGGGTCTCAGGCAGCTGTGGGCGACGGGTTGGATGCACAATCGCGTACGCATGATCGTGGCTTCATTCCTCGTGAAGCATCTTCGAATATCTTGGCGCGATGGGGCCGCCTGGTTTTGGGACACGCTCCTTGATGCTGATCTGGCCAGCAATACGCTGGGCTGGCAATGGACCGCGGGTTGTGGGGCCGATGCCTCTCCCTATTTTCGCATCTTTAATCCCATTCTCCAGGGTGTTAAATTTGACCCAGAGGGCAGTTATGTCCGGCGCTGGGTGCCTGAAATCAGCCAGATTCCTACTGAATTTATTCATGAGCCATGGGCGGCGCCTAGTTCAGTCCTGACAATCGCGGGGGTAAGGCTCGGGCTGGATTATCCGCAACCTATAGTTAATCATGGAGAAGCGCGTATTGCGGCGCTGGCAGCGCTCCAGGCGATGCGAGCACTGCAGGGCTGAAGATTCCTTAAATCAGGGCTTTTCAAACTGAGCGCGAAAAGTATGTTGGCCCGTCTATATGCAGAGAACATTCATCATTTTAAAGCCGGACTGCATGGCCCAAGGCCATGCCGGTAATGTGCTTAATCGCTTTGAAAATGCCGGCTTCACCGTGGTTGGGTGCAAGATGGCCCGCCTGACGCCTGCCCTGTTGCGCACGCATTATGCCCACGTCGCGGATAAGCCTTTCTATCCTGAGATTGAACAATTTATGAGCTCACAAGCGGTTATCATGTTGGCGCTTGAGGGCGAGGGGATCGTGCAAAAAGTGCGCGATTTGCTCGGGCCAACCGATTCGCGCAAGGCGGCGAAGGGCACCATTCGCGGTGATTTTGGGACTGAGATGATGAAGAATGTTTGCCATGCTTCCGATACCGATGAGAACGCTCAGGCGGAATTGGCGCGCTTCTTCAAGGCGGACGAGCTCTTCAACGCCTAATTATACTGCGCACTTGACGCCCGCAGGTCGGGTGCGCTTTTCTGCTTTTTCAGATTTTTGGCCTTATCGTCTAGCGGCTAGGACAGCGGATTCTCAATTCGTTAACCGGGGTTCGATTCCCCGTAAGGCTACCAATTTTAGTGGGTGGATTTCCCGAGGAGCGGCTCCAAGCCAGATCCTGCTCAATCGATCGGTGGCGCCACCAGAGCGCGGGGCGGGGTTAATTCGGTGCACCGAGAAACCGTCCGCAACGCAGCGACTGCCGCGACCAGATCGCGAATCTCGGTTTTAGTCATGACGAGCGCCGCAATTTCCGGCATCGCTGAGGGGGTTGAAACGAGACTTTGGATGTCTGCTTGGGCGATTTCCACTGGATCGGTTGCACTCGTCCGCAGGCGCACAATCTTTTCATCGCGCTCGCTAATGGTGCCAACCAACACCGCGCCGTTTTTTTTCGTGATGGTAGCAATTTCAAAACCAACGGCGAATTTGGCGCTAGGCTTGAGGATAGACTGAAAAATATATTCTCGGGGCTCGCGGGTGCCGATGCCGGCGAGATTTGGGCCGGCCTCCCCACCGGGCTCATCGCTGTCGCGATGGCAGCGACTGCACTGCATGACGGGGTGATTGTTGAAAAGCTCGCGACCAGCTTTGGCGTCACCGCCTTCGAGGGCGACCCGGAAAGCCGCGAGTGGATCGGGATCCTTAGCGAGTAAGGCCTCGCGTGCGACTAAGGCTTGTTTGACTCGTGAATCAGGGCGAAGGGCTGCCGCCGCCACCAGTTCAAGCTGGGCACTGGGCTCGATATGACCGGTGGCCAATCGCTCGAGCTGAAGGAGAAGGACATCGTCGGCTTCCGCTTGCGGCGCTGTGCCCAGAGCTTTAAATGCAGCGCGTTTTTCTAGGACCGTGCCGTTGGCTAGTAGTTTAACCAAAATTGCGATCGCAGTTTTTGGCGCCAATTGAATGGAAAGGGGCAGGGCGGTTAGGCGTAGTTCGGGTTCCTTTGCCATGAGAGCCACCTCAATGGCGGCACCGAGTTGCGCTGCACCTAGTTGATGAAGAGCCCGCAGGGCGGCGACGCGTACGTCCAGCGGTTCGGCGGCATTAACGACCAGCGTCAGCAAGTTGGCGGAAGCCGAGGCAAGTTTCAGCTTAACCAGCGCGGTGATGGTAGCTGATTTGACTGACTCGGGGCTGGCGCCGGTTAGCAAACGAGCGAGGTGGGGTTCAAGGGCGGCGATGACCGCTGTAGTCGGTCGATTTTTTTCCGCGAGCGGCCGATAAATTCCGACCAGACGGTCGCGAGCCGGTGGCTGGGACCAGAGAGTGAGCAAGGTGAGAGCTTCAGCCCGGAGCTGAGCGGGCGCTTCGGGGCGCACCGCGTAATTGGCCAGCGCCGTCGCGTCCGCGGAAGTGCCGAGGCGAAAATGGGCGTTGAGGGCGCGGAGCATGGTGGCCTCGTTGGCTACCGGCTTTCCGGTGAGCGCAGCGAGCGCGGGCAACGCGGTCGGAATGGGCTCATCGTTGATCGCCAAGGCAGCTTCGCGAATAATGAGTGGATCGGGGTCAGTCAGAAATTCCGCAATGGTGGAACTTTTCAGACGGCGTAGCGCCAAGACGGCGGCGAGTCGGACCGCCCGCGAATCATCTTTCGCACTTGCTGCCAGTTGCGTCGGAGTAGCGCAACCAACCAAACCGAGCACGAGTGCGTGACGGAGATAAGCATCAGTATCGTTATTGCTGCGTACAGCGGCGATGAGTGCGGATGTAGCGTCTGTATGATGAATTTTACCGAGTGATTGCGCGGCAAAGAATTTTACTCGAGCTGAAGGGTCATTGAGCGACGCAACCAGCCCGTTGGCTATAGGAGTGTCATGGTAATCACCAAGCAGTTTGGCGGCCTGAGCGCGCACTTCATCATCATCTGATTGCAGCAGCGGGCCAAGTGCGGTGAGGGCCCCAGGAAATTTTGACGCTAGCTGGCCCAAGCCCCAGACCGCGTGACGGCGGGCGAGGGGATGGCTAGCGGGATTAGTGGCGACGCTGTTGAAAATCTGAATGCTGTTAGCTCCGGCTTCGGCCAGAGTAAATTGGGCTTCGAGCCGGACGCGCCAGTCGGGATGGGTCAGCAGATCAGCGAGTTCTTGGTTCGTTTTCTTGGAGTAGTCGGACGCGATGAGTTGTTGCGTAGATTTTACGATTGGATCGTTGATGTGAGTGGGATCAAACATGGCGTAGATGCGGCCCCGTTTAGATTTGGGCCAGCCCTCGGCCCAATCTGAATAATAGAGGCGGCCATCGGGACCGAAGCGAACATCCGTGGGGAGGGCGTTGGTGAGAAATGGGGCGGTCTCCTTGACGGTGTAAGAGGCGCCGGCAGGTTGCAGCTTGTAGGTATAAATGCCAGAGCGGGGAATACTGCCCTTGAAGTGCGTGATGAAAATTTGGCCAGCGTAGTCGGCGTTGAGCCCGGTGCCTGGGTAATAGGCGATCCCGGACGGGCCATCCTCAATATTGCAGATCGGCGGCAGCAAGTAGGCGGGTTGCGAGGGATGCCGGGGGCGCCAGAGACGTTCAGCATTCCACGGTCCCGCATGACCCTGTGGTGCGAATTGATAGCCTACGCGCCAGCCGCTATCGCCATTTTCAACCACGTGCACGAGCCGCTCTTGATCGCCTTGATCGCTATCGTTGTCGCCAGTGAAAAGATCGCCATTTTCCGTGAATAGCAGTGATTGGGGATTGCGTAGCCCGGTGGCGAAAAGCTCGAGGTGCGAACCGTCGGGATAGCAGCGAAACACGGAGCCGGTGTCGGGGGCCTCAATGATGGTGCCTTCCTGTGTGGTGACACACGCGCCGCGGTCGCCGATGCTGTAGTAGATGCGGCCGTCGGGCCCAAAAATAAGACCATGCATATCGTGGCCGGTGTAATTGAAGCGCACGCCGTAGCCGCGGTGCAGTTCGGTACGGGTGGCGGCCTGGTTTTTACCCGTAAAATGCCAAAGGGACGGAATGCTGGTGAACCAGATTTCACCGCGGCGCGCGAGAACCCCGGAGGCGATCCCGTCAAGGGGGGCACGGAAATTATCGGCGTAAACGGAAGATTTGTCGGCCACCCCATCGCCATTGGTATCCTCAAGTAAGGTGAGGCGCTCTGATTCCTTAGAAAGTTCTTTGACGTTAGCTTCACCGAAATTTCGGCGAACGCTGGCGAGAAAGTCGGTTTGGTTACGATTGGCGAGGTCGTCTTCGAGGGACCACATGTAGTTGCGAATATCGAGTACGCTGGTGCCGTAACGATTGGTCTCCGCCACAAAAATGCGGCCCTGCTCATCAAAATTAAAGGCAACGGGATTGACCAGCATGGGCTCGGCTGCCCAGAGGGAGGCCTTCAGGCCTGGGGGGAGCTGCATCCGGGTGAGGGCTAGTCGGCCTTCGTCGGAGGCGGGGTTAACTTCCGTGACGTATTCGCGAGTGGGGCCCTTAAGTTTGCCAACAATGCCCTGCAGATCTGTTTCCATTTCCACGATCTCGTCCGCCTGGAGGCAAAGCGCCATGAACGAAAGCGTGAGCAGGCTGGTCGCCATCAGCGTCAATCCACGGATGGCAAGGCGGAGCAAATAAGATAGCATATGATTGGGGTAAAATTGAAATTTAGATCCTGCGGGAGATTTTAGCCCTAGGAGCTACGCGGCGGGGCTCTACGACTGAGAGCGATCAGGGTCATAATGAGTGAAAGGATGAGGCCAGCAAATAAGGTTTGCCGCAGACGGTAAACGCGCACGCCATCAGTCGGTAACATCGAGTAGGCGGCTGGTGGATCGTAGAGATAACGGGTGAAATTAGTCCACGCGAAGGTCCGGTCGTGACTTAGCATCGAATAGATTCCGCGCACATCCTCAATATTAGGTGGGTGGCGATATTTGATGATTGCTTGCCGCCCATATTCTTGGCGCGCGAGCCAGTTAACCAAAGAATAGGGCACCGTCACGGGCTGCAGTGGCTCGGCCGCGACCGCTAAATTTTTCCAATGCCAATCTTTAAAAATGCGGGCGGTAATGCCATCGAAGGCGTCATGCTCACACAGGTGAAGAATATCCGCGGTATTAAGTAACGTTCCCTGCTTATCCGCGATGCCGTAAAGCGATTGGGTTAGATCAACGTAGGTCCAGCGATTCTGTTCCTTGACCCAAGATTCTGCCCACGAGTGTCCATTATAAATAATCACGTCAGCTTGCGTGTTCGCGCCAAAGACAAAGCGGGTGGGGATGCCAGCTCGGTTGGCGAAGAATGTATAGATCTGAGCATTCTGGGTGCACCAGCCTTTGCCGGTACCGTTAATCATCTCCTGACATATATTCCAAGGATCCATCCAACGGAAATCGTCTTTGGGGACGCCGCCAGAGCCCGCCAGCTTCAGACTAAGGTAGCGCATCACTTTCTCGATTCGGGTAAGAGTAGCATCCTGGTCAGTAATGCCCATCTGCTCGCGCACGACTCGATCGGCGGCGGCGAGATTAGCTGCGCCGATGTAGTGATAATCATCAGTCCAATAACTCAGTGGGCGTCGGAGGAAATTGCCGGCGGGTAGGGTGGTTTGGACAAGATAAATATCTTTCGGCCAGCGCATCCCGTTTTTGCGGTAATAATCAGCCGAGATGGCGGTGACGGAGAAATTCAAATCTGGTCCGAGCCCCGCCGGTAATGGCCGGAGTTGGTAGTGATGTTTAAAATCGGCGAGGGGGGCGCTGGTCGAGCCGTCAAATTGGCGCCCCGTCAAATCGAGCCGCGGGGTGTTTCCCGGCAAAGTTTGGACGAGTTTTCCATCCGAAAAAAGCTGCCAGGATTCTGGAGTCTTATTCCAGGCGAGATCGAGACGGAGTTGGTTCGGGCCTTCGACCTGCCACTCGCGCAAGGTGGGGGTGTCGAGTGGATAATAAAGCGTAGCGTAATCGGTCGGGTAAAGTGAATCTTCCCAATTGCGACTGAAGAAAATCCAAAGATTGGCCGCGAGGACAATGAGGCAGCAAGGCAGCAGCCAGCGCAATGAGCGGCGAGTGGGGAGTTGCATGGACGTAGCTTTAATCACACAGCCTTGCTGGTAAACACTCATCGCGTGATGCCCTCTCCCTTCAATGCCGCTGGTTGCGGCATTTTATTTAGCTGTGGCGACCGGGAAAGGTGAGCTCGGCGATACCTGATTTATCTAGGCCACCGAGGCCGAGCTCGGTCAGCCGAGCGAATTGTGCTTGGGTAACTTTTGCCACAGGCAGATTTAATTGGCAGTCGACTGCGAGTTGGCAGGCGATGCCAGAGTCCTTGGCGGCATGCGAGGCGGAGAAGTAGCAATCGTGAGCGCGATTTTGCATGTCCTCGCCATCGGTCTTGAGCACTTGCGAGTTAGCGCCCGTCTGGCTGAAAACTTCCCGGAGCATATCAAGATCGAGGCCGAGAGCTTGGCCCAAGCCGAGCCCCTCAGCGAGACCGGCCGTGTTGATGTTCATGACCATGTTGACCAGGGCCTTGACTTGCGCGGCGCTCCCGGTGGGTCCGATATAGCGGAGGGCAGTGCTTAATTTTTCCAAGACGGGACGTACCTGATCAAAGGTCGAGCGATCCCCTGCGCACATGAGATAGAGCGTGCCGTTGCGCGCTTGAGGAATACTGGAGGCCATGCAGCCTTCGAGGGTAATGCCGCCGACGCGTTGGGCGCGCCGTTCGACTTCCACATGAACTTT